>CAXUFZ010000374.1:0-3400 GCA_964250345.1 uncultured Rubrobacteraceae bacterium
ACTATCAGGAGGGCGTCGGGGAGTCTCTCGGCCAGGGCGTTCGCGGCGTGCAGCGGGGGGAGGACGTCCGGTACGCCGGATTCGTTGAGGATCGTCAAATCTCTCTACCCAAACCTCTTGTGCGGGATCGCGGTCCCGTTCCGCGCCTCTTCGGGGAGGCCCTAGTTGAAGGCGTTCAGGGTGTCGCGCGTCAGCGCCATCATGTTGTCCACCGCGTCGCGCAACTCCTCGTCGCTTATGCGTACGATCTCGCGCCCGATGGTGTCCGAGACCGTGAGCAAACAACCCGCCCGCACGCCCCGCATCGCCGCGATGGTGAAGATAGCCGCCGCCTCCATCTCCACGGCCAGAACTCCCAGGTTCCCCCAGAATTCCTGCGGCTTCTCCGTGGGATCGTAGAAAAGATCGGAGGAGACGATGGGGCCCACGGCGGTCCGCCTGCCGGCCTCTTCGGCGGCGTGGTGGGCGGCGTGGACGACGTCGAAGTGGGCCGCCGGGGCGTAGGGGACGCCCTGAGTGATCGAGGCCACCGTCCCGTCCTGCGCCGTCGCCGCGGTCGCCACGATAAGGTCCCCGAGACGGAGGTTCGGGTCGTACCCCCCGCAAGTCCCCACCCGGAGCAGGTTCTTCGCCCCAAGCTGCACCAACTCCTCCGCCACGATCGAGGCGCTGGGGCACCCCATCCCCGTCGTCTGCACCGAGACGGGTTTCCCCTTATAGGTCCCGGTGTAGCCGAGCATCCCCCGCTCCCGCGTCACCTGCCTCGCGTCTTCGAAGAAGTTCTCCGCGATGTACCGGGCCCGCATGGGGTCTCCCGGCAGAAGAACGCTCTCCGCGAAATCCCCCGGCTCCGCGCGCACATGAACGGGGCTCAATGCGACTCCCTTCGGTCGATATAAGGTTTTGAGGTGTCTAGGTTTTGAGGTTTTCCTCAACGCCTCAGGGCCTAAAGACCTCCTCTTTCCAGGCCGTCCAGAATAGCAGGGGGCGGCTCCACGGGCTCGTCGGAGAGTTCAAGGGCTTCGCCCATTAGCTTCTCCGCCTCCTCAGCTCCGCGTTCGCCGTAGAGACGGGCGACGGGCTGGTCCCGCCCGACGCGGTCTCCCGGCTTCGCCAGCACCTCGACGCCGGCGCCGGGGTCTACGGCGTCGCCCTTCTTCGCGCGGCCCGCGCCGAGGAGCAGGGCGGCGCGGCCGACCGCCAGGGCGGCGAAGTTCTTCACGTAGCCGTCGCGGGGCGCGCGCACCTCCCGGACCGCCCCGGAGACGGGGAGGTCGGCGAGGGCGTTCGCGTCGCCGCCCTGGGCGCGGACGAACGCTTCGAGCTTCTCGTGGGCGGCGCCGGAAGTTAGGGCTTGCTCGACGGCCTCTTCCGGGCTCTTCGTTCCCTTCAGCTCCAGGAGGCGGACGGCCACCAGGCGGGCCTCGTCGGCGAGGTCTTGGGGGACGGGGTCGCCGCGGAGGAGGCGCGCGCTCTCGCGGATTTCGAGGGCGTTGCCGACGGCGCTCCCGAGGGGTGTGTCCATGCCGGTGATGACGGCGGAGGCGCGGACGCCCATCGATTCGCTGAGGCGGACGAGGAGTTCGGCCAGTTCGTGGGCCTGTTCGGTGGTCTTCATGAAGGCGCCCGAGCCGCGTTTCACGTCGTAGAGGAGGTGGCCGGCGCCGGTGGCCGCTTTCTTGGAGACGATGGAGGAGCCGATCAGGGGCAGGGAGTCAACGGTTCCCGTCGTGTCGCGCAAGGCGTAGATCGCCTTGTCCGCCGGCGCCAGGTCCCCGGCCTCGACGATGGCGAGACCGACCTCTTCGACCTGACGCCTGAATTGCTCCTCGGAGAGGTCCACCGAGAAGCCCGGGACGGCTTCCAGCTTGTCTATCGTGCCGCCGGTCGTGCCGAGGCCACGCCCCGAGAGCTTGGCGACGGGGGCGCCGCAGGCGGCGACGATGGGCAGGGCCGTCAGGCTCACCTTGTCCCCGACCCCGCCGGTCGAGTGCTTGTCCACGCAGTCGGGGAAAGAGTAGGCCTCGCCCGATTCGGCCATCGCGCGGGTCAGGGCGAGCGTCTCGGCGTAGGACATGCCGCGGACGAAGATCGCCATGAGCAGGGCGGACATCTGGTAGTCAGGGATGGCGCCCGAGGTGTAGCCCGCGACGACCGTCTGGATCAGGCCCTCCGAAAGTTCCCCGCCGGACTTCTTGACCTCTATCGCGTCGAGCACCGCGTTCGCGTGGGACAAAAGGTTCTCTCTTCCGCCGGGTCTTCTACAGGATTGCCGACATGTTAACGATAATCCGGCATATGGGTATCGCGGCCGGGCATTCGGGGCAGGCAGCGCGTCGGGTAAAATCACGGGTCGAACGTCGGGCCGGCTGCAAAGGAGGCCGCGTATGTCGGAAGCTGTGAACCGGGAAGTCGCTCCCGAAGACGACGAGGACCTCAAGCGGGCCGTGGTCGAAAGCCTCGACGCCCTCGACCGGGAGGGCAAGCGCGCGGTGCTGGAGTCTTCCCGTGGCCTCGGGAGGAAAGAGGAGCATCCCAACGCTGGTGCGATCAAGCTGCTCGATGAATGGATGGCCGATGAGTCCGGTTATGATGAGGAGACTTGGCCGGAATTAAAGGAAGCTCTGGACCGGGATCGCCTCGGGTATCGCAAACTCTTTGAGTAGGGTTGTATTACTCGACGCGGGACCGCTGGGCATAGTGACGCACCCGCGTGCGGAGACGAACCGCGAGGCTACGTTGTGGCTCGGTGGACTCCTCGACGCCGGGATGCTCTTTCGAGTACCCGAAATCTCCGACTACGAGGTTCGCCGTGAGCTCCCGCGTGCGGGCAAGACCGAAGGCATTCGTCGACTCGAACGCCTTGCCGGTCAGATCGGCTACCTGCCCTTGACCACGGAGGACATGAGGCTCGCCGCGCGCTTCTGGGCCGACGCCCGCAACCAGGGGCAGCCCACAGCGCCCGACACGTCCCTCGACGCCGACGTGATCCTCGCCGCTCAGGCCGTATTGGCAGAAGAAGAGGGTACGAACGATGTCGTGGTGGCTACCACCAACCCGCGCTGCCTCTCCCGCTTCGTGGACGCCAGGAACTGGCGCGAGATCCCACCCCAAACCAGGCCTGGATAAGGGACCGAACCCCAAAACCTAACCCTCACTGTCCCGGTCCGAGGCGCGGTCCGGGTCCGGGTTGTGGACCGAGGCGAGTTTCGGGGAGGTATCGGTCAGCTTCGAGCGGAGGGCGCGCACGACGCCGAGGCCGCCGAAGACGGCGCCCGCGGCGCCTAAGGGCCAGGCGATGAGGCGGGGAAAGCGTAGGGCGGCCAGGGAGGTGCCGAGGAGGGCGGCGCTGGCCGCGGCGGCGAGGAGCTCCTCGTTGGTCTGGAGCGGGGCGCTGCCT
>CAXUFZ010000375.1:0-3397 GCA_964250345.1 uncultured Rubrobacteraceae bacterium
CCCCGGAGTGGGGCGCGATGCTGACCGACACCTTCCGCAGCGGCATCAGCGTCTTCTACGAGGGCCAGCACGCCCTGATCCTCCCCGGCATAGCCATCGCCCTCTCCGTCCTCGCCGTCAACTTTATCGGCGACGGCCTCCGCGACGCCCTCGACCCCCGCCGCCGACGTTAGGATCCAACCCCCGGGAATCGTAAAACCCGGGGTTGACCTTGCGACTCCCGACTCCCGACGAGCGGAAGATTCGGACCCCACCCGGGCCCCGCCACCGTGTATGATATTCCCCCGTGAAGAGCAGACCTTACGGATCCTGGACCCGGCAAGAGGGCGGCACGGCTTATTACAAGGGCGGTCGCCGGCCTCCGCGTCCGACAGATACCGATACGCCGCGCCGGGGGACGCCGACCGGGCCGCGCTACGACCGGCTGCTCCTCGTGTTGGTCGGGGTCGTGCTGATCTCGGTCTCCGTAGGTCTCGTCTTCGCCGACGTGCAGAAGGCGGGCGAGGCCGTCTCGGCGGGGCCGAAGAACGACTCGATGGAGCTGAACATACCGAGCATGAAGCGGGTGAAGAACATTCCCGTCTACGGGGACCCGGTCAAGGACGAGGCTGCCCTGCACGACGGAACGCTCCACGTCAACGGCACCGGGTATCCGTGGCAGCGCGAGGCCAACGTGTACATAGCCGGCCACCGCATCGGCTACCCGCGCACCGACAGCTTCTTCGTCTTCTGGGACCTGCACAAGCTGAAGAAGGGCAAGCGCGTCGTCCTAACCGATTCCGAGGACACGAAGTACGTCTACAGGGTCTTCGACCGCTTCGTCGTGGGCCCCGGCGAGGTCTCCGTCAAGAAGCCTATCGAGGGCAAGAACATCGTCAGCCTCCAGACCTGCACCCTCCCGAACTACTCCGACCGCCTCATCGTCCAGGCCGAGCTCAAAAAGACCGTAAAGCCGCCGGTCCAACAGGCAAACGCCGGCACGAACGCCGAATAGCGCCGACGCCCGCCCCGACGACCGGATCGTTGCCTCCCAAAACCATTGTAGGGGCGGGTTTCAAACCCGCCCGCGCCCGGAGATCCGCCGTCCTCAAATCCCCGGTTTCCGGGCCCGCAACGAATACACGAGCGGGATGCGGGGCCTGCCCTCCGGTATTCGGTAGGTGTCGAAGCCGGACTTCTCTAGAAACGGCCAGCGTGGGGAGAGCGTGAAGTCGTGCTCGTGCAGGAACTCCAGGAAGAGGCCGGCGTCTATCAGGGCGCTTGCGACGTCGCTTATGGGGTGGTGCCACTCGTAGGTGACGTTGTGGGTCGTCTCCGCGGCGAGGTCGGCGTAGGTTCCGGGTTCGTCCCACACGTGGGGCTCTTCGCTGTGGAAGTAGTCGTGCTCGACGGTCAGGTCCTCATCGCCGAAGACGTCGGTGAACGGGTGAAACTCCGCGAGGTAGAGGAAACCGCCGGGCCTGACGAGGCCGGCGACGACCCCGGCCCACCGGCGGATGTCCGGCAGCCAGATCAGGGCCCCCAGGCCCGTGTAGACGATATCGAACGCGCGACCGCCGAGGGCCTCCGGCGCGTCGTAGACGTCCGACTGGACGAACTCCGCTTCGAGGCCCATCTCCGCGGCAAGCTTACGAGCCGCCTCGACGGCGGGGGCGGAGAAGTCCAGGCCGGTCGCGCGGGCGCCGCGGCGGGCCCAGCTCAGGGTGTCGATACCGAAGTGGCATTGGAGGTGGAGGAGGGTCTTACCCGAGACGTCGCCGACCTCTTCGAGCTCGAAGGGGCGCAGGCGCTCGTCGCCGGCCTTGAAGGCGGCGACGTCGTAGAAGTCGCCGCCGGTGTGGATCGGGACGCGCTCGTCCCAGTTGGCCCGATTAACCTCCAAATACTCGTCGCGCCAGTTGCTCATCCCGGTCAGGCTCCTCTCCTGATGGTCTTCTATCGGCACGGATTCGACCCTCTCTACTAACCTAAAGCTGAAGACACACTAGGAAACGGCGGTGCCTATGCTTCCCTACTATCGTCTAGTTACAGCTTTTGAGTACAGATCGAGCTTCTCACAAGGATACCTTGCCAGGGTTGCTTCATGGGTTTGACAATGTTATTGTCATAACGTAGTTTAAAGTCCATGATCTGGCCGCGCTTCGAAGACTACGCGTTGATGAGGATGCGGCAGAGGAACATCACCGAGCAAGAGGTCAGAGAAGCCCTCGAAGCTCCCCGCAGCCAGCATTGGTTCAACAAGAAACACGGAAGGATGAACGTGAAGCGTACGGTTCCGATAAGTCGTAGGACCGTCCTCGTGTCCTATGAGGAGCAAGGCGACGAAATAATCGTGGTGAACGCCATGGTGGGTCGTTAGAGAGCGGAGATATGTATTTAGAACGAGATCTAGAGAACAACCAGCTATACGTGGGCTTCGGTCCCGTGCCGGAAGAAGGCTCGGTAGCCGACGCCATCGAAGCCTTCCCGGGGGTTTTTCTCGACGTAAATGAAGACGGAAAGCTTGTGGGCATCGACATCGTCAATACGGAGGAAGTCGTCGGAGCCGCGACGGCCGATTTGACATTCTCTGGAGAGCTTGTAGGTGTCAAAGAGGCAGCGGAAATCCTCAGTAAAGATAGAGCCAATTTTCTTAGAGACGTTGCGCGGAAGCCTGACTTTCCGAAGCCGGTGGCACGCGTGGCTAGCAGCCAGTTGTGGTTGGCTAAGGATATCGCGCGATACCTAGAGAAGCGAGAAACCACAAAGAAAGGAGAGACGGGTATCTCAGCGCTTCGTAATGCTGAGTCGGACAATGCGGAAGTCGACTCGAAAGCCGGGGCGAGCGTCTCTTTGAAGGACCGGCTGCGGACACTTGGACCGGAGGACTTTCGGCTGATAGCCGTAGGGTCACGGGACACTTGGCTTAAGCTTAGCGACTATCCAGAAAGCACTATCCGAGCCGTATCAGTGGCCAAGAATTTTCTTGCGGATAGCGGTGTTTCCGTCTACACGATGTCGCAAGAAGCGGCGAAGCAAGCTTGGGCGGAGCTTAGGGACGCGGTTGACGAACTCTTGGCGGAGGTCGACCCTCTCGAGGCTCGACGTATGCTCAAGTCTAAACATGCCCACGCGCAGGAGGTGGAAGAGTTTTACCGTAAGAGTCTCGAGGACCATGTCAGTAGCGGCCGTATGGACAAGGAGGAAGCTTCGGACAGATTACGGCGTTTCTCGGAGTCTGCGTAACTCTGCTCGAAGCAAGTAATGAGGCGGAAGAGGCGAGTCCTCGCCAACGTCGAGAAGCGCGGGCCTCATGAGCGCATCTCCTTACAGTTCGCGTTCGTAGTGGACGATGGTCTCGCCGAGGTCGTCTTCTTTCTGGCGGCCGGTCAGCCGGAAGCCGCGCCCGGTGTAGAGC
>CAXUFZ010000376.1:0-3393 GCA_964250345.1 uncultured Rubrobacteraceae bacterium
CCCCCCCGCCCCCGGCGGGGGCGTTGTAACCCCCCGGGGGGGGGGGGGCACCCGCCCCGCCCACGACGACCGTCCCCGTAGTCCGGCCGCACGTTTCGGACCCCGCCGCGCCGGTGACGTAGGGGGCGAACGCCAGCGAAAGGAGAGGCACGATGGGCGACGACACGAACACCGCGCCGCGTCCGATACCGCCCGACGATCCGGGGCGGAGCCTCGCGGTCGCGCGACCGGAGGAGGACGAGAGCCTGCCCCACATCGGGATGGTGGGGGACACCTACACGGTCCTCCTCTCGGGTGAGGACACCGCCGGCCGCTACACCCTCATCGACATGCACGTCCCCCCCGGCGGCGGCCCGGCCCCCCACCGCCACGATTTCGAGGAGATGTTCCACGTCCTCGACGGGAAGATAGAGGCCACCTTCCGCGGCGAGAGCTCGGCCGTGCGGGCCGGGGAGACCGTGAACATCCCGGCCAATGCGCCGCACTCCTTCACCAACGCCTCGGACCGGGCGGCGCGGCTCTTGTGCGTGTGCGCGCCGGCCGGGCAGGAAGAGTTCTTCGAGGCCGTCGGCAAACCGGCCGCGGGCCGGACGACGCCGCCCGAGCTCGACGACGCCGAGCAGCGGGAGTTCGTGGCGAAGGCCCAGGAGCTCGCCCCGAAGTACCGCACGGAGCTTCTGGGGCCGTAAGGGCCGGGCGACCGGAACGCCCGCGCGCATTGGTGAGTTCGGGCCGTCAACCCGCGGAACGAAGCCCCGATCAAAGCAGGACAAGGCGTACCGCGCGCGGCGCGAGTGCGCAAGAATACAGGCTCTTTGGCTGAACGGGCCCGAGGCGACGAACGTCAAGAGAGTAGGAGAGATGGCGCGAGCGGCGGCCACGCGCCCGCCGACGCCTTGCGAGGTCGCGGATTTCGTGGGTCACCGGCAGGTTCCGCCGCGACAGACCCGAGGTCGAGGGCACGCGCCGGACCGACGGGGGCTGGACCGCCGTCCGCGTGGCCGACCGCGAGAACCCCTACGAAATGGTCGACGTGCTCGCCGACATAGCCAACGACAAAGGGGCCACCACCCCGCAGGTCGTCCTCTCCTGGGTGATGGACCGCCCCTCTGTCTCCCCGATCGTCGTCGGCGCCCGCCCCGTCGAGCGGTGTCAGGACTCTCTCGGCGCCCTCGACGTCGCCCTCACGGATGGGGAGACGCGGAGGGTCGACGCCGTCGGCCCGCCGCCCGCCGGCTCAGCCTCGCGGACGAGAAAATCATCGACACGACGACGCGGACCTACCTGGGCTAGAGATCGGAACTCGCTTCTAGACAAGCGACGCCGCCGGGGTCTCCGGGCAATCGGCGCGACGTTAGGTGAAAGCCGGAACGGGTAAGAGGAATCTCTGCCGGTACGGACGCGGGTACGCCGGCCGTGCCCGGCCGACCTTAGTCGAAGAAAGGATCAATTCGTGGCTCAGTGGGGTTATACGATGATGACGGAGCAGGCATCCCCGGACCAGTTGGTGCGCGACGTGCGCGCCGCCGAGGGGGCCGGCTTCGACTTTTCCGTGACCAGCGACCACTACCAGCCGTGGCTGGAGTCCCAGGGGCACGCCGGGTACGCGTGGTCCATCCTGGGGGCCGCCGCTCAAGCGACCGACAGCATCCCGTTGATGACCTACGTGACGTGCCCGATCCTCCGCTACCACCCAGCGGTCGTCGCGCAGAAGGCGGCGACGATGCAGATCCTCTCCGGCGGCCGGTTCCGCCTGGGCCTCGGCGCGGGCGAGAGCCTGAACGAGCACGTCGTCGGGACGGGCTGGCCGGCCGTCGGCACCCGCCACGAGATGTTCGACGAGGCCATAGACATCATCGCGGGCCTCTTCGACGGCGGGGAGTCGTTCAATTACCGCGGCAAGCACTACAACGTCGATTCGGCCAAGCTCTGGGATCTACCCGAGACGAGGGTCCCCATCGGCATCGCGGTCTCGGGGAGGGACTCGTGCCGGATCGCGGGCAAGAAGGGCGACATCCTGGTCGCCACCGAGCCCAAACCCGAGCTCGTGCAGATGTTCGACGAGTTCGGGGGCAGCGGCAAGCCGCGCGTCGGCCAGATCGCCGTGGCCTACGACACCGACCGCGACGCGGCCGTCGAGCGCGCCCACGACCAGTTCCGGTGGTTCGGCCTCGGCTGGAGGGTGAACACCGACCTGCCGGGCCCCCCGTCGTTCGAGGGGGCCACGCAGTTCGTCACCCCCGAGCAGGTCGGCGAGCAGCTCCCCTGCGGCCCGGACGTGGAGGAGTACGTCCAGAAGATAAAGCCCTTCGTGGACGCCGGCTTCACCGAGGTCGCGCTCGTCCAGATCGGCGCCGATCAGCAGGACCCGTTCTTCGAGTGGGCCGAGAAGGAGCTGCTGCCCGCGCTGCGCGAGCTGTAGCCGGAAGGACCGCGCATCCCGAACGTCGTCCCCGCCGCTGTGTTGCGGTCCGCCGCGCGAACCTCCCTCGGGCGCGTGCGGGACGACGCGTGGCCTATCGCCCAGGCCGCGGTGGCGGCGGGCGTCGCGTGGTTGATCTCCTACCGCTTGCTCGGACATTCGCAGCCCGTCTTCGCCCCGACGGCGGCCGTCGTCTCGCTCGCCGTCGGCGCGGGGGGACGGGGCACGCAGGCGATCCAGATGCTCGTGGGCGTCGGGGTGGGCGTGGCGGTCGGCGAGGTGCTGGTGCTCTTCCTCGGGACGGGGACGCCGCAGGTTATGCTCGCCGCCGCGGTCGCCATGATGGCGGTCACCGTCCTGATAGACGCCCCGCTGCCCCTGATCCAGGCCGGAGCGTCCGCCGTTATCGTGGTGGCCCTCCAGAGCCCCGAATCGGGAACGGGGCGCATCCTAGACGCCCTCGTCGGCGCCGGCGTCGCCCTCTTCGTCAGCCAGATCCTCTTCCCCCCAAACGCCGCCTCCCTACTGAAAGACGCCGCCCGCGAGACGCTAGTTCATGTCTCAGACGCCCTGCAAAGGACCGCGACCGCCCTCTCAGACGACGACCCCCCGGCGGCCGAAGCGGCGCTGGACACGCTACGTGGCGAAGGCCTCGACTCCCTCTCCAACTTTGTCGCCGCCAGGGACGCGGCCGGCAAGGTGTCCCGCCGCACGCTGCGCGGCCTGCGCGAGCCGGGGCGCCACCGGAGCCTCGACGCCCGCCTCGCCCGCACGAACCTCCTCTTCGAGAACGCCCTGCTCCTCGCGCGCCTCTCGCACAGCCTCCTCGAAGACCGCGCGACACCGCCGCCGTGGCTGGCCCCCGCGCTCCACGAACTCTCCCAAAGCGCCGAATCCCTCGCGAAAAACCCCGAGGCCCCCCACCCTCGCGGCGCCCCCCGCCCCCCAGCGCCACCGGCGCGGAAGTTGCG
>CAXUFZ010000377.1:0-3343 GCA_964250345.1 uncultured Rubrobacteraceae bacterium
TCCGCCGACACCGACGCCAAGCCCCGGCCCGCGAGCTCGGCCCGCAGCAAACCGGCCCTCCCCCGCCACCGCTCCAGCCGATAGCCCCATGCCCGCTCCTCCTCCGCGAGCGCCGCAAGCTCCGCCCGCAGGCCCTCCTCCGGCAACGCCGTAAGGTCCCCGGCGCCATCCCAATCGAAGCCACCCTCGCGCGGGTTCTGATCGTCAACCATCCGGGCAGTATAACGCCCCCTTAACCTGAAGCGCAATGTTAGATAGACGCGTTTCCCAAGGCTTCAACCCTTGCCGGGCGCCGACGACCCGCGGCACGCATGCGATGCGCCCCGACAGCAGAGGGCCGCCCCACCGCGGCAGCCCGTCCGAGCGGGGGTCTGAGTATTACTCGAACCAAAACACCCGCTACCGCGCCGAGCGGGCGTTCGATCCTCCAGCGCGCCCGGGCTACCCCGAGAAGCTCCATTCGGGCTTGCCGCCCCCCCGGTCGGAGGTGACGCTCGATCCGATGATGACGAACTCGACCGCGTCGTCGGCCACCGGGCGGTGTTCGACCCCCCTGGGCACGACGAGCATCTCCCCCTGCTCCAAACCGACGTCCCCCGCCCTGAGCTGGACGGTCATCCGGCCCTTCTGGACGATGAACACCTCGTCCTGATCTTCGTGCTTGTGCCAGTTTACCGCGCCGATGCCCTTCGCCACCTTGATCAGGCTGCCGTTGGCCTCCCCGAGAACCCGCTGCGACCAGTACTCTTCCAAGGCTTCGAGCTCGCCGGCTATGTCGACCTTTTGCACGGGGTACCCCCTACTCGACGGACGCTGACGGTTCTGTCGGACCCAGTGTACTCCAACGCCGTTAGTCGGTCGCCAAGCCCGAAATCTCGCCGGGTGTTTTCGTTCGAGGACTACTCGGACCCCGAGCGTCGCCGATGCACCACACTGGAGGCGATCCCGACACCCCCGGCGCGCCGAGGGATTCGGGGAGCGCGGTGCCCCATGGGCTGGGGTCGCCGTGCCCGTGGGCGTGTGCGTTGCCGTCTTCGGGGGACGGCCTCTGCGAATCTCGTCGCGCGCCGGGCGGTCCTCAGTACGGTCAGACGGGACGGGGACGAGCGGTTCCGCAGTCGTCCTGTCCGCTTTTACATGCTTGCCAGGCGCCGGGCGGGGTTGTGCATTGCCGGTCGGGCGCGGTGGCGGCTCTAGCGGGTGCTGCGGGCCTTGAGGCCGACGCTGACGCCCCAGAGGTCGTAGCGCTCGCGGAGGGCGTTCTCGACGTAGCGGAGGTAGTTATCCGGGAGGTCGTTGGGGCGGTTGGCGAAGAGGGCGAAGCGCGGGGGGGTTGTGCCCACCTGGGTGGCGTACCGGATCTTGACGCCCCCCGGCGGCGCGTTCCTGTCGGTCACGGCGTTCACGAACTCCGCGAGCTCGTGGGTCGGCACCCGCATCCGGTAGGCCCGGCCGACGCGGGCGGCGAAGGGGAGGACGTCGTCCGTGCCTGAGCCGGTGAGGGCGGAGATCCCGGCGGCCCGCGGCTTGAGGTCGGTCAGGCGGGCGGCGATGGCGTGCTCGACCTCGCGCAGGCGCTCCTGGGGGACGAGATCGCGCTTGTTGATGAGGACGCCGCACGCCCGGCCGGCCTCCCCGATCTCGCGCGCTATCCGCAAGTCTCCCCCGACCACGCCCTCGACCGCGTCTACCAACAGCAGCGACACGTCGGAGCGCCGAATGGCCTCGGACGTCCGCAGCATCGAGTAGTACGGAACCCCGCTTGCCCGCCGCGCAGTCTTGCTGACCCCCGCCGTGTCGAGCAACAGGTAACGCTCTGTCTCTCCCTCGACCTCAACCTCAACCTCACCCGCGACGGCATCGGTGGTCGTGCCGGCGACCTCGGAGACGACCGCCCGATCCTCGCCGAGCAGGCGGTTGAGGAGGGTGCTCTTCCCCACGTTCGGACGCCCCACGATGGCGAGGCGGGGCAAATTCTGCGCCTCGTCTGGCTCTGTTTTGGGCAGCAGGGAGACGACGGCGTCCAGGAGGTCGCCGACGCCGAGGCCGTGGACGGCGGAGACGGCGTGGGGGTCGCCCTCGCCGAGGGCGTGGAACAGGTGGCGGTCGGCGTCGTCGGCGGGGTTGTCCAGTTTGTTGACGGCGAGGACGACTTTAGCGTTCTGGCGGCGGAGTTCGCGGGCTATGGCGGCGTCGGCCTCGGTGGGGCCGAGGCGGGAGTCGGCGAGGTGCAGGATCACGTCGGCCTCACCGACGGCGACCCGGGCCTGCATGGTGACGAGCGCCTCGAGCCCTACCTTCGCCCGGGGTTCCATGCCGCCGGTGTCCACGAGGTCGAACTCGCGGCCGGCCCAGTCGGCCCTGTTGTACGAGCGGTCGCGGGTGGTCCCCGGCTGGTCCGCGACGACGGCGCCGCGCCGGCGCAGGATGCGGTTGACCAGCGAGCTCTTGCCGACGTTCGGGGCGCCCACGACGGCGACGACGGGGAGGCGGCTCATCGGGTCAGCCCTGTCGGAGCGCGCCCGTCGGGCAGGGCGTAAATGTCGCGGAGGATGGCGTCCGCGGCCTCGCGGTAGGCCCGGCCGCCGCGGAGGGCGGCGTCCACGGGGATCGGGTCCCCGACCACGATGCGGAGCCTCTCCCCTTTTAGACGCGAGATCGGGCCGGGCATCCTGCCCACGTAGACGGGCAGCACGTCGGCCCCGGCGCGGACCGCGAGCAGGACGGCGCCGCTCTTGGCCTCCCGGCCGTCGCCCTTGTGGGTCCCCTCGGGGAAGATGCCGAGCGCCCAGCCCTCCTCCAGGTAGGCGAGGGCGGAGCGGAGCCCTGCCCGGCCGCCGCCCTCGCGGTCCACGGGGAAGGAGCCTATGAACTCGAAGAAGCGCTTGAAGGGCTGGACGAAGAGCTGCTTCTTGGCCATCCACTGCATCCGGCGCGGCACGGCCATGCAGACGAGGACGGGGTCCGGGTACTGGGTGTGGTTGGCGGCGATTATCAGGGGCCTGCCCTGCGGGACCTTCTCCGTGCCGGAGATGGTGAGGCCGAAGAGGAGGCGGCAGAGCAGGATCATGCCGCGCCGGAAGATCGCGTAGCGCCGGGACATCGCCCCGGGCCGGCTGCGCCCCTTGAAGGCGGAATCGAGGGGGTTCAAGCCGGCCTCACGCCCCCCGCTGCAAACCGCGCGCCAGGTCGAGCACCCGTCCAACGACCTCGTCGAGGGAGAGGGCGGTGGTGTCGAGCACCACGGCGTCGGGGGCGGGCTTGAGGGGCGAGACCTCGCGCTCGGAGTCCTGCCGGTCGCGGCGCGCTATGGCCTCGCGGATGCGGTCGAGCTCGGCCTCGC
>CAXUFZ010000378.1:0-3107 GCA_964250345.1 uncultured Rubrobacteraceae bacterium
GGCCTGCACGATCAGGGGGGCCATACTGTTGGGCAGGATCGCCGAGGAGACGATCTGGACGTCGGAGGCCCCGATGGCCCGCTCGGCCTCCACGTAGTCGCGCTCGCGGACGCTGATGACCGCCGAGCGCACCACCCGCGCCATCTGGGGCACGTTCACGATGCCCACGGCGAGGAGGGCGTTCGTCAGGCTCTGGCCGAGGATGGTCACGATGACTATGGCCAGGAGGATGCTGGGGAAGGCCAGGATCACGTCCATGAGCCGCATGAGGATGGAGTCGGTCCACCCGCCGGCGTACCCGGCGACGACCCCGACCAGGGCGCCGACGGCGGTGGCGAGCGCCACGGCCGCGAGCCCGGCCGTGAGCGAGAGCCTGGCGCCGTAGATGAGGCGCGAGAGGACGTCGCGCCCGAGCTCGTCCTGGCCGAGCAAATGCCCGGAGGAGAGGCTCGGCGGCGCGAACTGCTCGGTGAGGCTCTGGTCCCTGACCGGGTCGTAGGGTGCCAGCAGCGGCGCGAAGATCGCCATGACGGCGAACAGCGCGAGCACCACCAGCCCGAGGACGGCCAGGCGGTTCTTGAAGAAGGCCCGGCGGAAGTCGGCCCAGCGGCCCCTGGTCTCGACCCCGCCCGCGGGGGGCGCCTCCCCCACCCGCGCCTCAGCCATACCGCTCCCCCATCGTTAGTACCTCACCCGCGGGTCCAGGACCGCGTAGAGCAGGTCGACCAGCAGGTTCACCAGCACGAAGAACGTCGCCCCGTAGAGGACCACGCCCTGTATCATCGCGTAGTCGCGCCGGTAGATGGACTCCAGGGCTATCTGCCCGATCCCGTTCCACGTGAAGATCGTCTCCGTCAGCACCGCCCCGCCCATGAGGAGCCCGAACTGGAGCCCTATGACCGTGACGGTGGGGAGCATCGCGTTCCTGAGGGCGTGGCGGAAGACCACCCGCCGCGGCACGACGCCCTTGGCGCGGGCGGTGCGGATAAAGTCCTCGTTCATCACCTCGAGCATGCTGGAGCGCGTCATCCGCGTGATGACGGCCAGGGGTATCGTGCCGAGGGCCACGGCGGGCATGATGAGGTGCAAGAGGGCGTCCCAGAAGCCGGCCAGGTTAAACGTGAGGAGCGAGTCCACGAGCGCGAGGCCGGTGATGCTCGAGATAGCCACGTCGCCGCCCACCCGCCCCGGGAACGGCAGCAGCTCAAGTTGCACGGTGAAGATGACGACCAGCACCAGCGCGAGCCAGAAGATCGGCATGGAGACGCCCGTGAGGGCGACGACCGAGGTGATCTTGTCGAGCAGCGAGTACTGCCTGACGGCGGCGATGACCCCGACGGGCACCCCGATGGCCACCGCGAACAGGAGCGCCGCGAGCGCCAGCTCGAGCGTCGCCGGGAACCGCTCCGCGAGCTCTGCCGTCACAGGCCGCCCCGTGACGATGGAGTTCCCGAGGTCCCCGGTCAGGGCGTCGCCCAGAAAGACGACGTACTGGACGGGCAGCGGCTGGTTGAGCCCGAGGCGCTCCCGGAGCGCCTGCACCTGATCCGGGGTGGCGGTCTGGCCGAGCAAGAGCTGGGCCGGGTCGCCCGGGATCATGCGCACCATAAAAAACACCACGAGCGAGACCCCGAGCAGCACCGGGATCAGCTGCAAGATCCTGCGTCCTACGTACGTCGCCAGGGCTCGTCGACCTCCACGAAGGGTTGGGGACCACTAGAGTCGGGCCGACCCCCTTTTACGCGCCGCCGATCTGGGCGGTATTGAAGTTCTCCCCGCCGGTCGGGTTCGGCGTTATGCCCTCGACGGCCGCCTGGAAGCCTAAGGGCGGCTCGGCGTACGCTATCGGGACCCACGGCGCGTCGTTGTAGATGATCTCCTGCGCCTGGTCGTAGAGCGTGCGGCGCTCGTCGTCGACGATGGTGGTGGCCGCCTGGTCGAGGATGTCGTCGAGCTCGGGGTTCTGGTAGTAGGCGATGTTCTGGGCGTCCTCGGGCGTCGCGCTGGAGCTCGAGAGCAGGACGTTGAGGAAGTTGTCCGGGTCGCCGTTGTCGCCGGTCCACCCGAGCAGGGCCGCGTCGTGCGCCCCCGTGCCGGTCTCCTCGAGGTAGGTGCCCCACTCGCGGGTGACCAGCCTCGCGTTGATGCCGACCTCCTCGAGGTCGCGCTGCATGATCTGGGCCACACCCCTGCCGTCGGGCATGTACGGGCGCGGCACGGGCATGTACCACAGCTCTATGTCGAGGCCGTCGCCGAGCCCGGCCTGCTGCAAGAGGCTGCGGGCCTCGTCGGGGTCGTACGCGTACGGCTCGGTGGACTCGCGGAAGAACGGGACGGTCGGGGGCATCGCGTTCGACGCCACCTGCGCCGTGTCCCCGAAGATGGCCTCCACGAGCCGCGGCATGTTTATGGCGTGCGTCATCGCCTGGCGCACCCGCGCGTCGTTGAAGGGCTCCTTCTGGGTGTTCAGCGCCAGGTAGCCGATCGTGAGGGGCGGGCGCGTGAGGACCTGCAGGTCCCCGTTCTCCTGGATCGTCGGCACGTCGTCGGGGGTGAGGCCGTCGGCCCCCGAGAGCTGGCCGCCGCTGAGGGCCGCGACGCGAGAAGTGTTGTCCGGGATGGCGCGGATGACGACCCGGTCCACGTTCGGCCCGCCGCCGCCCTGGCTCGCGGGCGCGTCCGAGCCCCACCACTGACCGTTGGCCGTCAGGCGCACCTCCGAACCCCGCTCCCACGCCTCGAACCGGTACGGCCCGCTCCCGACCGGCTCCTGCCAGAACTGCTCGACGTTCTCCCTTATGGCCCTCGGCGAGGCGATACCGAACGGGCTCATGGCAAGGTTCCTCAAGAAAGGCCCGAGCGGCTGGCGCAGCGTGAAGCGCAAGGTCGCCTCGTCCACGGCCTCCACGCTCTCTATGACGGAATCGTCGTTAAAGCCGCCCCACATGACGCCGTAGTAGGCGAAGTCCGCGGTCTGGCTGCCGCCGCCCGTGTGGAACTCGTTGTCCTCGAACTGCCAGCGGTCGAAGTTGAACTTGACCGCCTCGGCGTTCAGGGGCTCGCCGTCGTGAAACCTGACGCCGTCGCGCAGGTTGACGGTGTAAGAG
>CAXUFZ010000378.1:3117-3333 GCA_964250345.1 uncultured Rubrobacteraceae bacterium
GAACCCGCGCCCGCCGCCGGGGGGGGGGGCCCCCTGGGGGGCTAGAACGGGCACCCCGCCGGGCGCCCCCGGCTCGAAATCCAGGACGGTGTCGAAGACCTGACGGGTGACGATAAACGACTCGCCGTCGGTGGCGTTGATGGGGTCCAGCGATACGGAATCCGCGCCGCGGCCCCAGGTGAAGGTCTGGCTTCCCCCGCCCCCGCCCTGCTGCCC
>CAXUFZ010000379.1:0-3318 GCA_964250345.1 uncultured Rubrobacteraceae bacterium
GGGTACTCGCCGCGCTCCAGCATCTCCCGGAGCCGCGCGTCGGAGATGAAGATGTGGGAGGAGGGGTCGTGGGGGCAGGTCTTTGAAGAGACCATGCCGTAGCACTCCCGGCACCAGAAGGCGTGCTCGAAGAACAGCGGCGTGATGCCCAGCTCGTCCGGCCCGAACTCGTCGAAGATGTGCTGGGCGTCGTAGGTCCCGTAGAAGGAGCCGACGCCGGCGTGGTCGCGCCCGACGATGAAGTGCGTGCAGCCGTAGTTCTTGCGGCAGAGCGCGTGGAAGACGGCTTCTCTAGGACCGGCGTAGCGCATGGCGGCCGGGAAGACGGCGAGCATGGTCCGGTCCTTCGGGAAGTACCTCTGCAGGCTGACCTCGTAGGAGCGCATCCTGACGTCCGCCGGTACGGCCTCCGACCTCGTCTCGCCGACGATGGGGTTGAGCAGCAATCCATCTACGGTCTCCAGGGCGCTCTTCTGGATGTGCTCCAGGGCGCGGTGGATGGGCCGGCGGGTCTGGAAGCCGACGACCCTACGCCAGCCCCTCTCGTGGAAGGCGGCCCGGAGCTCCCGCGGCGTGTAGTAGTGGCCCGGGAAGGAACCGGGGTCGGGCGGACGGATGAGCGTTACTTCCCCGCCGAGCAGGACGTCTTTGCGCCGGTACAGGGCGGCGACGCCGGGGTGGTTCTCGTCGGTCGTCCTGTAGACGAGGCGGGCCTCGCGCTCCCTGTCGTAGCGGTAGCGCTCGCGCAGGAGCATGGTGGCGACCGGCTCGCCGGCGCCGTCTACCAGGGAGATCTCCGAGCCTTCCTCCAGCTCCCCGGCTTTCTCCTCGTCCGCGGATAAGGTGACGGGGAGGGGCCAGACGGTCCCGTCGGGGAGGCGCATGTCCCCGACCACCGAGTCGTAGGTGTCGCGGTCCATGAAGCCCGTCAGGGGGCTGAAGACGCCGGTCGAGATCATCTCCAGGTTCGACAGCGTCCGCGCCCCGAGCGGAACCTTCGGCTTCTCCGATGCCTCCCGGATACGCTCCTCGCGCTCTTCCGAACGGACCACCCGGTCCACCAGCCGCCCGCCGTGGGGGGCTATGGGGCCGTCATCGGAGACCTTGCCGACCTCCACCGGACGGGGGGCGGCCGACGGGCGCGGCGTGGCGTGGATGGCGTGGGCGGCGAGCTCGTAGTAGTAGGGGAGGCACCGCTCGTAGACCTCTTCGAGCTCGGGTGGGAGCTCCGGGTCGCGGCGGGTGGCGGGCTTTATGCCGGTGCTCCGCTCGGCGTCGTCGTGCCAGCCCTCCCAACTGTCCCAGTGCTCCACGTCCCGCGACTCCCAGGTGAGGGAGCCGGACCGGAACGGGATCTCCAGATGCTCGCAATAAGCGGCCAGCACCCCGGTTGGGTTCTCCGAGAACGTCATCGCGTCGACGACCGCGACGTCCTCGCCGCCGCCCTCGGTCGCGTAGCGGAAGAGCCTGTGGAGGTCCTCGTAGCCCGTCTCCTCGAACGTGAAGTCCGGCCACATCTTGTAGAGCGAGACGAGAACGTACTTCGGGTCGCGCACGATGAACGTGTTGACGAACCGCGAGGCGAACTCGGGGCCGAGAAGGTCCTTCGCCTGGTAGGCCATGTCCTTGACGAAGACGCGCTTCTCGCGCGGGGCCAGCACGTCGGCGAGGACGCTCTCGAACGAGTACTCGGGCTTCGATTCCGCGTCGGCGTAGCGGTCGCTCTGGCGGTCCGGGCCGTAGTAGTAGGCGTAGGAGAAAGGTTCGTGGAGGACCTCGAAGTCGTCGCGCTCGACGAAGACCCGCTCGAAGGCCGTCGAGATCGAGCGCGGCACCGCCCAGAGCGCCACGGGCTTGTCCCGGTTCAAGCTGGAGAGACCTCCCTCAAACGCCCCGTCTCGACCTCGTAGACGAAGCCGCGCACGGAGTCCTTGTTCGGGATGAACGGGTTGGTCGTGATCTTCTCGATGGAGTCGCGCACGTTCCCGTCCAGGTCGGGGAACGATTCGAGGGGGAAGGGCGGGCGCACGCCGGTGTCGGCCTCGATCTGGTCGCTCACCTCCTCGTCCGTGAACGTGAGCATCCCGCAGCCGGTGTGATGGATCAGGACGACCTCCGTCGTCCCGAGCAGGCGCTGGCTGATGAGGAGCGACCGGATCTCATCGTCCGTAATAACCCCGCCGGCGTTCCGAATAACGTGCGCGTCGCCCTCCTCCAGCCCGAGCATCTTGTGCACGTCGAGCCGCGCGTCCATGCACGCGACCACCGCCACACCCTTCGCCGGGGGCAACGGCAGATCCCCCTTGTCGAAAGATGCGGCGTACGCCTCGTTGTTCTTCAGCAGATCGTCGGTAACGCTCATGAACCGTTCCTCTCTTTGGGATTGTTCCTTTTCACGCCATGTTGGCTTTTAGCGCGTCGGCGAGCTGGTAGACGGGCGTCAGGGTATCCGGGTTCTCCCGTTCCATGTAACGCACGAACTCCTCCTCGCCGGCGAAGTTCATCTTGGGGTTGGACGCTTTCTCGTCTCCCAGGATCGAGTGTTCCTTGTCGTTGTAGTCGTGGCCGGGCCAGACTTCCAAGTCGTCGGGCAGCGCGCGGTAGGTGTGGTAGAGGGTGTGATACTCCCTGACCGCGTTGCCGTTGGGGAGGTCCGTCCGTCCGCAGGAACCGATGTGCAAGGCGTCGGCCGAGAGGATCCTGCCCGGCAGGAGCACCGAGACGAGGTCTTTGGCGTGCCCGGGCGTGTGCAGGAACTTCAGCGGCACTTCCCCGACGAACAGCCGGTCCCCGTCTTCGACGCGGACGTCCACGCGGCTCGCGGGGGCCTCCTCGTGCATGACGAGCTTCGCGGTGGTCTTGGAGAGGATCCCGCGCGCCCCCGAGAAGTGGTCGGCGTGGGTGTGGGTGTCTATGACGTAGACGACCTTGAGCCCGTGCCCGAAGACGGCGTCGAGCATCGGGCCGACCATCTCTTCTTCGGGGTCCACGAGGGCCGCCCGTCGCGCCTCGGGGTCGGCGACGAGGTAGCCGAGGCAGCCCCGCTCGACGCGGAACTGCTCGAAGAGGTAGTCGTGTTCGGTCCCCTGCACGGTCGCTCCTCCCGGGCGGGCGCTCTGCGGCGTCATCCCCTAGAGCACCTCGACGGGATGCCCCACGACGCCATCGTAGAGGTATCCTAGATCATTCCAGCCAACCGCGTCCGGCTGGGAGTTTCCCACGCCGTCCACCGCCCGGACCCGGATCTCGTGCGTCCCCGGCTCGGCGTCCCATCGGAACCTCCACCGGGCCCAGGCTTCCGGTCCGTTCGGCCCGAAC
>CAXUFZ010000380.1:0-3254 GCA_964250345.1 uncultured Rubrobacteraceae bacterium
ATCTACGCCGCCGTCGAGAACGTCGAGGAGGTCGGCGACAGCCTCGTCGTGGATGTCCCTAAGGAGGGCGGCGAGTCCTTCATGCCCCTCTTCGTCGTCCTGCAAGAAGGCGCCGAGCTCACGGACGATCTGAAGAAAAAGATAAACACCAGCATCCGCGAGCGCACCTCGCCGCGCCACGTCCCCAACGACATCCACGCCGTCCCGGACATACCCAAAACCCTCAACGGCAAGAAGCTCGAGGTGCCCGTAAAGAAGATCCTGGCCGGAACCCCGCCAGACGAGGCCGCCAGCCGCGACTCCCTCGGCAACCCAGAGTCCCTCGACCGCTTCGCGGAGTTGTCACAGAGGATCTGAGGCGCCGGATAGCACCGTTTGACTCAAGATGGAGGCTGCTTTAGGCTGCGCTCCAGGTTACCTGGGGTAAGGAACCTTTTACGGCTCGGGACAGGCGGTGCGCGTGCAAGGCCTTGCCGGTTTGAGCGTGGGTTTGGGACAGGGGTGATGGGAGAGACACATGTCTAGCGCGAGTGCGGTAAACCAGGAGGCGCCGGAGAGGTCCATCCTGAAGGTGGCCCTGACGGCGCTGGCGGGGTCCAGCATCGAGTGGTACGACTTCTTTATCTACGGGACGGCGGCGGCGCTCGTCTTCCCGAGCCTCTTCTTCCCCGGCTTCGGAGACACGGGGGCTACCATCCTGTCGTACTCGACCTTCGCCGTCGCTTTCGTGGGCCGGCCGGTGGGCGGGCTCGTCTTCGGGCACTTCGGGGACAAGTTCGGGCGCAAGAGGGCGCTGGTTACGGCCCTGGTCCTCATGGGCATAGGCACGACGGCCATAGGGCTCATGCCGGGCTACGCGACCCTCGGCATCGCGGCGCCCATCTTGCTCGTCGCGCTGCGCTTCTTGCAGGGCATTTGCATCGGCGGGCAGTGGGGCGGCGCGGTCCTTCTGGCGACGGAGAGCGCCCCGGCCGAGAAGCGCGGCTTCTACGGCAGCTTCGCCCAGATGGGCGTGCCGGTGGCCGTCCTGTTCTCCAACATCATCTTCCTCGTCATAGCCGCCACTTTAGGCGACGGGGCGCTGGTCGCGTGGGCCTGGCGGATACCGTTCCTGTTGAGCGTGCTGCTCATCGGGCTCGGGCTCTACATCCAGCTCAAGCTGGAGGACACGCCGGCCTTCAGGCACCTGCAGGAGTATCGCGGGCAGCACCAGTCCGAGGAGGAGCGGCGCGAGGCTGAAGAGGCCGCCGGCTCCCCGGTGTGGGAAGTCCTCAAGACCTACCCCAAGGAGATAGCGCTCGCCGCCGGGGCGTTTATCGCCATCAACGCCAACTTCTACATCCTCATAACCTACATCCTCGACTACGCAACGGGGCAGGTCGGGCTGCCGCAGTCGACGGTCTTGACGGCCGTCCTGATCTCCTCGGTCGCGGGACTCCTCGCCATCGCCGGCTTCGCCGCCCTCTCCGACGTGATAGGCCGCCGCATACCCTACATGGCCGGCGCGGTCCTGCTAGGCCTGTGGGGGCTCTTCGCCTTCTGGCCGCTCGTGGACAGCGGCAACCCGGGCGCCTTGGTCCTCGCGCTGGTTTTGGGTCAGGTCTTCTTGAGCATGATGTACGGGCCCCAGGCGGCGTTCTATTCGGAGATCTTCTCGACCAAGGTCCGCTACTCCGGGGCCTCGATGGGGTACCAGATCGGCTCGGTCTTCGGCGGCGCCCTCGCCCCGATCATCGCGACCGCGCTCCTGGCCGCCACCGGCACCTCCTTCTCCGTCGGCGCCTACATGGCCGTGGTCTGCGCCATAACGGGCGTCTGCGCCTTCCTTCTCTCGGAGACCTACGGCCGCGACATGGACGAGACGGAGGCGACCTCCCCCGGTCGTACGACCACCGGGGTGCGGGAGCCAACGACGTAACCACACCACAAACGCCACAACCGAGATGCCTCCCGCGACTATCCCGTCGGGAGGCACCTCGCGCGACGGAGGAGCGAAACCTTGTACGAAACCATCCTTTTCGAGAAGAGCGGCAGCGTCGCCAACGTCGCCCTGAACCGCCCGAAGAAGCTGAACGCCTTCGACGCCACGATGCACGAAGAGTTGCGTGACGCCCTCGCCGACGCGAACGAAGACGACGAAGTTCGCTGCGTCGCGCTGCGGGGCGAGGGCCGCGGTTTCTCGGCCGGCGCGGACCTGGCCCAGATCGTCGAGAGCGCCGACGGCGACCCGGACCTCGGCGCGTACCTGCGCGACACCTACAGCCGCCTCGTCGTACAGATGCTGGCGATGGACAAGCCCCTCGTCGCCGCGCTCCACGGCCCAGTCTACGGGGCCGGGGCGGGCCTGGCCCTCGCCTGCGACCTGCGCGTCGCCGCCGGGAGTGCGAAGTTCTCCATAGCCTTCACGAAGATAGGCCTCATGCCGGACGCCGGCGTCACGTTCCTCCTGCCGCGCGTCGTCGGCCTCGGCCACGCCATGCGGATGAGCCTGCTCGGCGACGCCGTCGACGCCGAAGAGGCCCTCCGCATCGGTCTCGTCAACAAGGTCGTCCCAGAAGAGAAGTTGGCTGAGGAGGCCGCCAACCTGGCGACCAGGCTCGCCGGGATGCCGACAGCGGCGCTGGCGAGGACCCGTCAGGCGCTCCACGCCAGCTTCGAGAGCGACCTCGCGACCGCCCTTGAGCGCGAGGCCGAGGGGCAGACCTTCTGCGGGTACACGGCCGACCACAAGGAGGGCGTCGCCGCCTTCTTCGAGAAGCGGGAAGCTCGTTTCACGGGCCTGTAAGGGCGCTTCGGCGCCGACGTCGCTGCCCGCGGTCCAACGAGGCGTGTGTGGGATCTCTGCCGGAAGGTTACCGGGTCAGCTACAACAGATACGGGCCGCGGCCGTCGGACGAGCCGCTATTGCTTCTGCATCGCCCGACGTTTCACCGCTTTCCAGTAACGGGAGAAACGCTTGAGGTCCAGTCCTTCGTCTTCCCCCTTATCGAGGTCCACGAAGGGCGGCATCTCCAGTACCTCGACTTCGAGCCCCGCGTCACGGAGCCGTTCGCACAGGCCTGCTACCCGCGGGGAGGCGCTGTCGGTGGTCGCTATACGGTCGCTCCCGGTCTCCCGGGCGGCGGCCGAGACGCTCTCCACGAGGTCTCCTTTGAGGATGCGGACTCGCGGTATCTCCAACAAGCACTCGTACAGGAAGACCACCTGCTTGAAGCTCGCACCGGACTCCCGCAAGAACGCCTCGTCGAAGACAA
>CAXUFZ010000381.1:0-3236 GCA_964250345.1 uncultured Rubrobacteraceae bacterium
GGGCGGCAGGGTCGGCTACGACATCTACAACAACCCGCCCGGCTACCACGAGGAAGAGGGGACGGACTTCGCGGCCGTCGCGGGCGGTGAGATCAGCGTCACCCCCGTCCACCTCGAACTCACCGACGACGCGGGCCTCGAAGAGATCGGGGCTTGGGACGTGAACGCCCTCTTGAACGGTCTCGACAAGTGATTACGGGACTCGGGCGCGGCTCGGCGCTTCCGTTCGGCGGGAGTCGGGAGTCGCTCGCTCCGGCTTCGCCTCCCGGGGGGTCGGCATGAAGCTCTCCGCCGCCCTCTTCGATTTCGACGGGACGCTCGTGGACACGACGGAGATGATCTACCAGGGCATGCGCCACGCGACCTCCTCGGTCCTCGGCCGCGAGGACTTCACGCGCGAGCAGCTCCTCGCCAACGTCGGCCAGCCCATGCCGCGCCAGATGGAGCTTATAGACGCGGATAAAACCGAGCTTCTCCTGGAGTCCTACCGCCACCACCACCTGGAGCACCACGACGTCTTGATTCGGGCCTTCCCTGGCATCGACGACGCCCTCCAGCGCCTGCGCGCCGCCGGCGTAAAGACCGCCGTCGTGACGTCCAAGCGCCGCGACTCGGTCGAGATGGCCCTCAAGAAGTTCCCCGATCTTGGTCCCGCCGTGGACCGCTTCGTCACCATGGAGGACACAAGGGAACACAAACCCCACCCCGAACCCCTCCTCAGGGGCCTCGAACTCATCGGTGGTATCCCCAAAGAAGAGGCCGCCTACGTCGGCGACTCGCCCTTCGACGTCCAGGCCGCCAAGGCCGCCGGCCTCATGAGCGTCGCCGTGAGCTGGGGCGCCTTCTCCGAGGACACACTCCGGGAGGCCGAGCCCGACCACCTCGTCCCCGACATCGACGCCGTGGTGGACGTTCTCCTGGACGAGAAGGACTAGCGGGATAAACCGGCCGTTACAGGCCCTCCAGGGCCTCCGCCAACCCCTCTAATTCCTCCTCCGTGTTGAACAGGTGCGTGCTCGCCCGGACTAGGGGCGGCGCGCCTGGTACGTGGCGCACGACGAACCTCTGTTTCAGCAGGCGTTCGACGACGTCCTTCGACGCGACGCCTTCGACCTCGAAGCTCACGAGCCCGCCCTGCGCCGGCTTCGGCGAGCGCACGGTGACGCGGGGCAGGCCGGAGAGGGCGTCCATGAGCAGGTCGGCCCTGCGCCGGATCCCCCGAAAACCGTCCTCGCCGCGCTCGCTGACCGCGTCGGCGGCGGCGGCGAAGCCCCCGGCGAGGGCGGCGCTCATGGTCGAGGCCTCGAAGCGGCGGGCGTCGGAACGGAGGGCGTAGTCGCCCCCGACGTCGAAGTCGCCGGGCTGGGGGATAGAGAGGTAGCCGACGTTCGGACTGTCCACGGCGAGGTCGGGCCGGACGTAGAAGGCGCCTATGCCCTCAGGGCCGAGCACCCACTTGTGGCCGGTGAGGGCGTACATGTCCGCGCCGGTCGACGGTATGTCTACGGCGATGTTGCCGACGGACTGGGCGCCGTCTACGAGGGTGAGGACGCCGCGCTCGCGGGACGCGGCGCAGATCTCCTCCAGCGGAAGCACTTCGCCGGTGGTCCAGTCGACGTGCGAGATCGCCACGAGCCGCGTCCGCGGCGTGATGGCCTCTTCTACCTTCTCCGGCGTGATCGGCGGCGAGACGAGGTTGACCTTCGCCCCGAAGCGCCGCCGGAGGTTGTGTAGTGGGACGAGGCAGCCCGGGTGCTCGGTGGTCGCCGAGAGGACTTCGTCGCCCTCTTGCCAGTCGATGCCGGAGATGCCGAGGTTCATGCCGTGGGTGGTGTTCTGGGTGAGGGCGACGTCGTCGGGGCCGGCGCCGACGAGGCGGGCGGCGGCCTCGCGGGCGCGGGCGTTGGCCTCGGCCTGACGGGCGAAGAGGCCCATGCCTTCGAGGTAGGCAGGTCCCGAGCAGAGGTCGTCGGTCTCGCGCATGGCGTCCATGACGGCGTATGGTGGCGGGCCGCTGCTGCCGGTGTTCAGGTAGGCGTGGTCGTTGCCGGCGAGGGCCGGAAAGTCGTCGCGGGAGAGGGTGGAATGGATGATGGTTGCTCCTTCTCCGGTCTCGGATGGGCGTTTTGTATAATAGCCGCTCGATGCAGAACGGGGATCTCGCCAGGTTCAGCCGCCGCCGGCGCAGCAGGACGCGCAGGAAGGGCGGCAAGGTTCTTCGGAGGCTCAGGAACGTTTTCCTGCTCCTCTGCTTCGCGACCATCCTGGGGATCGTCGCCCTCTTCGCCAGCGCCGTCGGCACCTACCAGACGGTTGCCGCCGACGTGCCCGACCTCGACGACTACCGTTCCGCGGAGCTCGCCCAGACCTCGACCGTCTACGACGTCAACGGCAAGGTCGTCGACCAGCTCTACGGCGTCCAGAACCGCTTCGTCGTGGACCTCGACGCGGTGGACCCGACGCTCCGGGAGGCCGCCATAGCCATCGAGGACCACCGCTTCTACGATCACCGCGGGCTGGACTTCGAGGCCATCGGGCGGGCGGCCGTCGAGAACGTCGAGAGCCTCTCGATCCAGGAGGGCGGCTCGACCATCACCCAGCAGCTCATCAAGAACACGTACATCGCGCAAGAAGACAGGTTCATCCCGAGCTTTCAGCGGAAGTTCGTCGAGGGCTCGCTCGCCTGGCAGTACGAGAAGGAGAACTCGAAGCAGGAGATCCTGGAGCAGTACCTCAACACCGTCTACTTCGGCGCCAACGCCTATGGTGCCGAGGCCGCCGCCAAGACCTACTTCAACAAGCAGGCCTCGGACCTCACCCTCCCCGAATCCGCGATGCTCGCCGGCATCATCCAGCTCCCCGGCGTCTACGACCCGTTCATAGACCCGGAGGCCGCGAAGGAGCGACGCGACGTGGTCCTCGGGCGGATGCTCGCCTACGACCACATAACGCGGGAAGAGCACGACCGGGCCGTCGCGTCGGACCTGAACCTGAGCCGCGGGCGCGTCGAGTACGAGAACGACAACGAGTACTTCCTGAACGCCGTGCGCACGGAGCTCGCCAGGGAGTACGGCGACGACGCCGTCTACGAGGGGGGGCTCAAGATCTACACGACCCTCGACCCGGAGCTACAAGAGATGGCGGACAACGCCGTGGACTCCATCGTCGACCCGTCGGCCGGCGATCCCTCGGCCTCGCTGGTCTCGATAGACCCCGGCACGGGCGCGGTGCGGGCG
>CAXUFZ010000382.1:0-3203 GCA_964250345.1 uncultured Rubrobacteraceae bacterium
GCCGCCTGGCGCTTGAGCGCGTCACGGTCGAAGCGGCCGGCCGGGTCGTGGGCGGCATGGGCGTCGCGGGCGCGGCGTTGCTCGGCGCGGGCGGGCGGGCGGTGCTGGCGCAGTCGGACCCGGCCCTGGACGCCATCTTCAAGGGCGCCGCCGCAAAGTACGGCGTGCCGAGGGAGCTCCTGAAGGCCATGGCCTACGTCAACACGGGGTGGGAGATGCCCCCGCCGGGCGCCACGCCCTTCGAGCCCGAGAGCCCGCACGGTCGCGGGGACTACGGCATCATGCAGCTCACCCAGAGCCCTTCCAAGGACACTCTGGGCGAGGCGGCCGGGCTTACCGGGCTCCCGGAGGCGGAGATCAAGGCCGGGCGCAAGGCCAACGTCCGGGGCGCCGCCGCGGTGCTCGCGGAGATCGCGGGCCCCGATAGGCCCGACGACCTGAACGGCTGGCACGGGATCGTCGCCGAGTACGGCTACGGCCCGCTCTACGCCAACGAGGTCTATGAGGTCCTGAACGACGGCGCGATCGCGACGACCCTGGGGGGCGAGCGGCTGGAGCTGACCTCGCGGCCGGGGGTGGAGGCCAGGGCCATGCCGACCTCGAAGGCCCGCGCCGACTACGGGCGGGCCAGGTGGTACGGCGCCCACGGCGGGAACCACTCCAACAGAAGCCGCGACTACAAGATGATCGATCAGATCGTCGTTCACGTGGCGCAGGGCACCTACGCGGGCACGCTGAACTGGTTCAAAGACTCGCGGTCTTCGTCCTCGGCCCACTACACCGTCTCCAGGTACGGGGACGTCGGCCAGTCGGTCAGAGAAGAAGACATCGCCTGGCACGCCGGCTGGTGGAACACCAACAAACAGAGCATCGGCATCGAGCACGCGGGCTACGTAAGGAACCCCGACTTCTGGTTCACGAAGAAGATGTACCACGCCTCGGCCAGGCTCTCGGCCTACCTGTGCAAGAGGTACCGCATCCCCGTGAAGCGCCGGAACATTATCAGCCACGCGGAGGTGCCCGGCTGCGACGGTCCCGGCGGCGGTGTCGCCTGCCACACCGACCCCGGCGGGGGCTGGAACTGGAAGAGGTACATGTGGTTGGTCGGGTACTACCGAAGGCGGATGTAGGGAAGACCGTCCCTCCGCGCCCTCCCGGCGCGCTCTAACGGCAACCCGGCGGAACCTCGCAGCCCCAATCGGGACTTGTCCCGGGCTTTGCTCTGCCCGTCCGGGGCCGCCGGCGTCTTTATTTTTGGGGTGCAACGTTTACACTACGCTTCGTCATTCGCGAGATAGGGAAGCTGCTTGGCGACGTACACCTCCACACACAGGAAGAGCTTTGCGGGCGCGTTCGTGGACGGGCTGGCGACCTTCTACCGCCGGCGGTGGCTGCTCCGGTACTTTTTGCAGCGCCAGATCACGCGCAGCTACAAGAGGTCCTACCTGGGGATGGCCTGGGCCTTCCTGAGCCCCTTCGTGTGGGTATTCTTCCTCGCGCTCATCTTCTCGGACGCGGTCAACCTCCGCTACAGGCCCGTCCCCGGGTATCCCGACCTGAACTTCGGCCTCTACCTGTACTGCGGCCTGCTGCCGTTTATGACCTTCGCCGAGGCGATGAACAAGGGCATGAACAGCATCAAGGGGAGCTCGGGGCTGGTGCAGAAGGTCGTCTTCCCGATGGAGCTTCTGCCCTTCACCAACGCGCTGGCGTCTATGGTGGACAAGTTCTTCGGCTTTATCGCGCTCCTGGCCGTCGCGATGCTCTTCGATGTCGAGCTGCACGCGGTCGTCTTTCTGCTGCCGCTGATCGTGGTGCTCCAGACGGTCTTCGTCCTGGGGTTGACCTACATCATGGCGGTCCTGGGGACGTATCTGCCGGATTTGGGCGAGGTCATGCGGCCCGTTATTCGGGGGACGTTCTTTCTGACGCCTATTCTGTGGCCGCCAGAGAGGCTGCCGGAGAGGATCCGGTGGGTGACGGACTACAACCCGCTGGCCTACCTCGTCAACGCGTACAGGGACCTTATCTTGTTCAACACCCTGCCGGGCGGGCAGGCGACGCTGTACTTCGGGCTGTTCTCCTTCGCCCTCTTGGTCGGCGGATTCGCGCTGTTCGTGCGGTTCAAGTGGGGGTTCGCGGACCGGCTATGACGAGCGTCGTGTCGCTACGGGGGGTGGGGAAGCGCTACAGGATCTCCTCCAGCCGCTCGTCCTGGATCAAGGACCTCTTAAGCCCCGGCAAACCGTCGAGCACGCACGAGTTCTGGGCCCTCGAAGACGTGGATTTGGAGATCGAGCAGGGCATCACTTTGGGCATCGTGGGGCGCAACGGGGCGGGGAAGAGCACGCTGCTCCAGATCATCTCCGGCATCACCCAGCCGACGAGCGGCGCGGTCAGGGTGGACGGGCGGCTGACGGCGATCTTCGGCCTGGGCTCCGGCTTCAACCCCGAGTTCACCGGGCGCGACAACGTTATGCTGAACGGCCTGATCCTGGGCCTCGACCGGCAGGAGATCCTGGACCGCTTCGACCGGATCGCGGACTTCGCCGACCTCGGCGAGTTCATGGACCAGCCGATAAAGACCTACTCCAGCGGGATGAAGTCCCGCCTGGGCTTCGCGGTCGCGGTGAACGTGGACCCGGAGATCTTGGTCATAGACGAGGCCCTCTCGGCGGGTGATGCGGCCTTCAAGAAAAAAGCGCTGCAACGCATGTACGACCTGCGCGACTCGGGCACCACGGTCCTCTTCGTCTCCCACAGCCTCGGCATGGTCAAGAGGTTCTGCACGGACGCGGTCCTGCTCCACAAGGGACACCTGATCTCCTCGGGGGAACCGGAGCGGGTGGTGGACCAGTACCGCGAGATCCTGGAAAACTCCGGCACGAACAAGGACGCCCCCACGGACCGGGACCTGCAACTGGACGAGGTCCTGAGCCACGAGGACGAAGAGGACATGCCGGACTTCGCGGCCGGCGGCAAGGTCCGCGTCCGGGACATCAAACCGCCCGAGGCCCTGCGCGTCGAACTCCTCGACGCGCGCCGGCGACCGCTCGAGACCCTCCCGTCGGGCGCCGGCCTGACGGTCAGGACGCGCGTGCGCTACCCGGAGGCGGCGGAGGAGAGGGCGCCCCGCGGCGCCCCCCCCGCCGCCGCCCGCCCGCGGGGGGTCGGCACCACCACCCACCAGGCAGGCCCCCCCC
>CAXUFZ010000383.1:0-3181 GCA_964250345.1 uncultured Rubrobacteraceae bacterium
CCCCCGCCCCGTCGCAGAACACGACGTCCGCCTCACCGAAGAAGGCGCGCAACTCAGGATCCTCGTAGCAGAGGTTGAGGCAGTGGGCGTTCACGTTGAGGACGAGCCCGCCGCGCCGGCCGACGAGCCGGCGTATCTCCGCGTGCAGCCCTTCCACCGTCACGGGGTCCACCCCGACCCCGAGCACCTCGACACGGTTACCGGCCCGGCTCACGCGCCCGGCTCCAACGCCCGCAGCACGGCGCGTTCGAGTTCGGCGAACCGCGCCTCCCAGGAGTTCTCGCGCGCGAGACGTGTCCTCGCCCGGACCTTCTTCTCCGTCTCGGTCCCGCTCAGGCTTCGCAGGATCTCCACGTACTCCCCGGGCCCGTCCGCCAGGTACACGTGCCCGGCGAGCTCCTTCAGCGCGGGCAGCGGGGCCGCCACGACGGGGCGGCCGGTGGCGAGGCACTCGTAGGTCTTGGCCGGCGAGATGCCGCGCGTGAGGCCGCCCATCCTGTACGGCAGCACGAAGGCGTCCACCCCGCCGAGCGCCGCCGGCAGGTCGGCGTGCGCCACCTCTCCGACGTACTCGACGTTCGGCCCGTCCAGGGCTTTCTTACCGGCGCGGTCCACCCCGCCCACAAGACGCACCCGGAACCCGGCGTCCGCGATGGCCCGTAGGGCGCCGAAGTCCACGCGTTCGCGGCCCGCGTGCCCAAAGAAGCAGACCGTGCGCGGCGGGGCAACGGGGTGGGTATCTTGCAGGACGGCGAAGCGGTCGTGGTCCACGGCGGGGCCGCTCAGGAAGGCGTCGGGGCGGAGTCGCCTCGCGTCCTCGAGGAGGGGCGTGGAGGTGCAGGAGACGAGGTCGGCCCGGGCGAGAAGCTCGCGCTCGGTGGCGGCGATGTCCCCCGGGGCGCCGGGGAAGTGCCGGTAGTCGTCGGCGCGGTCGTAGAGGACGAGGCGGGGCTTGAGGGCCTCGATCAAATCGAGCGTCGTCCGGGTCGGCGGGTAGGCCACGATGATCGGCGCCCGGCCGGTGATGTTTCGGAGATGCTTCGCGACCCGCGGCACCAGGAGCCTCCGGTTGATCCGGCGGAAGATCCCAAACGTCGGCGGCAGCGTGAGCGGGGAATAGACGGCCGGTCCGTCTCCCGAAACACCTCTCGCGGACCCCGACCCGTGGAGCCTGGCGGCGACTTTGCGGAGGGTGGAGCGGTCGAGGCTCGGGTTGGCGAGGCCGGTCGTCTCAACGAAGACGGTCGGGTAGCCGGCGCGGGCGAAGAGGGTGGCGAGGGTCTGGTGGCGCTGCCAGAGAAAGCCCCACCGAACGCCGGAGAGGACCACGACGGGCGGCCTGCCCACCGCCCCTACCCCCGGGCGCCGACCCCCGCCATCATGGCCCGCGCGGCTTCGGGGTTCGGCGTCGCGGCTTCGCCGTAGACTCGGTCGAGGCCGAAGAGGGAGAGTATCTCCGCGGTTCTCTCTCCCCGGCCGTCCGGCTCGGGACGGGCCCCCGCGTCTTTGCGGCTCGTCGCGGAGGGGAGGTCCAGGCGGCCCAGGACTTTCGGGTCGAAGGGTTCGCCGAGGTGGGCGAAGAGGCTTTGCAACTCTTTCTCCGGTTGGCGGACCAGGTTCTCGTAGAAGAGGAGGTGGGCGGTGCCGGGCGCGAGTTGCCTCAGGGGGACGTAGTTGTCTATGCACCAGAGGAAGAGGTGGCGCTCGAAGGGGTCTGTAGCGGCCCGGATGTCGGCCTCCAGCGGCAGGAGGTGGTCGTTCACGAGGTCCCCCTGCTCCATCGTCTCGGAGAGGTTGTCCCCCCAGCCGAGCGCGAGCCGGGAGGCGACGACGGCGCGGGGATTTCGGAGCAGAAGAACGATGGGAAGCTCCGGGAAGTTCGCGGAGATCCAACCGAGCAGCAGGTTCGCCCGCACCTCCTTGACCAGCCGCCGCCTCGCAAACACGGGCCCGCCGCGGTCCGTCCACCGGCTCCAGAGCTCCCCGGAGAGCGCCCGGCGGACGGGTTCCAGGTACTCCCCGCGCCGGTCGTCGGGCCTCAGGTACTGGCGGCTTCGGAAGGCGCGGAAGTCTTTCACCTTCTCGGGGTGGAAGGGCTCGAAGACGCGCCGGTGGCCGTTGTCGTGGTTGACGAGTTCGGAGAGCCACGTCGTTCCGCTGCGCGGGCTGCCGGAGATCAGGACGGACTTCCGGTAGTCGCCCTTCGCGAGGTCCACGTAGAGCCCGCCGAAGAGCCGCCGAAGACGGTCGCCCTTCATCGCGTTCTCAGGCCGGGGGAGCTTCGTCGGCGCTCCGGTCGGGCTCCGGCTCGGGTCCCCGGTCGGGGGGTTTCGCGGCATCTGGGTCTTCGCGGGAGGCGAGCCACGTGGCGGCGGCGGCCAGGAGGAAGAAGAAGAGCGTCGAGGCGGGCAGGTACCAGTGCCACTCGAAGATCGAGGAGACCAGGTAGACCGTGAGCGCGGCCACGAGGCCGGCCAACAGGAGCCGGTCCTCGCCCCCGGCCCGCCGGGCGGCCCGCGCGGTGTAGCCGAGGAGGACGACGACGAAACCGGCGAGCGCCAAGAAGGCGAAGAGGCCGGTCTCCGTGCCTTGCTCCAGGTAGAGGTTGTGGACCTGCTTGACGCCCTGGATGCCGGAGCGGTTCTCCAGCCAGGTGTACTGGAAGGTGCCGGCGCCGGTGCCGGTGAGGGGCCGCTCCAGCCAGGTGTCCCAGGCCACCCGCCAGTATTCGGCCCGGAAACCCACGCCGAGCGAGACGAGCCTCTGGGCGGCGTTCCCCTCCTGATCCGGGTTGCTGAAGACGACGCGGAAGGCCTGCCCGATCCCGCCGAACCGCGCCACGACCGCGACGGCGAGCGCCAGCGCCAGCAAGGCCCCGGCCGCGCCGACGGCGATCCCTAGAAAGCGCCGGGCCTGCTCCGTCAGCTCGTAGCGGGAGGCGGCGAAGGCGAAGGCCGCCTGCAAGACGAAGGCTACGACGAGCGCCAGGATCAGGTCGTTCCTGAAGGCCAGCCCGTCGGCGACCTTCTGCCCCACAGCGGCGTCGGCGTCCAGGAGTGCCGCGAGGTCCCGCATCCGCCAGAACAGCCAGGCGCCGGGGAGGGCGATGAGCAGCCCGTTGGCGAGCGTCTGGAGGCGGTCGCCGCCGAGCGCGAAGAGGACGACGAGCCCTATACCCAGC
>CAXUFZ010000384.1:0-3178 GCA_964250345.1 uncultured Rubrobacteraceae bacterium
CACCAGCGCGACGGCGAAGTGGGAGAAGAACAGCTTCGGACCGAGGTTGTACGAGGTGACGCGTTTGTAGAGGTTCGAGATCACGTCTACCCCCCCACGAACCGGTAGCCGACCCCGCGCACGGTCTCGACGTACCGGGGCCTCGCGTGGTCGTCCCCGAGCTTCTTGCGCAAATTGGCGACGTGGACGTCAACCACGTGCTCCCCGCCGAAGTAGTCCTGGCCCCACACCCGCTCTAAGAGCCGCGACCGACTGAACACGAATCCGGGCCGCGAGGCGAGCGTCGCGAGCAGGTCGAACTCGAGCGCGGTCAGGTTGACGGCCTCGCCGCCCGCGCGCACCTCCCGGCCGCCGGGGTCTATGGTGAGGCCGTCGAAGCTCAAGGTCGGCTCGTCCGGCGTCTCGGCGGCGCCGCGGGGTCTACGCAGCATGGCGCGGGCGCGGGCGACGAGCTCGCCGGGGGAGAAGGGTTTGGTCATGTAGTCGTCGGCGCCGGTGGAGAGGCCGACGATCTTGTCGAGCTCCTCGGAGCGGGCGGTGAGGACGATGACGTAGGCGCCGGAGAAGCGCCGGAGCTCGCGCAGGACGTCCATCCCGTCGAGGCCCGGGAGCATCCAGTCGAGCACGACGAGGTCGGGCTCCATCCGTCGCGCTTCTTCCAGCGCCGAGCGGCCGTCGAGCGCGCCGCGCACCTCGAAGCCCTCCCGCTCCAGGTAGCCGCGCAGCAGCCTGACCAGGTTCTCTTCGTCGTCCACCACAAGGACCCTGACGCCCACGCGAACATTCTACGGCACGCCGATGCGTCGGGGCGCTTCGCAAAATGGAGGGTCGTCGGGACAGGTTCCGAGGCTTTAACGTTCTCAGGTTTTGGGGGCGCGTGGCGGGACGCGGTTCCGACCACCCATCCCTCAGAACCTGAAAACCTTGGTCCGCTTTCCAACCGGCCCTTTCGCCAAACGCGTTGGAGTACAATGGCCCCGTGGAGAAGGAGACCGCGGACTTTTACGAGCTTGTGGAGAGGGCCCTCGAAGGGCTGCCGCCCGAGATAGCCAGCCTGCTGGACAACGTCGCCATCGTCGTCGACGAGTGGCCGGACCTGTCCTCGCCGCTCGTGCCCGACGGGGATGACGAGACGCTCTACGGGCTCTACGAGGGCGTGCCGCTCACCGAGCGGGGCGCCGGGTACTACGGGGTGCTTCCCGACAAGATCTCGATCTTCCGCGGCCCCTTAGAGCGCGACTTCTGGCGGGAGGAGCTGGAGGAGCAGATCCGGGTCACCGTCGTCCACGAGGTCGCCCACCACTTCGGCTTCGACGAGGACCGCCTGGAAGAGCTGGGCTGGGGATGAGCGGCCCGGAGAGCGTCCGCATCGAGGAGCGCATAGCCGCCCCCCCGGAGGCCGTGGCCGCCTTTGTCGGCGACTTCCGCAACGCCCGGCGGTGGATGGTCGGCGTCGGGGACATCGAGCAGCTCGGGGAGGACCTCTACAAGCTCCAGATAGACAGCCCGGTCGGCAAGGTCCACCCGGAGGTGAGGGTCCTGGAGCACAGCGCCACGACGGTCCGCTGGACCTACGCCTCGGCCGTCGAGGGCGGCGGGCGCGTCGACGTCGCCCCCGACGCGAACGGCGGCTGCCGCGTCTCCTACGAGGGCGAGTTCCACCTCAAGCGCCGCCTGCTCGACCGCGCCGCCCGCTTCGCCGGCGCCGACCGCTTCGCCCGCCGCAACGGCGAGCGCTCCCTAGCCCGCCTGAAGCACCTCATGGAAGCCCGGCGATACGCATGACCCTGGGCGTCATCGAGATACTCCTAGTCCTCCTCGTCTTCATCATCGTCGGTCCCCGCCGCATAGCCGACCTCTTCCGCTCCGTGGGCCGCGGCGTCCACGACTTCGTGGACAACCTGGGCGGCGACAAGGAGAACAAAGAGCTGCCCGAAGGCGAAAGCAAGAACGAAGAGGAACCCCGCAAGTAGGCCGGGGTAGGAAGCAGGGACGTGGCGCGCATCTTGTTCGCGGAGGCCCATCGCGGGTTCCGTCAGTCCGCCTCCTTGATGCTGGGGCGGCAGCCGGATCTCGAGGTGGTCGCCCAGGTCGGCACGGTGGCCGAGGGGCGCCGGAGGATGGCGGAGGGCGGGGTGGATGCCGCCATCGTGGACGTCCCACTCCCCGACGACTTCGGGCTCGAGCTGGTCAGGGAGATGCACGGCGCCAACCCCTCCATCCCGGTGCTGGTGCTCGCCGAGACCCAGGACCACGAGAACCGGACGCGGCTTCTGGAGGCCGGCGCGAACGAGGTGCTCTCCAAAGAGATCGGCTTCGAGGGCATCCTCGCCGCGGTGCGGAGGCTGGAAGAGGGCGAGACGGAAGGCATCCGCGTCCTGTTCGCCTACGAGGAGACCCACATCGCCTACAGGGACACCCTCGTCGGCGCCGTCCGGGCGCTCCGCCCGCGCGCCGCCGTGACGGCCGTGGACCTGCGCTTTCTCTCATCCGAGGTCAAGCGCCTGAACCCCCACCTCGTCGTCTCCAGCCGGCCCAACACCGTGGACCCCGGCAACAGGCCGGCCTGGTACAAGCTCGCCCACGAGCCCGACGAGCCCTCCGAACTCTGCCTCGAAGGCCGACGCACGAGCTCTAGCAACCCCGGCCTGGAAGCGCTCGTCGAGATCATAGACAAGACCGAGGCGCGACTTCGACAAGCCGGCGATCCGAAAGGCTGTTAGCAGGCGCATGCTGGCTTCGCCGGCTTGTCAGCACGCTCCGGCTGTCGCCTGCGCTTTCAGCACGCTTCGCCCTTCGGGCTACGCTTTCAGCTAAAACCTGCCGAAGCGGGGCCTGGCGGCAAATACGCCCCATCCCGGGGGTCGGTATCTCCGCTTCGTTAACCGCCCCGTGCGTGCGGTCACGAACCCGTCGTGCCCGGCGCTGGGCGAGCGGCCGGCCTCGGTGTCCCCACCGGGCAGCGCCGGAGATGTGCTTGACTTTGCTGAAAGCGTAGGCGACAGCCGGAGCGGTGCTGAAAGGCGCGACAACGCCGTGCTGGGGGCGGGCCGCGCCCGCCCCCCTACAGTCCCAGTACTACCCTTCCGCCCGGGCCGACGCGGGCGTTTGGCGGTTGCTGGTCTACTCCGGAGAGGTCTTCTCCCGAGCTCATGAGGTAGACGCGGGGCTCCTGGAC
>CAXUFZ010000385.1:0-3169 GCA_964250345.1 uncultured Rubrobacteraceae bacterium
GTGAACGTCCGCCGCAGCGCCGTCGCCCCTCCCATACTCCGAGGTGTTGCTAGCGGTTGCGAGGATACCAGAACGGACGGCTTTGCAAGCCCCCGCGTACACAGTTTACGGGAACCTGCCGGCGGGGGCGGGGCCCAGGGAAGCCCAGACACCATTGTCGGCTGAGACGCGCATCGAGGTCTATCTTTCCGAGGCCTCGTCCACGTCTAGCGGAGCCTCTCCTCTGCGGGGCCTCCGAGAGCGTAGACGACCCCTTCGAGCGGCCGGCGCGCCGGTTCGCAACCCGCGTGTCGGTCCCTCAGACGAGCAGCTTGCCGCCGTCGATGTGCAGCACCGTGCCGGTGACGAAGCCGTTGCCCATGAGGAACATGGCCCCGTCTGCGATGTCCTCTGGTGTGCCTATCCTCCCGACCGGCAGGCGCGCGGCCAGCTCCCTCACCGCCTCCTCCCTGCCCTCCCCGTAGTAGGCGTCCAAGAGCGGCGTGTCCACGAACCCGGCGCAGATGGTGTTCACCCTGACCGGCGCGAGCTCCAGGGCCAGGGCGCGGGCGAACGCCTCGATGGCCCCCGAGGAGGCGGCCACCATCGCGGAGCCGGGGTAGGGCCGGTGCGCGGAGGTGCCCGACATAAACGTGAGGGAGCCCCCGTCCATCTTGGGCGCGGCGTGTTTCGCCGCGAAGAACCCGCCCCACACGCGGATGTCCAGCGTCGGGCGCACCTCGGCCTCTTCGGCCTCGGCGACGCCCGCGGCGGCCGTCTCCGCCGCCGCGACCACGAGGTGGTCCACCCGCCCGAATCTCGAGAAGAGGTCGCGCACCGCGGCCTCGTCGGTGACGTCCAGGGCGGCAACGCGCACGCCGTCCCCGATGCCCTCTTTCGCGCGCCGTAGTTTCTCTGCCGAGCGCCCGACTATGGTGACCGCCGCCCCCGCCTCGTGGGCGGCCACCGCGCAGGCCAGCCCGATGCCGGAGCCGCCGCCGATGACCATCACGCTCGATCCGTTGAATCTGCGTTCGCCCATCCTGCGCAGCCTACACTCCCCCCTCCTCGCCCGCCCGGCTCCTTACGCAGCGGGTCCAAGCGGGGGCACGATAGTCCTCACGCACGCGAGGGCCGCCCTCAGAACCCGCCCGTCGGCGTCGAAGGCGGGGTCGTAGGAGGCGATACCGGCCGCGGCGACGGCGAAGCGTTCGCGCACCATGCCGAGCGCCGTTTCCAACTCCCCCGCGCTGATGCCTCCTTCGGGTGCGAACCCGTTGGCCCGGCCCACCGCTTCCGGGTCGAGTACGTCCAGGTCGAGATGCACGTAGACTCTACTGACCCGGTTCGTCAGGCTATCCAGGGCGTCCGCGAAGACCCGCAGCCCCTCCCCCCGGATGCTGTCGGTAGTCTCCGAGGGTCAGGCCTCCGTCGTCGTAGGCCACGCCCTCCTCCACCTCCGCGAGCCTCTTGCGGAGCTTGGACTTGACCTCTGGCTTGTCTTTCCCGGAGACGTAACGCCGCCTCCCCAAGGCGTCCGTCCACTCCCCCACCACGCGCCCGTCCTTGCGACGGTACATCGAACCGTCGCCCTTGTCCCTGCGTTTCGCCAGGCTTGTTTGCCCCCGAGTAAGAGAGATCCCACCGATAGACTGTCGAATAGACTGTCAGAAGCACGGGAGGGCCCCGGGAGGATTCGGAGTGGCTCAGGTGATAGAGAGGAGGTTTCCCCTTAGATAAGAGAACCTCTCCACCCACGGAGTGGCGGGCCCGGCAGGATTCGAACCTGCGACACACGGCCCCGGAAACCGTTGCTCTATCCCCTGAGCTACGGGCCCGCGTAGGAGAACCGCCCAGCGATGTTACCTCAACGGGGGTGACGCTTCAATTGGAAGGGGGCAAGCCGGGGGCCGGCTGACAGGCCGAAAGCGACTGCTATAATGCGCCGCACCCTTTATGTACGCGGTGATCTCCGACATCCACGGGAACTTCGAGGCCCTCGAAGCCGTGCTCCGGGACATGCCGGACGGCGTGGAGACGGTGTACTGTTTAGGCGATGTGATCGGCTACGGCGCGAACCCGAACGAGTGCTGCGACGCCGTCCGCGAGCTCGGGATGCCCACGATCACGGGCAACCACGACCTGGCCGTCACCGACCTCTCGACGGACCTGAACTGGTTCAACCCGGTGGCCGCCGCCGCCGTGATGTGGACGCGCGACGAGCTCTCCGGCGAGAACGCCGAGTTCCTGCGCTCCAGGCCGCGCATGATGCAGAGCCGCGACGCCCTGTTCGTGCACGGCTCCGTCCGCGACCCGGACGAGTACATCATCAACAGCATCTCGGCCGAGGAGAACCTGGACGTCCTGACGAGCGAGTACCCGAACGTCCCCGTCTGCTTTTTCGGCCACACGCACGTCAAGGCCGTCGCCCCCTCGCCCAACGGCTCGATGAAGGGGAGCCACGAGATCGACCTCCGTTCCGGCGGCCCTTACCTGGTAAACCCCGGCTCCGTGGGCCAGCCCCGCGACGGCGACACCTTCGCCTCCTACGTCCTCGCCGACGGCCTCGACGCCGGGGGTCGCGTCGCCTACCGCTTCGTCGAGTACGACATCGGAAGGGCGCAGTCGAAGATACGGGCAGCCGGCCTCCCGAACATGCTCGCCGACCGCCTGGCCGTCGGCCGCTAGGGGGCGAACCCGGGCGTGCAACCGGCCTTCCCCAAGCTCTTCTCCGTGGAGGAGGCGAACGCCCTGCTCCCCAGATTACAGGAGATGCTCCGGGACTTGGCCGTCCACCGCGAGGCCATGCGCGAGAAGGCCCCGCACGTCGAGCCCATCCTGCGCGCCGCGGGATCCAACGGCGGCGGCCGGGTCGGTTCCGAGTACGGCGTCGAGGCCTACCGGCTCTACCGGGCGATAGAGCGCATCAGGGCGCTCGGCGTCCTCCTCAAAGACCTGGACACGGGCCTCCTAGACTTCCCCTACGAGCGCGACGGCCACGTCGTCTTCCTCTGCTGGCACCCGCCCGAAGAGAGCGTCGCGCATTGGCACGAGGTCGAGGCCGGGTACGCCGGCCGACGGCCGCGTTGAGACGGGGCCTGGTGGGCGAACTTTCGACCGAGCGGCGGGCCTCGGGCGCGGGGGGCGGGGGCCGCCCCCACGTCCGGCCACGAAACGTTCGTCCTCGACG
>CAXUFZ010000386.1:0-3168 GCA_964250345.1 uncultured Rubrobacteraceae bacterium
CCCAAACACCCCCCGACCCCGAACAACTCATCGCCGTCTACCTCCGCACCCTCACCAGCCCCCAGACTATAAAAACATATAATACAGAACTGCGGATGTTCGTCGGCTACGTGGTGGGAGAGCTAAGCAAAGACCTGGGGGGCCTGACGGCGGAGGACGTCTCCCTCTACCGGGAGCATTTGGTAAAGACCTACGCGGCGGCGACGGCGGCCAAGAAGCTTGCGGTGCTGCGCCGGTTCTTGATCTTCACCTTCATGGCTGGCGCGACAACGGTGAACCCCGAGGCCCTGCGCTTCTTCGCTAAGAGCCCGCGCGTTCGCCAGGACCCCGCCTACAACACGCTCACCGACGACGAGCTCCAGCGGATGCTAAACGCCGCCCGCTCTGACAACTACCGCGACTACGTCATGCTCGCCGTCATGGCCGGCTGCGGTCTACGCGAAGCCGAGGTCGTCGGCCTCAAGCTATCCGACTTCCAGGACTCCGGCAACGACGTGGTCCTGCTTCGCGTGCTCGGCAAGGGCGACAAGATCCGCAACGTCCCGATCTCGCCCGACCTCTGGCGCCTGATCCAACGCTTCGTCCTCCTAACCGGCCGCAGCCTAAACTCCCACATCGACGCCCGCAAACCCCTCTTCACCTCCCGCGTCGGCAAAGACAAGGCCCTCACGACCCGCTCCATCCAGAACATCGTGAAAAAGTACGTCCGCGCCGCCGGCATCACCAAGCCCATAAGCCCGCACTCCATCCGCCACACCGTCGGCACCAACATGGCCGTCAACGAAGCACCCCTGCTCGTCATCCAGCAGTTCCTCGGCCACTCCGACCCCAAAACCACTATGCGCTACATCCGCCGCGCCGAGGAGCTCGCCAGTAGAGCATATCAGTATAATACATTACCTATGTAGGGCTGACGGGAAATAAAGGAGATTCCGAATGGCGCTCGAACAACAAGGTAGCGGGTACAGCGGGGAACGAAGCCTCGAAGGTAGCAAGGTCCAAACGGAGTATTTCAAGCAGATAGGCACTTACGCCTTGGCTGGGGCCGTGCTTGTAGCCACCCTTTATGGAGCTTTCCGGGTAGACCATTTGAATGCTTTTCTAGCCACCGCGCTGATCGGTACCGTGGCTTTCTTCTCCGTCACTCTCGTCGCCTCTATCCTTGGTATCTACACCGTGGCCGAATTGTGGGGAAACGGCGATGGCGTGGGCAACGTGTTCCTGATCACTCGTCGTTCGACCCCGGAAGGGTTGGTGGTATGGATGCGGGTTGTAACCGTTGGCTCGTTTATTGGCGGAGCAATAGGATTTTGCTTCGCCTTGGTCGGGATCGTAGTAGCAATTGGCAGATCCCTCTGACTGCGAACTTCATGAAGTTCGCATAACGGTGGTTCTCGGAAGTTGAGATTTCGCGCCTCGCGGCCGGCGTTAGGCGGGCGGTTTGAGGGCGTACCTGAGGAAGAGCTCGTCGGCGGCGGCGAAGACGGAGACGAGGCGGAGCGGGGTCGGCGCCTCGGGAGTTGTGGTTCTTTCGAGTATAGCGTCCGCGCCTCCTCCCAGGATCTTGGGCGCGACCGTGAGGAAAAGCTCGTCGACCAGGCCGAGCGAGATGAGCGCCGCGTTGAGGGTCGGGCCGCCTTCCACGAGGAGCGCTCGGATGCCTTGTTCTTGGGAGAGGACGTTCAGGGCGGCCCGCAGGTCGACGGGCCCGGGACCGGGCATCCGCACGGTCTCCGCGCGGGCGTCCTTCGTATCGCGGCCGTCCGCGCCGGTGAGGACGAGGATCCTCTGACGACCGAGCGAGACCAGGTTCTCCATCGGGAGGCTCGAAGGGTCGGACGACAATATGACGCCGACCGGTTGGCGGCCTTCCTCGTCGAGGCCGAGAGAGAGCTTCTCCGACCTTAGGGTCCCGCTCCCGATCATCACAGCGTCCACCCTCGAACGCAGGTGGCGCATGACGGACCTGTCTTCCGGGCTCCCCAGACCGGACACGCCGCCCGCCACACTGGCCCTGCCATCCACGGAGCTGACCATGTTCATGATCAGGTACGGAAGGACGTCCCCGGAGGTCCGAGAATCGCCGGATACAAGCTCTAGCCTGCCGTGGATCTCATCCTCGGGATCGAGGACCCGGTGGGCGGGGTATATCTGCAACCTGCCCGACCTACCCAACTTGACCCCTGACTTGACCCCTGACCCCCACCATGCCCACGAAACGCAAGTGTATTATGTGGATGTGTCGGGGCGATGGTGGTCTGTTCTGTAGCGGGCGTATTTGGCGGCGGCGGGTTTCGGGAGGCTGACGTCCATGCGGGTGCCGGCGGCGTCGGAGTGTTGGGCGTGGATCTCGGCAAGGCCGTAGAGGCGGCTGGCGGCGGCGTAGTCGGCGTGGGGTATCAGGACCTCCATCCTCTCCCTGTCGGCGTCTATCTTGCGGTAGATCTCGGTCCGCAGGGCCTCGGTGCCGCGGAGGGCGCTGATGAAGACCGCGCCGGGGTATTCGCGCCGGAGTTCTTGCTCGCGCTCTTCGGTGACGAGGTCCGTCTTGTTGAGGCAGAGGATGTCCGGGCCGGGGTTTTGGCCGTTGCGGCGGCCCAGGCCCTCCGAGAGCGCGCGCGAGGCCGTGGAGATCTCCTCCCCCACCTCCGCGCTGGACGAGTCCGCGCACAGGACCCGGATCTCCGCGTCGGCGGCGGACTCGAGAGTGGAGGCAAAAGAGTGGACGAGCTGGGTGGGCAGCTTCCTTATGAACCCCACGGTGTCGGTGACGGCAAAGTCCGGGTGGGCCCCGTCATCCCCGTCTCCGGTTCCCTCGACGACCCTCGTGGTGGTCTCCAAGGTCTCGAAGAGCCGGTCCTTAGTCGAACGCCCGACGCCGCTTAGGGCGTTGAGGATCGTGGTCTTGCCGGCGTTGGTGTAGCCCACCAGCGCGACGGTGGGCGTGGCGCTCTCCTTGAGCCTGGCGCCCCTGACCTCCCTGGCGGTCTTCTCGCGTTGGAGCCTGCGGTTTATGGCGTCTATGCGCTCCCGGATCACGCGTCGGTCGTACTCGAGCTGCTGCTCGCCGCTGCCGCGCCTGGCGCCGCCGCCCGAGCCCCCGCGACCGCCCCCCAGGCGCCCGAGCTCGGGGTTGCGACCCCGAAGCCTCGGCAGGCGGTACTGGAG
>CAXUFZ010000387.1:0-3152 GCA_964250345.1 uncultured Rubrobacteraceae bacterium
GAGCCGAAGATGGCGGCGCCCATGAAAACCCAGAGCCTCACACATCGGACCGTCCACTGTTGCGGTCCGCGTCATACCCTGTAGTCGTTCCGCTCTCCCACAGGTTCGTCCGAGGAGAGAGCTCAGCGTCCGCTACCGCGTCTCCGCACCGGCGAGATCCAGGACGTTCCGCGCCACCCGGATGGAGGCGGCGTCGACCATCTGCCCGTCCACGCTGACCGCGCCGGACCCGGCGGTGTTGGCCTTCTCGTAAGCCGCGACGATCTTCTCCGCCCACTCGACCTCTCCTTCCGTCGGCGAGAAGACCTCGTTCACGGTCTCCACTTGCGCCGGGTGGATGCACCACTTGCCGTCGCAACCCAGGGAGCGGGCAACGAGACACGCCTCCCGCAACCCCTCCTCGTCCCGATGATCGGCGAAGGGACCGTCCACAGCCCGGAGCCCCGCCGCACGCGCGGCAACGACGATGCGCTGCATGACGTAGCCGAAGCGGTGGCCCGGGTACGCGTCGTCCCATTCGTCCCTGGTGCCGAGGCTGGTCTGGGGCATCCCGAGGCTCGCCGCGAAGTCGCCGGGACCGAAGTGCAGGGTCTGCAGGCGACCCGTGGAGCGGGCTATGGCGTCTATATTGGTCAGGCCCTGGGCGGTCTCTATCTGGGCTTCGAGCTTTATCTTCCCGGGGTCGAGGCCGGTCGCGAGCTCCAGACCATCGAGCAGGGCGGCGACGGCGTGGAGGTCTTCGGGGCGATTGGTTTTTGGAACCATGACGGCGTCGAGGGCGTCGCCGGCCTGCTCGACCACCTCGATCAGGTCTCGGTAAAAGTACGGCGTGTCAAGCGCGTTGATTCTGTAGAGGGCGGGCTTCCCCCGCCAATCCAGGTCCCCGATGGCCCGAACCACGTCGCCGCGAGCCCCCGCCTTGTGGTCCGGCGCGACGGCGTCCTCCAGATCCAGGAAGACGCCGTCGGCGGGCGAAGCGAGCGCCTTCTCGACCATCTTCCGGTTCGAGGCCGGAACCGCCAACAGAGAACGCGCCGAGATCACCCGATGTCCCTCCTCCGCAAAACCGTCGCCCCCACGCGCCTACCCTACCCCCCTCAAACCAAATTCGCCACCGACCCTTGACACGCGGTCTGACCTGTTGTTTTATTGTGTATGTTGAATATACACATTAGCAAGCGTGTCGGAGAAACGGAGGCGAGCTTACCGTGGAGTTAGGGATGGAAACGCGGGAGCGCGAGGAGGTCGAGCGGCGTTCCGGCGGAAGTTGGGGCGGGGCGTTGTGGCTGGCGAAGGAGGACGTGCGCAGGACCTGGGCCTCCTACCCGGCGAGCGGCATCGCGCTGTTCCTCGTCGGGTTGGCCGCGGCCAACATCGTCGAAGGGATATTCGAGCTCGAAGGGTTCGGGAGAGGAGGCGAGGCGTTCCAGGAAAGTTTCAACGGCTTTTGCGCGGACTTTTTCTTCCTCTGCGTTTGTCCGGCTCTGGGGATCAACCTGCTCCTTAACCGGGACTACGGCGCGCGCTACAAGTACGACAACATGAGCCGCAGGCTCGTGTTTTTGCGGGGACTCGCGATCTCCGCCGGAGAGATCGTGGCGGGACGGGCGGTCACGATCCTCCTCGCCTTCGTGTTTGCCACGCCCGCCTTCTTCTTGCCGCTGCTCGTGGTCCCGTCGGGGCACGTCGAGCGTCTTCTGGGCGCGGCGGGGCTCGTGGGCTTCGCGGCGATCTGGGTGGGATACGCGCTCTTCGCGGTGGGTTTCTACATGTACGTGTGGCTAGGCTTCAGCGGCCGGCAAGATCTCAAGATCACCCCCGCGCTCCTCTTCTGCTACCTGCTGGCCGCGGTGCTCGTCAACTTCGTCTTCGACGTCCACCTCGTCTCCGGCTCTGTCGGGCTCGTGCGGGAGTACGGGCCGCTCGTCGCGGTCCCGGCGCTGGCGGCGGGGGCGACCGGGTTCCTCTTCTGGTGCCGGGCGACCACCCGCAGGCTCGAAGGGAGGGATCTTTCCGCATGAACCGCGAAGAGACGGCGTTGGAGAGAGAGCACGTGACCACCGCGCCCGCAAGGCAGGAAGGCAGTCCGAGGAAGGTCCGCGTGCGCAGGCTCGCGCGCGTCGAGTTGGGTAGGACGTGGCCCTCGTACCTCGTTAGCGTCCTCGTTACCTTTTTTCTCGGTCTCGTCTCCTTGAACACCGTCTGGATGAGCCTGGAAGGTTTTACCAACACGCCCGGCATACCCGCCTCGTTCTGGGCCGACTTCTGCTTCTTGCTGTTTCTGGCGAACCTGGGCATCAACTGGACCTCCCTGCGGTGGATGTACGTCCATAGGGACCCGTTCACGGGCTGGCTCGCTTTCCTTAGGACGATGCCGGTCTCTGCCCGCGAGCTGGTGGCGAGCCGCGCCCTGATCATGCTCTCGGTCGCGGTCGTTATGTCGTTCGTGTTCTTCCTTCCGGCGTACGCGTTCTTCGGGGTCCTCCGGGCGGAGATACCGCCGCTGCGGTACCTCTGGTTCGCGCTCTTCTGGTTCGGTTACGCGTTACTCTCGGGGGGAGCGCTATTGTTCCTGGAGTGGGGCCTGAAGGGGAAATCCGTCCTCGCGATCCAGGCCTTGTGGGTAACGCTGCTCGTCTGCGCGATGGTGCTCGCCGCGGTACTGGACGTCCCGCTCGTGGACGGCAGCCTGAACCTTGTAGGGGCACACGGCCCGCTGCCGGCGCTGGCGGCGCTCGCGGTTGGCGGCGGCGGACTCTACCTGTGGTGCCGACTTCTGGAGCGGCGGCTGCGGACCCGGGAGATGGGACTATGAGCGCGCAACCGGACGATACGAACATCCCGATAAGCCTCTCGATGGACGACCCGGAGCCTATGTACCGGCAGATCGAGTCGCAGCTCAGGGACTTTATCCTGGGCGGCCAGTTGCCGCCGGGGACGAAGCTGCCGTCCGTGCGGGCGCTGGCGGCGGACCTCGCGTGCAGCGTCATCACCACGCGCCGGGCCTACCAGGACCTGGAGGGCGACGGCTTTATCCGCACCCGGCAGGGGATGGGGACGGTCGTCGCGGAGATCGCCGAGGAGCGGATGTCCGAGCACCGCCGCGAGCCGGTCGAGGCCCTTCGTGCGGAGCACACACCGCGGCTCGAGAC
>CAXUFZ010000388.1:0-3136 GCA_964250345.1 uncultured Rubrobacteraceae bacterium
CAGGTGGGGATTGCTATAAGCGTCGGGCTCTTCGGGATGTTCGTGGGGGCTGCCGCATCGGGGACGCTGGCGGACCGTTACGGGCGGCGGGTCGTGTTGATGGGGACGTTGCTCGTGTACTCGCTGGCGACGGGGCTCACGGCGCTCGTGTGGGGGTACGGGGCTTTGTTGGTCTTGCGGTTCATCACGGGGCTCGGGCTCGGCGGGGAGTTGCCGGTGGCCAGTACGCTCGTCTCCGAGGTGGCGCCGGCCAAGCAGCGGGGGCGGATGGTAGTGCTCTTGGAGAGTTTTTGGGCTTACGGTTGGATCCTGGCGGCCCTCGTAGGCTTCCTCGTCATCCCCGAGTACGGCTGGCGGGTGGCGTTCCTGATCGGAGCGCTCCCCGCCCTCTACGTCCTCGTCCTGCGCCGCTCCCTGCCCGAATCCCCCCGCTACCTGCTCCGCAAGGGACGCCGCGAAGAAGCACAAAAGGCCGCCGCCAGCCTCGGGGTCGAAGACGTTGGCGGCAACGCGGACGAGCCGGGGTCTGGAACCGGCGCGAGCGCGGGGTTCCGGTCGTTATGGTCGGAGGCGTATGCCAGGCGGACGGCAATGCTGTGGGTGCTCTGGTTCGGGATGGTGTTCTCGTACTACGGCATCTTTACGTGGCTGCCGCAGATACTCGCGACGTCGGGGCGGGGGATCGCGGGCTCCTTCGGCTTCGTGCTGCTCATAACGCTCGCCCAGGTGCCGGGATACTTCTCCGCCGCGTACCTCGTCGAGCGGTGGGGAAGAAAAGGCACGCTCGTCGTCTACCTGCTCGGTTCCGCCCTCGCGGCCCTGGCCTTCGGGCTGCGCGGGCTCGCGGAGGGCGCGTCGGGGACGGAGATCGTGCTGTGGGGCTCGCTCGTCTCCTTCTTCAACCTCGGCGCCTGGGGAGTCCTCTACGGCTACACGCCAGAGCTCTACCCGACAGAGTCCCGCGGCTCCGGCGCGGGCTGGGCCGCGGGCGTGGGAAGGATCGGCGGCATCGCGGGCCCCTACCTCGTCGGCGTCATGCTGGGCGCCCCCGCCCTCGGCATCACGGCCGTCTTCTCCATGTTCGCCGCCGTCCTTCTCGTCATAGCCGCCGCCGTCTGGATCCTCGGCGAAGAGACCCGCGGCCGAACGTTGGACGAGATATCAGGTTAGCGGTTCGCGGAGCGAAGCGACGACGTTGAGCGCGGTCCATCAAGGCTTTGTAGGCCTGGTGGAGTGAGTCCGAGACGGTGAGCATGGCGAAGATGGCGGCGGCGAAGCGGGTGGCGGCCGGGAAGAGGACGAGGCCGTAGGCGAAGAAGGCGGCGATCCACTGCCCGAGGCAGAAGTGGCAGGTGAGGAGCTCACCTATGGAACGTCGGAAGCCCGTGCCGCGCGGCTTCTCCTGAAGGTTCGTTGGGCTCTCGAACTCTTCGAGCTCGGTGAACGGCGCGCGGAGGGGGCTCGTCGCGGCCTCTTTCGCGACGGCCCAGCTCAGCTTGTGCGTGGCGACGCCGAGAAGGAGGATGTCCCCGGTCTTTACGCGCTCGGGGATGGGACGCCCCGAGGCCTTCGAGACCAGCAGGAAGAGCGCGAAGAGCAGGTTGAAGAACCCCGACAGGGTGGCGTAGGAGGTGAGCGGCATCTCCCTGTCCTCGCTGTAGCCCGCGAAGATTCCTTCGGGCTTCTTGCCCTCGCTCATGGTTCACACCCCGTTCGTTCTCTGGATCTCCTGATGCGCGTACTACCGGGGTATGCCCCACGCTTCACCGCGCCCAAACATCGCGCGCCAGCGACGGGTAGCGGACCGTGCCTCCGGGTATAAGCGGGGTTACGCCAAAGCAGAGAGGGAGACCCATGACCGACCAACAGGGCCAGCAGAACCCGACCACCAAGTACCCGCAGCCCGAGTACCCCGAGCAGACCCAGATGGATCAGCATCCCGGCCTCGACTCCGGGATGACCCCCAAGCCGGACTACGGCTACGAGACCTACAAGGGCCGCGGCCGGCTCGAAGGCAAGCGGGCCGTCATCACCGGCGGCGACTCCGGCATCGGGCGCGCCGTGGCGCTCGCCTTCGCGCGGGAGGGGGCGGACGTCTTGATCTCCTACCTCGAAGACGAGGAATCCGACGCCGACGAGACGGCCCGCGTCGTCGAAGAGTCGGGCAAACGGTGCGTGAAGGCCCCGGGCGACATAAGCGAAGAGGCCACCTGCCGGGCGGTGATCCAGAAGGCGGTGGACGAGTTCGGCGGCCTCGACATCCTCGTAAACAATGCCGCCCACCAGCGGACGGTCACCGGCGTCGCGGACGTCTCGACCGAGCTGCTCGACCGCACGTTCAAGACCAACATCTACGCGATGTTCTGGCTCGTGCAGGCGGCGCTCCCGCACATGCCCGAGGGCGGCAGCATCATCAACGTCGGCTCCGCGCAGGCGTACAAGCCCTCGCCGACCCTCCTCCCTTACTCCGCGACCAAGGGCGCCATCGTCACCTTCACCGAGGGGCTGGCCCAGGACGTGATCCAATACGGCATCCGCGCCAACGTCGTCGCCCCGGGCCCCGTCTGGACCCCCATCATCCCCGCCTCGATGCCGGCCGACACGACCGCCCAGTTCGGCGCCCAGTCCCCAACCGGACGCCCGGGCCAACCCGTCGAACTCGCCCCCGCCTTCGTCTTTCGCGCCTCAGACGAAGCCAGCTACGTCAACGGCTCGTCGATAGACATAACGGGCGGCCAGCCGGTGGGGTAGCTCCTCCCGGGGGGGGGCCCCGGGGGGGGGCGCCCCCCCCGCCCCCCCCCCCCCCGCCGCAGGTGGCGCGCCCCGTAGCCGGCGAGCGGCGCGTCTATGGCGGTCATGCCGAGGCCTCCCCTATGGCGGCGCGCGCCCCGTCCTTGGCGCGGCCGAGCAAGCGGTGCAGCGCGGTCTGCTCCGCCGGCGCGCGGCCCGCCAGCCGCTCCGCGATCCAGTCCTCGTGCGCCGCCGACCAGCGCCCGCACGCGCGCCGGCCGCGCGGCGTGGGCGCGCCGCGGTGCGGCGACGCCGGCGATGCTCGGGCTGGGCGGGATGACCCCGGCCGAGAGGCCGACCGCGAGCCTGGTCGACTGGATAGCCGCGATCGACCGCATCCCCGGCG
>CAXUFZ010000389.1:0-3088 GCA_964250345.1 uncultured Rubrobacteraceae bacterium
GTCCACCTCGACCCCCCGTTCTCTGATCGCCTCCACGGCCGAAGATGGCGTGCCGGAGTCCGTAACGATGCGGTGCACGCTCGTAATCGGCGCCTGCCGCATGGTGGCGATCCGTCCGAACTTGGTGTGATCGGCGAGCACGGTTACCTCGTTCGCGATCGCCATTATGTTCCGGTCGCTCTGCACCTCGGTCATGTCGTCCGCCGAGAACCCATGCTCGTAGTGCACCGCCGGACTACCCATAAAGAGCTTGTCGACCCGCAGTTCCCGAAGGGCGTCTTCCGCGATCGCGCCGAGCATCGACATCTCCGAATGCCTCAGCGTCCCCCCGACCACAACGACGGTCACCTCCGGATGGGCCGCGAGAAGCGACGCTATGTTCAGCGCGTTCGTAACCACGGTGAGCCCGTGACATCCGGCTATGTACGGGATCATCTCGGCGGTTGTGGTTCCGCCGCTGATGTACACGACGTCCCCGTCCCCCACGTGACGGGCGGCGGTCTTCCCTACCGCCCGCTTCTCGCCCACCTGAACGGTCGACCGGCTGAGCACCGGAGGCTCCGGTGCACCCGGCATCCGACCCCGCGTCCTCGGCGCGGCCCCACCGTGCGCGCGCTCGATCAGACCCTGCCCGTGGAGCCGCGACAGATCCCGGCGTATCGTCGCGGGGCTTACCGCGAAGGTCTCGGAGAGCGTCCCCACCGTGGCACCGCCGCTCCGCTCGACGTAGGCGACGATCTCCCGCCTGCGACCAGCGTTTAACAAAGACACCGCCCCACGCCGAACATCACCCCCGCCATCGCGATCACCCGATCCGCCGCCCCGGCTCGTGTCGGCCGGCTATCACGCTAACGCGCAAGGTCCCCCGATCATTCGGACTCCCTTCCTGAAGCTTGATAGACAAGATACACCTCAAGATATTTTCGTGCAACAACAAGCGCTCATATACGATCGTATATGAGCGAAACAAGCGCGAATTCGACAGAGTACGACTCCGGTAAGGTCGTGCATCGACGGTTCGGCGAGGAGGCAACCGGGGAGCCCTACGGAGAGATCCGGTGTCCTGTACAAAGTGCGATGGTTCGCGCGCTTTCCCTACAGGGCGAACCCGGGGGGACGAAGTCGGTTGGTGGTCCCTTCACGCGTGGCGTACGGACTTGGTCACCGCCACCCCGTGGCGGTCGTCTCTCCCGCCGGTTTTGCGCGGCGCGTCGAGGTCCAGGATGCACCGGTCGCGCGGGATTATCTGGGGTCCCGGACGATGGGCGGTCCAGCCGGGGTTGGTCTAGCGATCCTCCCCCGGCGCCCGAGGCCGGCGCTCCAGGCTGCGGCGGGTGGGCTCGCCGTTCGGGGCTTCGAGGCTTCGGGGCTTCTCTTCGGTTTTTGTTTCGTTCTCGTTCGCCATGCTGGCGCCGCCGGCGAGGGCGCCGATGGTGCCGGCCAGGTCCTGGAGTTCGGAGGGGACGACGAAGAGCTTGCTCGCGGGTCCTTTCGCCATCTCGGGGAGGGCCTTGAGGTAGAGGTAGCGCAGGGATTCGGGGGAGAGGTCGCTGTTTTCGAGGCGCTCGAAGAGGGAGCCGGTCATCTCGATCTGGGCGGCCTGGACGTTGCGGTAGGCTTCGGCCTCGCCCTCGGCGCGCAGCACGGCCGACTTCTGTTCGCCCTCGGCGCGGAGGATGGCGGATTCCTTCTCGCCCTCGGCCTTCAAGATGGAGGCGCGCTTGTCGCCCTCGGCGGTCAGGATGGAGGCGCGGCGGGTCCGTTCGGCCTGCATCTGCTTCTCCATCGCCTGCTGGATGTCCCTGGGAGGCGTGATCTCCTTGAGCTCCACCCGCGTGACGTGGATGCCCCACTTCTCCGTCACCTCGTCCAGGATGGTGCGGAGCTTCGCGTTGATCTCGTCCCGGCTCGTCAGCGTCTGGTCGAGCGCGAGGTTGCCTATGACGTTGCGGAGCGTGGTCTGCGTGATCTGCTCCAGCGCCGTTATGAAGCTCGCGACCTCGTACTCGGCGGCCCGGGCGTCCACCACCCGGTAGTAGACGACGGTCGAGATCTGCATCCCGACGTTGTCGTTGGTGATAACGGCCTGCGGCTGGAAGGAGACGACCTGCTCCCGCAGATCCGTCTTCGGGAGCATCCTGTCCACCACCGGAACCACGAACGTAAGCCCGCTCTGGGCGGTGCGGTGGTAGCGCCCGAAGCGTTGCACGATCCCCACCCGGCTCTGTGGGATGATCCTGACGCTCCTCGCCGCCACCAGGAACACCACGACCGCCAGTATCGCCAGTACTATCAGCCCCGTCGTCACGTCTCTCCTCCTTCTTCGTCCACCGGTTCGACCAGCGCCGTGAGCCCGTCGGTGTCGAGCACCAGGACCTTCGCGCCCTTCTCTAGTTCCCCCTCGTGGTACAGCGTCCGGGCCGTCCAGAACTGCCCGCTCCCTATCCGGATGGCCCCCTTACCGCCGGCCTCTATAACCTCCGTCACCACCGCGCTCTCGCCCGTGATGCCGCGATGCCCCGTGTACTCCTCCCCGCTTTGCAACGCGAGCCGGTTCAGGAGCGCCGGCCTGAGCACCACCATGCTAAGCACCGAGGCCGCGATAAAACCTATCGCCTGCGCGACGAGCCCGAGCCCCGCGAAGGCCATCGCCAGCGCCACCACCGCGCCGAGCGCGAAGAAAAGCAAGAAGAAAGATACGGAGAGAAGCTCGCCGGCAAAGGCAAGCCCCGCCAGCACCGCCCAGAAGATGATGTCCAGGTCCAAGCTCGCTCGACCTCCTCCCCGTAATTCTACACCACCCCCGGGCTACGCCGCCCTTCTACGCCTAGAATTAGCGGCCATGATCGACATAGACCTCAGCCCGCGGATCACCCACTACCTCGAAGAGATTCTCAACCTACCTTTCGACGGCGTCGAGTTCCTGGCCCGCGGCGAGTACAGCCTCAACTACCTGGTGCGTGGCGAGACCCACCTCGTGGCGCGGCTGGTGACGGGAAGCCAGATCGGGCTGCCCCTCGACGAGCAGGCCCCCTACGAACACCACGCCCTCGGACTCCTCGCCCCCTCCGGCGTCACCCCGAAGCCC
>CAXUFZ010000390.1:0-3086 GCA_964250345.1 uncultured Rubrobacteraceae bacterium
CGCGTCCCGCCGTAGAGGCTGGAGAGTCGCTCGGTTTCTTGCCCGGCGACGTGATGGCCAAAGTGGATCCGTACTTCAGGCCGCTTTACGACGCGTTGTACGAGATGGTGGACCCGGCGCAGTTCCAGGCGCACCTGGAGCGCGGTATAATCGAGATCGCGCCGCTGGCGTTTATGAGAGGCAGGACCTTGAACGACGCGTTCATAATCCTGGACGAGGCCCAAAACACCACCCCCCAGCAGATGAAGATGTTCCTGACGCGCCTAGGCTTCGGCTCGAGGATGGTGATCACGGGCGACCGCACGCAGGTGGACCTGCCGAAGGGCCGCGTGAGCGGCCTGGACGACGCCCGCCGGGCGCTGACGGACGTCGAGGGCGTGACCTTCGTCGGGCTCCGGCGCGACGACATCGTGCGCAGCGACCTCGTCATGCGCATAGTCGACGCCTACGAGGGCGCCGAAGAGGACGAAGGGGCGTAGGCCCCGACGCGGGAGCGGCCATGAAGCTCAAAAAACAGTTGCCCAGCACCCCGCTCGGCAAGCGCGTTGACGACCTGCACCGACCCCCGACGCGGTTCGAGCGGTTCCGCGAGTGGATCGAACGCCTCCCCACCGTCCGGCTTTACGCGGCCCTGACGGTCATGACCTGGGCGTTGCTCACGGTCTTGATCGGCGTCGGCTCGCGCCCGCCCATCGAGCGGACGGTGGCTGAGGGGATCATCGAGAGCGGCAGCTTCGAGCGCCTGGAGGACCTCCTCCGGGACCCCAACCCGTACACCGTGCTCCTCGGCGTGGCGCTCGTGGTGGCGATAGAGCTCGGGATCTCCTGGTACTTCCTCGAACGCTTCGGGACGCGCATCCTCAAGACGAACACCGCGATCCGCATAGCCCTCGCCGCCTCCCTGACGGTGCTCTTCACCGCGCTGGCCCGCCTCTTTATCGAGCTGGACTTCAACCCCTTCTTGACGCCCATCGCCGGCCTCTCCATCATCGGCACGCTGCTTCTGGGGCCGCGGCTCATGTTCCTGATGGTGGTCGTAACCTCTATCAACGTCGGCGTCATGAGCGGGAACAACTTCTTGCTGACCGCGTCTTTGTTGCTCTCCTCGGGGTTCGCGATCTACACGGTGGTGCGCGTGGACTCGCGGCAGCGGCTGCTCAAGGCCGGGCTGTTCATCGCGGCGATAACGGCGGTCGTCACGTTCGCGGTCGGCCTGATCGGGGGCGGCGGCTTCGCGGACGCGGCCTGGCAGGGCCTGCTCGGGCTGTGCAGCGGCCTGCTCTCCCTGATGATCGCCATGGTGCTCCTGCCCGTCCTCGAGGACGCCTTCAACATCCTCACCCCGATGAAGCTCCTGGAGTTTTCGAACACGAGCAACACCCTGATCCACAAGCTCCTCCACAAAGCCCCAGGCACCTTCACCCACTCGATGCAGGTCGGCACCCTGGCCGAGAACGCCGCCGAGCGCATCGGCGCTAACGCCCTGCTCGCCCGCGTCGGCGCCTACTACCACGACATCGGCAAGATGGAGCACCCCGCGTACTTTATTGAGAACCAGATCGGCACCATAAACCCCCACGCCGCCCTCTCCCCGACGCTCTCTGCCAAAGTCATCAAGCGCCACGTCAAGGACGGCGTCGAGATAGGCCGCGCGTGGGGTCTACCGCAGGAGATCCTGGACATCATCGGCCAGCACCACGGCACGACCCGCATCGAGTACTTCTACCGCAAGGCGCTGGAGCTCGACGGCGACAACGTCAACGAGGCGGACTTCCGCTACCCGGGCGGCCTGCCGGTGAGCAAGGAGGCCGGCATCGTCATGCTCGCCGACTCGATCGAGGCGACGGTCAAGTCCCTCTCCAAACCCACCCCCAAACGCATCGAGGACATCGTCACCGACACCATCAACCGCAAGCTCGACGACGGCCAGTTCGACGAGTGCGCCCTGACGATGCGCGAGATCCACGCGACCGGCGAGGCCATCCTCGAAGCCCTCATAGGCTTCCTCGGTCCCCGCATCGAATACCCCGAGGCCCCGGAAGGGCGCAACGGCAAGACGACCCCGCGCGACGGCGTCGAGAAGAAGGCTTCCGCCAAAAAGTCCGCCGGGGACGCCACCTGACGCCCGACCGCCCCACGCCCCTCTCCGTCGAACTGCTCGACGAGATCGGCCACGGCCGCCTCGACCCGGAACGCGCCGCCCGCCTCTTCGCCGCCGCCCTCGAAGCACGCGGCCTGGACCTCGACCGCGCGGGCGAAGCGTCCGTCGTGCTCGTGGCGCCCGAAACCATCCGCGAACTCAACCTCAAGTTCAGGGACAAAGACGAGGCGACGGACGTGCTCAGCTTCGAGATGGACGGTGTTTACGGGGAGGTGATCGGGGAGGTCGTGATCTGCCCCGAGTGCGCGGGCCCCGAGATGGGCGTCGACGAGCTGGTCGTGCACGGCGCGCTGCACCTGGCCGGCATGGACCACGGTGAGGAGTTCGAGGGCACCGAGATGGACCGGACGCAGCAGAAGGTGATGGCGGCCGTCGATGGGTAAGAAGGTACAGAAGCCGCTCAAGGGGCAACAAGGGGTAGGCCGCAGCTTCGAGCACGCCTACCGGGGCATGGTCTCCGCGGTTAAGACGCAGCGCAACATGCGCTTCCACGTGTTCGTGGCGCTGGCCGTGGTCGTGGGCAGCCTGTTTCTGGGGATCAGCAGGATCGAGCTCGCCATTCTGGTGCTGACGATCCTGGTCGTCTTCGTGACGGAGATGTTCAACACGGCGCTGGAGTTCACCGTGGACCTCATGACGGGCGAGTACCACCCGCTCGCCAAGCTGGCGAAGGACGTTTCGGCCGGGGCGGTGCTGGTATCGAGCATCGGGGCCGTGGTGGTGGGGTGCCTGATCCTGGCCGACGGCGTCGGTTCGCTCTCCCTGGATGCGTTGAGCACCATCCAACGATGGCCCGGGCACCTGACGCTGGTTTCGCTTGGCGTCGTCGTCCTCGTCGTGGTGCTCGTCAAAGCCCTAACCCCATCGTCCGGCGCTCTCTACGGTGGGCTGCCGTCGGGGCACGCGGCGGTGGCGTTCGCCGGGT
>CAXUFZ010000391.1:0-3055 GCA_964250345.1 uncultured Rubrobacteraceae bacterium
TGGGCGCCGTCGTCGTGGACATGAGCGGCGTCGCCTTCATGGACTCGACCGCCCTCTCGACCCTCGTCCGCTCCAAAGACGCCCTCGGCCAAAAAGACGTCGCCCTCCGCCTCGCCGCCCCCTCCGACGCCGTCGCCCGCATCTTCTCCGTCACCGGCTTCCAGGACTTCTTCGACGTCTTCCCCTCCCGCGACGCCGCCATCGACGGCTGATCCCGCCTACTTCGGCGGTGTATGGTAGAGTGTATGGTATGAAAAAGACCACCGTTTACCTGCCGGACGATCTCAAAGCCGCGTTGGGGCGCGTGGCGGCCGAGAGGGGCCAGAGCGAAGCAGAACTCATACGCGAGGCGGTTGGAGGCCTGGTACGGGGGGCGGAGAGGCCGAGGCCACGGCTGCCGCTGTTTCACAGCGATGATCCCACGCTCGCGAGGAGATTCGACGAGGAACTCCGCGGCTTCGGCGGGTGACGCTTATCATCGACAGCAGCGGTATGCTCGCCGCCGTCGATAGCGCACAGGAAGACCACGCCGCCGCCAGGGAGGCGCTTGAATCCGAGCACGGGCCGTTGCTCATCTCCCCTTTTGTGCTCGCGGAGCTCGACTACATGATCTCCACCCGTATGGGCCAGGGACAGGAGCTTGGGTTGCTAGGCGAAGTCGCGCGGGGCACGTACCGTCTGGAGTCCTTCTCGCAACAAGACCTGACGGAAGCCATGGGCATCATCGAGCGCTACGCGGATTTTGGATTGGGTCTGGCGGATGCGTCCAACGTCGTGCTGGCGAATCGCCACGGTACTCTAGATGTGCTCACTCTGGACGAGAGACATTTTAGGGTTTTGCGTGGGCCTCGTAACCGGCCATTCCGCCTCCTGCCGGCCGATGCAGATTAAGGTCACGGGTTTTGTGACCCGCGCGTGGCGTACTAGAATCTGACCGCGATGATGACGGACGTGAAAGAGCTGGAGGTTCCCGAACCCATCCTGCGCCTCGGCGAGGCGTTCGGGGGGGCGGGGCACGGGTTGTACCTGGTCGGCGGGTACGTGCGCGACAAGCTGCTCGGCGGGGACGAGGGTGCGAAGCCGGACGCCGACGCGACGACGGGGGCGCATCCGCCGCAGGTAAAGAAGCTGCTGCGGCCCGTCGCGGACAGCCTGTGGACCGTCGGGGAACGCTTCGGGACCATCGGCGCCACGGTCGGCGATTACCAGGTGGAGGTCACGACCTACCGGAGCGACCTGTACACCGAGGGCAGCCGGCATCCCGAGGTCCGGTTTGGGGATAGCCTGGAAGAGGATCTCGCGCGGCGGGACTTCACTATAAACGCCATCGCGGCGAACGCGTTGACGGGCGAGATAGAGGACCCGTTCGGGGGCAGGAAGGATCTTTCGGACGGCGTGATCCGCCCGGTCGGGGACCCGCTGGACCGGATGCGCGACGACCCCCTGCGGATGCTGCGCGCCGTGCGCTTCGAGACGACCCTATCGAAGCCGGGGAGGCCGTTCGCGCTGACCTCCGACCTGGAGAGGGCCATCCAGGAGAACGCGCGCTGGTTGGAGAGCATCAGCGCCGAGCGCGTCCGGGTGGAGTTCGAGAAGATCCTGGTCTCCGAGAACGTCGCGTCGGGCTTGCGGGCCCTGGTGCGGCTCGGGCTGATGCCTTTCGTCGTGCCGGAGTTCATGGAGACGGTGGACGTCGAGCAGGAGTCGGAGTTTCACCACAAGGACGTCTTCGAGCACACCCTGATCGTGGTTTCGAACGTGGAACCGGACCTTGTCCTCCGCAAGGCGGCCTTCTTCCACGACATCGGCAAGCCGCGCACGCTGGTCTACGAACACCGCTGCACGTACTGCGGCGCGAGGAGCACCAGGAAAACCCCGGACGAGGGCGACTGCGAGGTCTGCGGCGGGCGCACGGTCCCAAAGAAGGTCCACTTCTACGGCCACGAGAACGTCGGGGCCTCTGTGGCCCGCCGCGCGATGAAGCGCCTGGCCTACCCGAAGGACGACACCGACGCCGTCGCCCACCTCGTCGCCCACCACATGCGCCCGATGGGCTACGCCGTCGGCCGCGACCCGTGGAGCGACTCGGCGGTCCGGCGCTTCGTCCGGGACACGTACCTGGAGCGGGGCGGCCGGGTGCTCTCCGACGTGGACGCCCTCCTCAAGCTCGCCCGCGCCGACATAACCGGCAGCGCGCCCAGGCGGCGGCGCATCGCCGAGGAATCCTGGAGGAGCTTGAAGGGCCGGGTGGACGAGGTGCGGGCCGAAGACTCCATAGAGAGGCTGGAGAGCCCGCTCGATGGCAACGATCTTATGGAGCTCTTCGGGCGGGGTCCGGGGCGGTGGATCCAGCCGGTCAAAGACCACCTCCAGGGCGAGGTAATAGAAGGACGCCTCAAGCAAGACGACACCGACAAGGCCCGCGAGCTGGCCGAGACCTTCGCCCGCGAACATGACGTCTTCGGAGAGGAGTAAACCCGTGCAGTTCGACCCCCTCGTACCGTCCGCCTGGCTGCGAGACCACCTCGAAGACCCCGACCTCCGCGTCGTGGACATCCGGGGCTACGTCCGTAAGACCGACCTCGGCGACGGCCGCCAGCGGGCAGACTACCTCCCCGCCCGCGAGGAGTACGACGAGGCGCACGTCCCCGGCGCCGTCTTCGTGGACTGGACCCGCGACATAACCGATCCCGACGACCCGGTCCCCGCCCAGGTCGCCCCGCCGGGGCGCTTCGCCGCCCTGATGGCCTCCCTCGGCATCGGCGACGACACGCACGTCGTCGTCTACGACCACTCGGGCGGCCAGTTCGCCACCCGCCTCTGGTGGGCGCTCGCGTACCACGGCCACGACCGCGCCTCCGTCCTCGACGGCGGCTGGAACAAGTGGACCTCGGAGAACAACCCGACAACGTCCGAGGTCCCCGACCCCGCGCCCGCGACGTTCACCTCGGAGCCCCGGACCGGGTGGCGCAAGGACGCCGAAGACGTGCTCGCCGCGAGCGAGACCGGCGGCGCCTTCATCCTCGACGCCCGCGACGAGGGGCAGTACACGGGC
>CAXUFZ010000392.1:0-3055 GCA_964250345.1 uncultured Rubrobacteraceae bacterium
GCCGTCGAACACCCGCGCGGCGGCGGCGCCGAGGCGCATCGCATCCTCAGCCGTCAGGTCCTTATTGGCGACGCCCCGCACGCCGTCGGTGCCGAACTCCAGCCGGGTCACGCGGTCCCCCGGTCGGCGCTGGGGTAGATCCTGAAACCCGAACGCGCCTTGTGCGGGAACGACTCGTAGAAACCTTCGGCTCCTGAGGTGGAGATCAGGTCCATCCGCTCCGCCCCGCTCTGGTCGAAAGCGTCTTGAACGAGCCGGCGTCCGATGCCACGCCCCCGCCAACGCCGGTCCACGGCAAGCAGGGAGAGATGCGCCTGCAGTACGCCGTCGCTCTGCGTCTGCGCGAACCCGACGACCTCGCCGTCGGCGACCGCGACCACGGTCGTCACGCCGGGCGCCTGGAGCGACGCGGCGGTGAGATCTGGGCTCTCGACGAAGCTGTCCCAACCCTCTTCTTCGCACAGGCTCAGGACGCTGGGGAGGTGCTCCCCGGCCTCGAAGGCGGCGTAGTGGATCTGTTCGACGTTCATGGCTTCCTCCGGCGCGGACGCGCGACGGGTCCCCTCCGCGGTGCGAAAGGGACCCGTCGAAGAACCGCTCTTTGGGCTCTAGCGCTTGGAGAACTGCGGGCGCTTGCGGGCCTTCTTCAGGCCGTACTTCTTGCGCTCGACGGCCCGGTCGTCCCTGGTGAGCATCCCGGCGGTCTTGAGCTCGGCGCGGGCCTCCTGCGACTCCTCGGCCAGCGCGCGGGCGATGCCGTGGCGCAGGGCCTCGGCCTGCCCCGTGAGGCCGCCGCCCTCTATCTTGGCGACCACGTCGTAGCGGCTCGCCGCCCCGAGCGTCTCGAGCGGGGACTTCACGGCCGTCTGGTAGGTTGGGCGCGGGAAGAACTCCGCGAGCCCGCGGCCGTTCACCGTGATGTTCCCGTCGCCGGGGAGCAGGCGCACCCTGGCGACCGCGGTCTTGCGCCGACCCGTACCCGTGTAAAGAGCCTCAGCCATCTACTTCACCTCTAGCGTCTGCGGGCCCTGGGCCTCGTGCGGATGGTCCGGGCCCGCGTAGATCTTCAACTTCTTGAACTGCTGCCGGGCGAGCCGCGTCTTCGGCATCATCCCGTAGACGGCCTTGCGCAACACCTCGGTCGGCTTGCGCGAGATCATCTGCTCGTAGCTCGTCTCTTTCATCCCCCCGGGATACCCCGAGTGACGCCGGTAGACCTTCTGCTCGGCCTTCCGCCCCGTCACCACGACCTTCCCGGCGTTCACCACGACCACGAAGTCCCCGACGTCGACGTGCGGCGTGTACTGCGCCTTGGTCTTCCCGCGCAACACCCGCGCTATCTCCGTCGCCAACCGACCGAGGGTCTTCCCCTCCGCGTCGACGACGTACCATCTCCGCTCGACCTCCAAGGGCCGCGCCATAAAACTCTTCATCATCCTCCGGAGGTTTTTCAGACGTACAAAAGGCCTTCGAACGTGACAAATAGTAGCATACATCCACAAGAAGGCCACCCGAAGTCGCCCGGGAAATCCGGCGAAGCGCCGACTCCACCCGGCAAGAGAGCGGCCCGCCCTCCGGCACCCACGCCCGTCGCGATGAGCCGAATCTTTACCTCACCCGCGCAATAGCGAGGCCGTCTATGCGGTCCCGGATCAGGGGCAGCAGGACAGCGGACACGCGCGGTTCGTTCGCCAGCCTCTCGTTGAACTCGCGCATCGCGCGGGAGGAGCCGTCGTTCGGGTCGAGGACCGCGCCGTCCCTGATGGCGTTGTCGGCGAGGACGAGCGTTCCGGGGCGGGAGAGGCGCAGGGACCAGTCGAGGTACTCCGGGTAGTTCTCCTTGTCGGCGTCTATGAAGATCAGGTCGAACGGACCCCCGCCGCCCTCGACGAGCCCGGCCAAACTCTCCCTGGCGTCCCCGACCCTGATCTCCACCTTCCCCGAGAGGCCGGCCCGCCCGACGTTGCGCCGGGCGACCTCCGCGTTCTGTTCCCTGAGCTCCAGCGAGATGAGCGCGCCGTCTTCCGGCAGGGCGCGGGCCAGCCAGATCGTGCTGTAGCCGCCGAGCGTCCCCACCTCCAGTACGCGCCGCGCGCCGGAGATCTCGACCGGTACCTGCAAGAGCTTCCCCTCGCTGGCGGAGATGTTGATCTCCGGCAGCCCGCCCCGCCGCGTGTCCTCCAGCGCGGCCTCCAACGCCCTGTCCTGCGGCGCGAAGAGGCCCGCCACGTAGTCGTCGATCTCCCGCAACAGCCTCCGCGTACCGTCACCGTCCATGCCTACCTCCTCCAAAGATCCTCATCGTAACCCACGCCCACGAGCGTCAGCCCCCGGCTCGGCGCGGCGGGCCCGGCGTCTTTTCTTTCGGCTCCGCGCAGCAGCGTCCTAAAGCTTGCCAGGTCCCGCCTGCCCCGGCCAACCTCCAGCATCGTCCCGACGAGCGTTCGGACCATGCCGTACAGGAAAGAATCGGCGGTGATGCGGTAGACGAGCACGCCGTCTTCCCGGGCCCAACCAGAGGCGCCAACGATCCGCTCGAAGCGGACGTGGTAGCTCCGCGAAGGCGTGAAGGCCCGGAAGTCGTGCGTGCCGCGGACCAACGCTCCGGTCTCTCGCAGAAGCCCGAAGTCTAGCCCCTGCGGCACGTAGCTCGCGTGGCGCCGGAGCAGGGGTGACCGTATCTCATCGTTTACCACCCGGTACTCGTAACTCCGGCTCCTGGCCGCCCGCCTGGCGTCGAAGCTTTCGGGAACCGCGACGCACCGCCTGAGCGCCACGTCCTCGGGCAGCACGGCCGTCGTCTTGTACGCGACGGTCGAGGGCGCAAGCTGGGTCTCGGCGTCGAAGGAGACGACCTGCCCGCTCGCGTGCACCCCGGCGTCGGTTCGCCCGGCCACGGCCAGCTTCACGGGATGGCGCAGCACCGTCTGCAGGGCGGCGGACAGTTCGCCTTCCACGGTCCTCACGCCCGGCTGCGCGGCCCACCCGGCGGAGTCCGCGCCGTCGTACTCGACGAGGCCGGCGAGCTTCATGCTGGGCCCAGGTGGTGTTCGGC
>CAXUFZ010000393.1:0-3037 GCA_964250345.1 uncultured Rubrobacteraceae bacterium
CCCGGGGGGCTGGGGGGCGGCGGGCGCCTCCACGCTCGGCGCGCGGCCGGCCTTCAACCCCCTCGACCGGGCCCCGGCGCGCGTGGCCGGCGCCGACGTCCCGATCCCCTACAACCGCGACCTCGAGGCCCACGTCCGGCCGACGCCCGAGCGGGTGGTCGAGGCGGTCACGAGCCTCCTGGACGCCCGCAGGGGGGTGTACGCCTGATGGCGACCGAGCTCAAGGTTCCGAAGCTCGGCATGGACATGGAGGACGCCAACATCCTCCGCTGGATCGTCGAGGAAGGGGCGTCCGTAGAGAAGGGCGACCCCGTCATCGAGATAGACACCGACAAGGTCTCCTACGAGGTCGAGGCCAACGCCGACGGCATCATCCGCGGCCTCCGCGGCGAGGAGGGCGAGACGCTCCCCGTCGGCGCCACCCTCGCCTACATCGCGGCCCCGGGAGAAGAGTTCACCGGGCCCGAGGACGTTACCGTCAACGGCGACGCTTCCGCGGGCGCGGATACCGGGTCCTCAGAGGCGACCGCTCCGTCCGCCGCCGTACCGGAGACCGCCGAGCACCGCAACGGTCGCCGCAGGGTCCGGGCCTCGCCCGCCGCGCGTAAAGCCGCCGCGAAGCGTGGGATCTCCGTGGAGAGCGTCGCCGGTTCGGGTCCGGGGGGTAGGATCTACCTCTCAGACGTCCTCGAAGCGGACGTCCGCCAGGATACCCCGGAAGAGGCCCCGCCCGAAGCGCCGGTACAGGCGCCCGAGGTCTCCGCCACGGACAGGGGCGAGCCGGCGCCGGCGGGCGCGGCAGCCCCTTCCGAGGCGACCGCTGCCAGCGAGCCATCTCCAGAGTTCTTTGGCGAAGATGCCGAGAGGGTGCCGCTCTCGCGGGTCAGGCGCGTGGGCGCGGAGCGGACGGCGAAGAGTTTCGCGGAGGTGCCGCACTTCTACCTCACCCGCGACCTCGCGGTGGACGCCCTGCTGGATCTCCGGGAGCGGCTCCGGGCGAAGATGGACCCGGCCCCCTCCGTCACCGAGCTTCTCGCGCTCGCCGTCGCCAGGACCCTCAAGAACCACCCCAGGCTCAACGCGCGCTACGTCGAGGGCGGCATGATGGACGTACACCGGCGGGTAAACCTCGGCATCGCGGCGGCCACGGAAGAAGGACTCGTGGTGCCGGTCCTGAAAGATGCCGACTCGCTCCCGCTGCGCGAGCTCGTCCCAGCGATGAAGGAGCTGGTGGGCCGGGCGCGGGAGGGCAGGCTCGGGGCGGACGACCTCTCGGGCGGCACGTTTACCGTCTCGAACCTCGGCATGATGGGCGTGGACTCTTTCGACGCCATCATCAACGCCCCGCAGGCCGGGATACTAGCCCTGGGGCGCGTTCGGACGGTCCCGGAGTGGCGGGACGGGGCGTGGCTGCCCGCGCGCGTGATCTCCGCGACGCTCTCGGTGGACCACCGGGTGGCCGACGGGGCGGACGGGGCCAGGTTCCTCGAAGACCTCGGCGCGGCCCTGTCGGACTGGGAGCTGCTGTTGTGAGGGAGAGCTAGGAAGGGACCGGCGTGAAGGTCGAAAACGAGGCGATCCTGACGTGTTCGAACTGCCGGGTGGAGGGCCGGCACGGGCTCCTGTACCTGTCCGACCGCATACGCGCCAGCCGGTGCGACAATTGCGGCTACACGCAGTCGTTCTCCGGGCGCATCTACGCCGCGTACGCCGGTGACGTGGCGGGCCGCGTCGTCGCCCTTCCGCTCAAGCTGGCCAGGCAGGCGCTCCGGAACCCGCTCCGAATCTTCGGCTGGCCCGTCAAAGCGCTGCGCAAACCTTTCGACATCCTCGGCGAGGTCGGCGAGGTGACGAACTTCGAGCGCGGAAGCCACCGGCCCCCGCGGGCGCCTTGTTGATCCCGGACTACACCTGAAGGAGGAAGAGCAACCATGGTCGAGAAAGAGACGGTCGTAGGCCCGGAGGCCGGCCTCCACGCCCGCCCCGCCGCCAAATTCGTCAAGAAGGCCAAGGAGTTCGGCTCGGAGATAAAGGTCGTCAAGGACGGGCGCGAGGCGAACGCGAAGAGCACCATGAAGATCATGACCCTCAGCGCGAAGAAGGACGACAGGATCTCCATCCGGGCCGACGGGGACGACGCCGAGGCCGCCGTGGACGCGCTCGTGGAGCTGATCTCGGCGGAGGAGGAGTAGGACCGTGGGAGAATACGTGAAACTCAACGGCGTCGCGGCCTCAGAAGGCGTCGCCGTCGGCCCGGCCTTCGTTCACGCGCCGGGCGAACCGAAGCCCGAACGCGAGAAGATCCCCGAAGGAACGGTCGAAGAAGAGCTCGGCCGGCTGCGGGGCGCCATAGAAGCCGTGGTCCGGGACCTGTCCGAGACGGCGGAGCGGATGCGGGAGGGCGGTAACGAGGCCGAGGCCGGGATCTTCGAGGCGCACGTCGAGATGGCCGAGGACCCCGAGCTCCTCTCCGACGTCGAGGAGCGCGTGAGGGACCTCGCGAGCCCGGAGGCCGCCGTGCTGGCCGTCGGCGAGGAATACGCCGGGATGTTCGCCGCGATGGACGACGAGTACCTGGCCGCCCGCGCCGACGATGTGCGCGACGTGGCGTCCCAGATCTCCGCCGAGCTCGTGGGCGGCAAGACGACCGGCCTCGAAGCCCTGGAGAAACCCTCGGTGATCCTCGCGCCCAACCTCGCGCCGTCGGATACGGCCCGCATCCCGAAAGGCATGGCCCTCGGCTTCGTCGTCTCCGAAGGCTCGCGCACCTCGCACGTCTCGATCATGGCTCGCTCGTTCGGCATCCCGGCGGTGGTCGGCGTGGGGACAGCGCTGGAGTACGCGCTCGGGGCCGCGTCCGTCGCCGTGGACGGCACCGAAGGCTACGCGGTCGCCGACCCGGACCCCGCCACCGTCGACGCTTTTGAGGAGAGGCGGCGGGACGCGGCGGTCGAGGCGGCCCTGCTGGAGGAGTACAGGCACGCCGAGGCCCGCACCGGCGACGGGCGGCGCATCGAGGTCTCCGCCAATATCGGGT
>CAXUFZ010000394.1:0-3033 GCA_964250345.1 uncultured Rubrobacteraceae bacterium
TCTCAGGGCGCCGCGCAAGGCCTTTGCGAGCGCCGTTTCGGCCTCCTCCTGGATCTGGCGGACCCTCTCGCGGGAGACGCCGAGCTCCCCGGCAAGCTGCTTGAGGGTGGCCCTCTTGTGATCGTCGAGGCCGTGGCGCCGGATGAGGACGCGGCGCGGGCGTTCCGGGAGCTTTTCCACGGCCTGGATCAGCAGGCGCCGCCCCTCGTCCTCGATCAGGTCGTCCGCCGTATCCGTTATGCCCTCGTCGGGCAGAAAGTCCCCGAACTCGGAGGCGCCCTCGTCGTGGTTCAGGGGCCTGTTCAGGCTCACGACCTCCCTGCGGGCGTCGAGGGTCTCGTCCAGCACCTCGACCGGACACCCGAGCTTCGCGGCGACCTCTTCGTGCGTCGGCTCGCGCCCGAGCTCCGAGGAGAGATCCCCTTTAGCCCGCGACGCCTTGCGAACCCTCTCGCCCATGTGGACGGGGACGCGGATGGTGCGGCCCTTGTCCGCCACCCCCCGCTGGATCGCCTGCCGGATCCACCACGTCGCGTACGTCGAGAACCTGAAGCCCCTGTCCGGGTCGAACCTATCGACCGCCTTCATAAGACCTATATTGCCCTCCTGGATCAGGTCTTCGAAGGGCAGTCCCATCCCGCGGTACTTCTTGGCCACCGAGATCACGAGCCTCAGGTTCTTCTCGACCAACCTCCTCTTGGCCGGCTCCTGGCCGGCCCTGGCCCTTCGGGCGAGGTCGGTCTCCTCTGCCGGCGTGAGAAGTTTGCCCGTGTCTATGCGCGCGAAGTAGCCGGGGATCAGATCCGGGACCTCCGTGGCCCCCGCTGCGTGATTGTGCATTGCTTTCTCCTTCCGGTCCGTTTTGGTCCGTTCGGGGCGTCCGCCGCGTCCGTTGTGGGGACGAGTATGGCTTCGCTCCCTTAGGGCGGCTTCCGAGAAACCTGCGAAGATTCGCAGGCACGGTCACGGCCCACCGGCGCGACGTTCCGCCAGACGCACGCGCTCCTCGACGATGGAGGACGGCACGGCGTACGTCGCCTGTCCGGGACCGATGCCGGCGCCGAAGACCGTGGCGACCACCTCGCCGCGGCCGTTGACCACCGGGCCTCCCGAGTTTCCGGGACGCGCCTCGCCGCTCACGCTGGTTACGGTCCGTCTCACGGGCAGGCCGCCCGAGGCGTCGGTCGCGAGTAGCGGGCTCGTCCGGCCCACGCGTCCGGGCGAGGCGTCGAAGGATCCCACGCCCGGGTAGCCGAGGATCGCCACCGGCCGGCCGGCAGAGGCCCAGCCTGTCGGCGAGGCCGGGGTCCTGAGACCCTCGACCCCGAGCACCGCCACGTCGTTTCTCTCGTCGTAGACGAGGACCTCGGCTGGCAACCGCCCCCACGAACCCCGCGCGCCCACGCCCACGCTTTGGGCCCCTTCGACCACGTGGGCGTTGGTGACGACGAGCCCCGGGGCCGCTGTCCATCCCGACCCGGCGGATCCGAAGTCCGACCCGCCGGACGCGGAGACGCGCACGACGCCCGGCGCCGCGTCCCAGACGCCCCGCCGCGTCATGGCGGAGGAAGACACAGGATCGTCTGCCGAAGGCCACGAATTCTCCAGGCCTGCCAGGGAAGACGTGCCAAAGAACGTCTCGCCGACGACGCCCGGTGGCACGCGGTCGTTTAGCGCCCGGATCGCGCCGGAGCCTTCCGCGGCCTGCCTGGCCGCCGGCAGCGGCGCCTGCAGGGCGGCGAGACCCAAAACCCAGACGAGGGCGAGCCCGACGGCGGCCCCGAGGACCGCTCCCCCGAGCCCGTCCAGCGTTCTGAGCACCGTCCCGACAACGGGCAGGCGCCCCAGATGGGACCCGAGACGACGACCCACGGCCCCGAACAGGGAACGTCCGGTCGCACCGCAGAAGAGGACCGTACCGACGAGAATGGGCAGTTGGTAAGCCCCGAGCCCGGGCCACGCGGAGACGAGCGTCGGGCCCGCATTCACGCCCAGGTAGACGCCCGCGAGCGCACCGGTCAGGGAGAACGCCGCCGAGAGGAGCCCGGCACGCAACCCGAGAAAGGCCATGACGAGCACGAATACCGCTATAGCGTAGTCCACGGAGTTCACGGTCCGCCTCCCTCCCCGCGTGTGGCGGGCCCGCGCCGTACCTTGCGAACCGGTCCGAGGTATCCCAGGACTCGCTCGACGATCCACCAGGGTGCCGCGAGGGCGGACTCGAGCGGACCGTGGGGGAGCACCGTCCGCCAGACGGTACAGGCGCAGACGACGATCGAGAAGAAGATTCCGACGGTCAGGAAGGCTTCCGGTACGTCCTCGCGCCGTACCAGCCCCGCGTAGGAGTCGAGCAGGAGCAGGTGGCCCACGTAGACGGTCAGCGCCATCTGGCCGGTGGCGACCAGCGGCCACGTCGACCGCGGGAGCCGCCCGACGAGTAGCAACGCTCCCCCCAGCACCGCGCACCCGGACCCGATAGAGCCGAGCATCCACAGCGGCATCTGTTCGTGCGGCTCGGCCGTCAGGAGCCCGGCGAGGCCCGGCGTCCCGTCCGGTGCGGCGGCGAACGCCGCGGCCCCGGCGACCGCGAGCCCGGCTCCTAGCAGCCACCACACCGTCGCCGGCGACGAAAGATCCCGCCTTCCCACCCACAACCCCACCAGGAGCGGCGCCGCCCATGTCGCCAGGGGGTACGTGCCGGAGAGCAACAGCTCACGGACGATCCTTCCGGGCGAGTCGTCGAAGGTGGCCGGGTAGACGGCGGACCATCCCGGCGCGGCCGTCTCGGCCATCAAGTAGACCAGCGCGCCGCCCACGAGCGAGGACCCGGCGCCTGCCAGCAGCCAGAGGTCGGGGAGGGTAAAGACGAGCGCCGCGAACACGAAGTAGAGCGCGTAGAACTGCAGGATCACCAGCACCCCGTGGTCGAGCCCTTGCAGCCACAGCCCGAGCGGCAACAGCAGGGCCGCCCGCAAGAGCAGGCGTCCGCGGACGACCGCCGGCCGCCGGGCGCTCCCGTCTGGTCCGCCGGCG
>CAXUFZ010000395.1:0-3030 GCA_964250345.1 uncultured Rubrobacteraceae bacterium
GCCCCGCGTCCCCGGTACGAAGCCGGACGCCCACCCCCCGCGACGGTGACGAGCCAGGGTCAATAGCCGGTGGCGACGCCCATGGCGCGGGGATCGGCCCCGCCGGTGAAGCGGGTCGGTCTTCCTTCCTGCCCGTAATCAATAGTCAGGCCGTGGGCGTTGCCGAGGCCGTACTCGTCGACGAAGACGTCGTAGCCGGAGGCGGCCACGGCGTCTTGGGCGGCGGCGGGGACGCCGGCATCGACTGCCACGAGATTCGGTGCCAGGAAGGCTATGCGCGGCTCGGAGATGGCCCTTTGTATATCCATGTCGAAGTCGAGGAGGTTCATGACCATCTGCGCCGTGGTCTGCGGGATGTAGCCGCCGCCGTGGGTTCCGAGGGCGACCTGGGGCCTGCCGTCGCGCAGGATGATGGTCGGTGAGGTACCGGGCAGACGGTACCGTCCCGGAAGGGCGTCGAGCGGGTTGCCCGGAGGGTCGAACTCGGCGTACCTGATGCCGTTGTTGAGCCAGATCCCGGTCCCCTCCGGCATCACCTTGCTCCCGAAGATGTCGCCTATGCTCTGCGTCATGCTGACGACGTTGCCCTCGGCGTCGGCGACCACGAGGTGCGTGGTGTGTCCGACGTCGGGGCGCCGGGTGCCCGCGGAGGCGAGCTCCGGCGTCTCGGCGGAGGCGGCCGGGCTGGCGGACGAACCGCTCGACGGGCTCGCCGACGCCTCCACGGCGGCGGCCTGCTGCTCGAAGTAGCCCCGCGAGAGGAGCCGGTCGAGCGGGGTGGGCGCCACCTCCGGGTCGGCGGCGTACTCCAGGCGTTCGTAGTAGGCTTGCTCGGTGACGGCGGCGTAAGCCTGGAGATACTCCGGGCTGTTGTGGCCGAGGGAGGCGGGATCCAGCTCTCCCATCACGCCGAGGCGGGTCAGCGTGTTCCACGCGGTCGTCGGCGTCGGCGAGGTGAGGACGCGGTCGCCCCGGTAGTCGATGCCTACGGGTTCCTGCCATCGGGGTTCGTTGGCTTGCAGGTCCTCGACCGTCAGGAAGCCGCCGTTCTGTTGGGTTTCGGAGGCCATCGCCTCGCCCAGTGGTCCCCCGTACACCGCCTCGGCCCCTTGCTCGGAGATCCGGCGCAGCGATCGGCCCAGGTCCTCCTGCACGAGTCGCTGACCGGCGACGAGGGGCGTGCCGCCGGAGCCGTAGATCCTTTGGGCGTTAGCGGGGAACGAGGAGTACTGCTCGGCGATCCAGCCGGCGTTCTCCTCGTCGAGGACGAAGCCTCCTTCGGCGTGCCCGATGGCCGGTTCGAGCAGCCGCCCCCACCGCAGCTCGCCGTACTCATCCCACAGGGCCTCCCAATCGTTGACGGCGCCGGGCGTCGTGATCGCCGGGGCGCCCACCCTGTTTTGCTGGTAGCCGGGCGTCGTCGGACGGAAAACCTCCGGGTCCAGCGTCTCCGGCCCCCTGGGTGCCGCGCTGAGCGACCGCGTCCGCCCGCTCTCGGCGTCGTAGACGAGCATGACCCCGGAGCCGCCGATGCCGCTCATGTAGGGCTCGACGACGCCGAGTGTGGCGGCCGCCGCGACCGCCGCGTCGGCGGCGCTGCCCCCGTCTTCGAGGACTTCGAGACCGGCCCGCGTGGCGAGGGGGTGGGCGGAGGAGACCATGCCGTTGGTGCCGAGGGCCGGACGGGTCGGCGTGCTGCTGGTCGCCGGGCCCTCGCGGTCCTCCGGGGGTTCTGGCTCGGCAACGGCCGTCGTGGGGGCGGGCGCGGCGGTCTCTTCGTCCGGGGGAACGTCCGCGGAGGCGGTTCTCCGGGACGAAGCCTCCTGCGGAGGTACGCCCCCCGAAGGCCGCCCTCCGGGCTCCTCCCCGCGCGAGCCTTCGCCCGCGGTGGGATCCTCCCCGCAGGAGCACAGGAGCCCGACAAACAAAATCACGAAGACTCTCTTCATAAAGTGATCACCAGTCTACTCCCTCGTCCGTGGCCCCGGGGCGTTCCGCCGGCGCTGCGCCCGGGCCTTCGTGGCGGCGCTTGCCCTAGCCGCTGCGCTCGCCTAGTGGCACGTCGACCGTGAGTTCTTCGCCTCCCCTCGTCAGCGTAAGCCGAGCGTCCTCCCCGGGCGCGTAGTCGCGCAGGGCGCCGAGCAGGTCGCCGGAGTCCTCCACGGGGGCGGACCCGATGGCGGTCACGACGTCTTCAGGGGCGACGCCGGCCTCGTCCGACGGTCCGCCCGGCTCGACCTCCGTGACGACCGCGCCGGACTCCGCGGGGCTACCGGACCCCTCCGAGGAGGCGTCGGCCAGCGAGAGGCCGAGGTACGGTTGGACGGCCTCGCCGTCCTCTATGAGCTGGTCGGCGACCGAGACCACCGTGTCCGAGGGGATGGCGAACCCCAGGCTCTCGGCCCCCGCCTCCGGCGGCACGTAGGCCACGTTGACGCCGACAACCCGGCCGGAGCGGTCGGCCAGGACGCCGCCCGAGGAGCCAGGGGAGATGGCGGCGTCTGTCTGGATCAGGTCCACGAGCGCCGTGTCCTCGCCGGTTAGTTCGGCGGGGAGTTCCCGGCTCAAGCCGCTTATGACGCCGGAGGTGACGGTGGAATCGAAGCCCTGCGGGCTGCCGATGGCGACCGCCATCTGGCCCACCGTGGGGTCGCCCCCGGCGAAGCTCGCCGCTGGCAGCCCGTCGCGGTCCACCCGCACCACGGCGAGGTCGGTGAACTCGTCGCCCGCGACCACCTCGCCCCGCTCGGTCGTGCCGTCGGCGAAGGCCACCTCGACCGAGGACGCCCCCTCGACGACGTGGTTGTTGGTGACGACGTAGCCGTCCTCGCGGTAGACGACACCACTGCCTATACCTTCGCCCTGCTGAGTCCCGTAAGGCGTGTCCTGTGAGACCTCGACGTTGACCTGCACCGCCGAAGGACCGAGTTCCGAGGCCACCCGGGCCACGGGCTCGCCGGCGGGCACCTCGGCCGGTGCGGCGTCCTGCGCGAGCGCGAGGCTCGCGAAGGCAACCAAGCAAATCAGCGC
>CAXUFZ010000396.1:0-3020 GCA_964250345.1 uncultured Rubrobacteraceae bacterium
CACGACGTCGCTGGCGAAGTCCTCGGCTTCGGCGGCCGCGTGGCCGTCGAGCGGGCCGTGCTGAGCTCCGCGGGCGAGCGGGGCCTCGTGCACGTCAGGGTCGAGTACGAGGGTTCGTGGGTGTGGCCGCAGTGCTCGCTGCTGGAGGGGCCGGACGTGGAAGCGGCGCGCGAGATCATCGGTGGGCAGGAGCCGCCGCGGGCCCAGGGGTACACGAGGCCGTTGTGGGAGGAGAGCATCTGGGACGCACGCGAGAGCCCGTGGGCCGACCGGAGCACGATCGAAAAGTCCCTCCAAGACGACGGGACGGTGATCTGGATCTTCCACGAGGACCCGAAACCGGAAGCCGAGGTGACCGACCCGAGACGAACGCCGTTCTTCGTCCGCTGCGTCGGCGGGGATCTTCCCAACCTCGCGCAGGACGTGGGCCACGTCCTGGGAAGCCCCGGGGGTCCCCCCTGACGGTACAGGGATAGCAATTGGCGCATCCGCTAAGTTCGGCGCATAATGCGGCATCAGAAAGGTCGGCCCGGCTTTCTTTGGCTGGCCTTCTCGCCCGGTCGTATCGAAAGGAGACGTAGGTATGGGTAGCGGGTTGCGACCCTGCCCGGGTTGCGGCGCCACGGTGCCGGACTCCGATGTCCCGGCCCACCGCTACATCGGGGCCTCGCCCGGGTGCTGGGCCGCCTACGGGGAGCTGTCGGGGAAGGAGGCCGGCGACTTCCGCTACATGCGCCACCACCAGAAGACCGTCGACGCCTACTGCGCGCAGCATCCGGGCACGCCCTCGCCGCAGGCTATCCGGTCGGTCGCCGTCCACTTGGTCGGTCTCCACCTGCAGCTGGAGCGCGAAACGTCCACCGAAGGGCTCTACGCCGCCCGCCAACGCATCGCGTCCCTGGGCAAGGAGGGGAAACTGGATCTCGTGTGGCTGGAGCCCCCGGCGTCGCTCGGGGACGTCACGGTTCTCGACATGCTCGGGGCCGAGGGACCCGAAGAGTACGGCGAGCGCGCGCGCGGGTGGGCGGAGGCCGTGTGGGAGGCGTGGTCGGCCCACCACGGGACGGTACGCCGGTGGGCCGGCGTCTAGCGAGGCCAGGCCCATCGCCCCTTCCGAGAGCGGCCCGAAGCCGCACCGCGCCGGCGTTCTCCGCGGCCTGATCTACCGTCCTGAACCCGGAGATCGGGATGGTGACGCGGCTGCGGACCCAGATCCAGGAGAGCGACCCCTGCGCCGGCGTCCCGCCGCCCTCGGCGAGGGCCCGGGGGATGGACTAGATCCACGGCGAAGTCTCCCCACCGTGCCCAGTCTACCTGTTCCTGCGGGTATCCCCGGCCCCGCGGCCCGGCCCCACACGTCGCGGTGTGGGCCTGCGTGGGCCCGCCGAAGTCTCCCGGTCGCGAAGGCGGCACGCCGGTCAGGTTCTATACCGCGGCGTCGAGGGCCGCCATCTCTTCTTCGGTGAGGGCGGTGGTCACGCCCGCCACGGCCTCCTCGACCTGCTCGACGGTGCTCACGCCCACGATCGGGGTCAGTTGCGGTCGGCCGGACGCGAGCCAGGCGAGGACGACCTGCCCCGGCTTTAGCCCCCGTTCGTCCGCCACGGCGGTAAGGGCGGCTCGACGACGTTCGTTCCCGATGTGCTGGTACTCGGGGGTCAGGGTCCGGTCGTCCCGGTCGTAGCGACCCAGCAGGGTCGCGGTGTAGACCCACCCGGAAACGGCCGGGTTACGCCGGAGGAAGTCACGACCGTCGTCCGACAGCATGCCAAGCGGTATCGGCTGGCCGTCGACAGGCCCGCCGGGAAGCGGCTGGTAGTAGGAGAAGCGCTGCTGGTAACCGCTGAGCTGGGCGTACCCCGCCCGCCCTGCCGCCGCCCGGATGCGTTCGACCAACCAGGAAGGGTGGTTGGACACGCCGTAGCGACCGATCAGCCCTTCGGCCACCAGCCCGCCGAAGGTCGCCGCCAGGTCCTCGATCGGCACCGTGGGATCTTCCACGTGCGCCCAGTACAGGTCCATCGCGTCGACACCGAGGCGGTCGAGGCTGCCTTCCAGGGACTTCCGCACCGCCTCGTGGCCGAGCCCTTCGAGATGGTCGGGGAAGCCTCCGGGGCGGGTCGGTTGCGCGCCGACCTTGGTGCTCAGCCGCACCGCCACCCCCGGGTTCGAGCGCAGCCATCGGCCCAGCAGCGCCTCGCTCTGACCGCCGAAGCCGGTGTCGGAGGTCCAGAAGCTGTAGTTGTTGGACGTGTCGAGCCACCGGCCGCCGAGTTCGACGTAGCGATCGAGGATGGCGAACGCCGCCGGATCGGCGACTCGGGTGCCGAAGTACATCGTGCCGAGCGCCAGGGTCGGTGTGTTCATGGTCAAACCTCGTCTTTCGGTGTGGGACTTGTAGCGCGACCGAGTACGGCGGTGATCCGCCCGTCAAGACCACCCCCGAGGGCCGCCCGGAACGGGGCTTCGGAGCGCCTTTCGGCGCCGGCGGCGGACGGCGTTGCCGTCACGCCAAGTCTCGCCGTAGGCCGCGGAGTTTGTAGCGAGGACTGCCCAGGGACCGCAACATCCCCGCCTTCGCCATCCGCTCCTCCTCCGCTCGGGGATCCGCCCGTTCCGTGGTTGCTCCGCTAAACTATCCCGATATCGTTACCATCACAAGGGACAATGTAGGATCGTAAAATGGGGACACTTTGAACAAACTCGTTGACGATGGGGAGGGCAGAGGGTCTGCGACGGGGCGTCCGTCGTGGCCTTCGGTGACGGACGCTTCTGTCATGGTGGGGTTGGACACGGACTCCGCCGTGCCGCTGCACCGCCAGCTTTACGAGGGCCTGCGCGCCGAGATCCTGTCGGGAAGGCTGCCCGCCGGTTCGAGGTTGCCGTCCGTCCGAAGCCTGGTTCGCGAGCTCGGGAGCTCCCGCAACACCGTCACGGGGGCGCTCTCGCAGCTCTCGGCCGAGGGGTACCTCGAGGCCCGGGTGGGCTCGGGCTCCTACGTGGCCCGCTCGATGCCCGAC
>CAXUFZ010000397.1:0-2965 GCA_964250345.1 uncultured Rubrobacteraceae bacterium
AGCAGGTGGACAACAGCGTCTCCAGGATCACCGCCCCGGGCAACGCCTGCCCCCTGTCGTCGGACTTCCCCACGCCTTCGGGACGCTCTTCCCAGCGCTTGCGCACGAAGCGCGCGAGGTCGCCCGGGTAGGCGTGCCCCCGCTCCGATCCACCGGCCGCGACCCCGGCCGCCCTCGCCTCAGTAAAGATTCGGCACCTCCATAGATTCTTGTCGCTAAAGAAGCTTAACGCCGAAGCCCGCACGCGACCGCGAACGGCGACACACGACCCTCAGCGGCGGACCCTAGCGGCCGAGGACCCCCAGGGCGTCCGCCAAAAGCTCCCGGTCCAGCGAGCAATAGCCCGTCTGGCCGCGCTTGCGTCGCGTGATGATGCCGGCCTCCCGGAGAGCCCGCGCGTGGTGCGAGTAGAGCGAGAGGCTGATCCCGAGCGCCTCGGCCACCTCCTTGCCGCACACCTCCTCCCGCTGCCGCAAAAGCTCCACAATCCTCAACCGATTCGGGTCCGATAGGGCCGCGAACACCTTCGCCCGCCGCTCCAGATCCACACCGCCCAAACGCTCCTCTAACTTCTCCACCATGCCTCATATCTTAGACTCCATGCAACGATTGGTCAAACGCTCAAACACACAAGCGATCGTTTGACTAAAGTGCGGGTCGGGGGCATAATCTGGCGTGTCGCGTGAAGGCTAGAGACGGGAGCGACGAATGGCCGAGGTTCGGAGCGTGGGGACGGCGGGTTGGGACGCGGAGGTCTTGGGGTCCGGGAAGCCCGTGTTGGTGGATCTCTGGGCCGAGTGGTGCGGGCCGTGCCACAAGGTCGGGCCCATAGTCGAGGAGATCTCCGCCGAGAGGGCGGAGAGCCTGGACGTGTTCAAGCTCAACGTGGACGACGACCCGGACGTGGCGATGCGCCACGGGGTCAACTCCATCCCGACGCTGCTGGTCTTCTCGGGCGGCGAGGAGGTCGGTCGCATCGTCGGCGCGTTGCCGAAGGCCCGCATAGAGGCCCAGCTCGACGAGGCCCTCTCCGGGGCGCGGGCGTGACCCCCGCCGGGGCGAGGCGCCGGCAAGGAGACCCGGTCGCGGAGGCGGACGGGCCCGACCCGGCGGAGGACCCGATCCTCTACCTCTACGACGAGGATCGGGGAGAGACCAAAAAGGACGAAGAGTGAACATCGGGATCATAGGCTCGGGCAACATCGGGGCCAACGCGGCCAGGCTCTTCGCGAGGGCCGGCCACGATGTCGCCATAAGCAACTCGCGCGGGCCCGAGACGTTGCGGGAGCTGGTCGAGGAGATCGGTCCGAACGTTCGGGCGGCCACCGTCGAGGAGGCGGCCGGGTTCGGGGAGGTCGTGATGGAGGCGATCCCCTTCGGCCGCTACGGGGAGCTGCCGGCCGAACAATTGGCCGGCAAGGTCCTCATAACCGCCTCCAACTACTACCCCGGCCGCGACGGCGAGGTCGAGCACGACGGCCTCGCCTCCAGCGAGCTGGTGCAGAGGCACCTGCCGGGGACGCGCGTCGTCAAGGCGTTCAACACCATCTACTTCAGGAGGCTCGCGGAGAACGGCCGGCCGGACGCGTCCGTCGAGGAGCGGGAGGTCATCTTCGTTTCGGGTGACGACGAAGAAGCGAAGGGCATCGTCTCCGGCCTGATCGAGGAGATCGGCTTCGCCCCCGTGGACGTGGGTACGCTCGCCGGGAGCCGGCGCCAGGAGCCGGCGCCAGGAGCCGGGCTCCCCCGTCTACAACGTCCCGACGACCCCGGCGGAGGCCCGTGAGATGTTGGCCGGTATCGGGTAAGGGGGCAGTATGACCGGGACAGCGGAAGACCGCCTCTCCTTTCTCCGCTCGCTGCGGGCCGTCCGCGAGTTCAGCGACGGGCCGGTGCCGCGGGAGGTCGTGGACGACATCCTGGAGGTCGCCCGCCTCTCGGGCAGCGCGTCCAACAAGCAGCCGTGGGAGATCGTGGTGGTCAGGGAGCGGGGGACGCTGGACGCGCTGGCCGGGGTCGAGGGCTACGCGGACCACTTGAGGGGCGCGCCGCTCGGGATGGTGCTCGCGATGGCCGGGCAGCGGGAGGAGCAGGAGGCCTACGACGAGGGGCGGCTGTGCGAGCGGATCATGCTCGCCGCCAAAGCCCGCGGCGTCGGCTCCAGCATCGGCTGGTTCGTCCGCGGCGGCAGGGACGAGGCCAAACGACTCCTCGGCATCCCGCCCGACCGGACCGTGCGCACCGCCATCTCCCTCGGCTACCCGAAGGAGGCCCGCCGCGGACGCAGGGCCCCGTCGCGCCAGCCGCTCTCGGAGATAGTCCACGAAGAGCGCTACGGAGGCAACGCATGACCGAGGCCCCATTTAGCCGGGAGAGCCTGGACGCGATAGGCGCCGCCGACGAGGTCCACATAGAAACCCGCCGGGGCGAGGGTTCGGCGGAGCATTCCACCGTGATCTGGGCCGTGGTCGTGGACGGCGACGTCTTCGTGCGCTCCGTGCGCGGCGAGGGGGGCCGCTGGTACCGCGAGGCGTCTTCTAACCCGAAGGTCGTTCTTCGTGTGAACGGCGAGCAGGTCTCCGCCAGGGCCGTACACGAGGCCGACGCGGCGACCGTCGAGAAGGTCAGCGAAGCGTACCGCGCGAAGTACGGGGTTTCGTACCCCCGTCCGACGGCCTGGATAGTGCGCGAAGAGGTCCTGCCGACGACGCTCAGATTGTTGCCCGCGTAGATGCTGGCGCGCATCGCCCGTCACGGCAACGCGCGTTCGGCCGGCGGGGTAAGCCTGGGCGCGGGCGTGCTGCTGGTCGCGCTCGGGGCGGCGCTCTGGGGGACGGACGGCGTGCTGCGGGTTCCGCTTCTGGAGGCGATGTCGCCGGCGGCCATCGTTCTTGGGGAGCACCTGATCCTGCTGCTCTACTCCGTCCCCGCCGTGGCGCTGGGGTGGGGCGCCCTCAGGCGGCTC
>CAXUFZ010000398.1:0-2959 GCA_964250345.1 uncultured Rubrobacteraceae bacterium
CGCGGCGGGGGCGCGGCCACCGTCGCCGAGGCGTACCGGAACCTCTCGTGCGTCGGGGCGGAGCCCGTGGCCGTCACCGACTGCCTCAACTTCGGCAGCCCCGAGAAGCCCGACGGCTACTACCAGCTCGCCGAGTGCATCGAGGGGATGAGCGAGGCTTGCGAGGCGTTCGGGACGCCGGTGGTGAGCGGTAACGTCAGCCTCTTCAACGAGACGGATCGTGGCCCGATCTACCCGACCCCGACCGTCGGAATGGTCGGCGTCTTCGAGGACGTGGGTCGCCACGCGACGCCCGGCTTCAAGAGGGAAGAAGATTTGGTGGTGGTTCTCAGCGGTAAAAGGGGGCCGACGGACCAATCGCCTCTCGCTGGCTCGCATTATCTGGAGATTATTCACGGTGCGGTGGCTGGTGCTCCTTCGAAACCTGACTTGCCTGCTGAAAAACGAGCATCCGATCTAGTACGGGGAATGATCCAGTCCGGCCTTATCGACACGGCGCACGACATTTCCGGTGGCGGTCAGGCCGTGGCGCTTGCCGAGATGGCCTTGTCAGGCGGTATCGGTTTCGAATACGACGGAGAAGTGCCGCTTGAAGAGTTGCTCTACCACGGGCGGGGAGACGTCGCCCTCTTTGGGGAGGAGGGCGCGGACTTCCTGATCGCGGTGCCGTGGGAGCGTTGGGACGATGTGCAGGAAGCGCTAGGGGGGTTCGCGTACGACCGTATCGGCATCACGGGGGGAAACAGGTTCAAGATCTATGACCTCATCGAGGTCGGCCTGAATCAACTCAAAACGGCTCACGAAACGGACCTCTTCGGCATACCCGGCGAGATTGTCGGCGGTGCGGAGGCGGTCGGATGAGCTTGGATAGAGCGAACACGTGGGAGACCCGTCTGAGCTCCCGGGTTCATCAGCGAGATCCGTTCGCACGGATGCGTCTGGTAGGCTGGATGTAAGCCGTGCGGTTTAGCGATCGCTTTTCGATCCTTCGGGCGGAGAGGACGGATCGGCGGGACATCACGTTGGAGATGTGTGAGAGGGTTCGGGCGGAGCCAATGGACACCGAAGAACAGAGAAAGGGCAGGACCGCTTTCTGGGGTACGTGCCCGAAAGAGAGCGCTACCCGAAGATCGTTCTGGAAGCGGACGACGAGATCGTAACGGCGCACTGGGACCGGGGGTTCGGGCGCAAAACCGGGCGATGAGAGAGAGGCCTAAGGTGAGGGTCAGGTACCGGAAGGAGACCGACACCATGCACATCCTTCTGAAAGAGAACGCGGAAGGGTACGACTCGGAGGAGATCTCCCCGGGCGTGGTGACGGACTTCACGAAGAGCGGCGAGTTGATCGGGATAGAAGCCTACGATGCCGCCTCAGAGAAGTTCGACCTCTCCGTGCTGTCCACCGAAGGACTACCGACGGAGGCCAGGATACCTTCCGCCAGGCAGAAGACGGCGAATTGAGCGTCCAAGAAGCGACTCCAGGACTCGAAAGGTGGGCCGTTTGAAGAGCGACGAGTACCGGGACACGGACGGCAAGCCGAAGGAGGCGTGCGGGGTCTTCGGGATCTACTCGCGCGAGCTCGCGGGCGAACTCGCACAGCGCACGTACTTCGGCCTCTACGCCCTCCAACACCGCGGCCAGGAGTCCGCCGGCATAGCCGTCTCCGACGGCGAGAGCACCACGGCCGTCCGCGACATGGGCCTCGTCTCCCAGGTCTTCGACCCGCCGCGCCTGGCCGCCCTGGAGACGGGACACCTGGCCCTCGGCCACGTCCGCTACTCCACGACGGGCTCGGCCTCCTGGGAGAACGCCCAGCCGGAGTTCGGGGGACGGGGCGAGGTGAACGTCGCCGTCGCACACAACGGCAACCTCGTCAACGCCGGGGCCCTGCGCGACGAGCTCAAGGAGGACGGCTTCCGGTTCAACTCGACGTCCGATACGACGTACATCGCGGCGGCGGCCGTTAGGGAGCTGGAGCGGGGTCGTTCGGTCGGCGAGGCGGTACGGGAGGCGATGCGGCGGCTGGAGGGGGCTTACTCTGTCGCCATGATCTTCCGGGACAAGCTCGTCGCCTTCCGCGACCCGCACGGCTTCAGGCCCCTCTCCATCGGCAGGGTCGAGGGCGGCTACGTCGTCTCCAGCGAGACGTGCGGCCTGGACATAATCGGGGCCGAGTACCTGCGCGACGTCGAGCCCGGCGAGGTCGTCGTGATCGACGACGAAGGCCTGACGAGCTACCGCTCCGAGAGCCCGCGCCGCGCCCTCTGCGTCTTCGAGTACGTCTACTTCGCCCGCCCCGACTCGCGCTTCGACGGCAGAGAAGTAGCCGGCAGCAGGCACCGGATGGGGGAGCTTCTGGCCGACGAGGCGCCGGCGGAGGCGGACGTCGTGATCCCCGTCCCCGACTCCGGGATGGGCGCGGCTGTCGGGTACTCGCAGCGGAGCGGTATCCCCTACGCCGAAGGGCTCATAAAGAACCGCTACGTCGGCAGGACCTTCATCCAGCCGACGGACGGTATGCGCCAGCTCGGCCTCCGGCTGAAGCTGAACCCGCTTCCCTCCGTCATAGAGGGCCGGCGGGTCGTCGTGGTGGACGACTCGATCGTACGCGGCAACACGAGCCGCAAGCTGGTCGAGCTGCTCTTCGAGGCCGGGGCCGCCGAGGTCCACTTCCGCGTCTCGTGCCCGCCCATCACGGGCCCCTGCTTCTACGGCATCGATATGGACAGCCCGGACCAGCTCGTCGGCGCCAACTACACGATCGAAGAGATACGTGACCAGATCGGCGCCACCTCCCTCGCCTACCTCTCCACGGACGCGATGGTCGCCGCCACCGAACAACCCAAAGACCGCCTCTGCCGCGCCTGCTTCGACGGCGAATACCCAACGACCGGCACGTCAGGCAAGTTCGCCCTCGAAAACCGGACCCACCACGCCCCCCTCCGCGCCCGGTGAGCC
>CAXUFZ010000399.1:0-2933 GCA_964250345.1 uncultured Rubrobacteraceae bacterium
GTCCACGGAGTCGAGTTTTAGCCTGTGGGACTGGACCTTCGAGGCCGACCGTGAAGTCGTCGAGTTCCTGTACGTCAGGGGCGCACGAAAAGAGGGCCTCAAGTTGAGGGGGAGCGGTGCTGTCAGGGTAGTTACGCCTCCCGTCTACGCCGCGGGGAAGAGCTACAGCATCAGGGTTGCCAGCGATGCGGCGGGCGCCTCGACGCGGCGCGTGAAGGCGACGGGCGCAGGCAGGCTCAAGTTCACGGTGGACCTCGGAGAGTCGCACGAGTTCCAGCAGTTCACCGCCGAGCAGAAGGCCGAGGCCGCCTCCGACCCCAACTACTGGAAGAAGGCGAGCGTCCGCATCTCGCCGACCTCGTAGGGACGGACCCCCGAAACGCTACGCCCAGGCCTCCGGCTTCAGCGGGAGACCGTCGGGGGAAACAACTGGTCCATCCGTTCGAGGGCGAGGGAGAAGTGCTCGCGCGAGTTGGCGTATGAGAAGCGCAGGTATCCTTCCCCGTGCCTGCCGAACCCCGCGCCAGACGGGCACGCCACGCGGACCTCCTCGAACAGCCCGTCCGCCAGGGTCTGGGCGTCGAGGCCCGTGCCGATGATCTTGGGGAGGTGTGGAAGGCGCCCTTGGGGGCCGCGCACCCGACACCTGGGAGGTCGTTGAGCCCGTCCACGATCAGGTCTCGCCGCGCCCGGCTACGTCCTTGTGGGGGCCAGGGATGCCGGCGTTGTTGACGAGCACGTCGAGGGGCACGAACGAGACGCCCAGTTCCTCGGCCGCGGCCCGTCCCCGCTCCTGGTCGCGGGCCCCGATGTAGACGGTCTGCCCGGCCTCCTTCAGACGGCGGTCTCGAACCCGAGCCCCTTGTTGCCCCCGGTGATGAAAACGATCCTCCCGTCCGACATGTTCAACCCTCCTTCCTCGGCGCCCAGAGATTCGGCGCCGACCCCGCATGGGAAGGCCACGATCCCCACCCGCGGTGATCCGCCCGGGGCCGCGGGGTGGCAGCCTGAGGGCTCGGCCTTCCCGCACCCTCACCGCCAGCGCGTCTTCCTCGAGGTCGGCCGTTGTCCTCTGTAGCGCTTCCGGCGGTTCGAGGAAGGAGTCGCCGCTGATCCTGACGCCTGAGAGCCGGCCGGCCGTCACCCCGAAGTCCGCCACGGCGAGCTTGCCGCCGCGGGTCTCGTGTCCGCCGTGCGGAGCGTCCTTCCTAACGCCCGGGGTAGGGGCCGTAGCCGCGCAGCATCCAGACCTCCGGCACGACCTCGGCGACGACGGCGCCCTCGTCGAAGAGCCTGACGGTCGAGCTCTCGGAGACGGCTACGGCCACCGCGCCGGTCTGCAGGGAGATGGAGGCGGCGGCCATGTGGCGGCTGCCGAGGCCCAAGGGCACGTCGAGGTTGTCGGAGGCGGCGTCGAGGTAGCGGGCGGCCGAGACGACCACGCCGCCGTCGGAGACGACGAAGGCGCCGTCGAGTTGGGAGAGTTCCTTTATGGTCTCGCGCATGTTCGGGTCCCTGACGCCCTTGCTCTCGTCGGGGTGGCCCTGCAGGGGGTCGAGGATCATGGGCTTCGAGCGGCGCATCACCGCGTCCGTGTCGCCGACGACGAAGAGCGTCCCGATCTTGCGCCCCTCGCGGCCCTCGCGCGCTATCTCGACCGCGAGCTCCACGACCTTCTTGAGGGTGTTCGTGTTGACGCCGCGCTCCTCGGAGCAGATCTCGCCGATGGGGTCCTCGAACCTGTCGTAGATGTCGTCGGACCCGACGACCCGCCGCACGGCCTCCCGCGGACGTTCGACCGACCCGTTTGGCTCGGCGCTCTCGACGGCTTCCAGCAACGCCTCGATCTCCATGGAGCCTTCGTAGGCCGCGCCGTTGAGGAAGATGCCCGGCGTGCCGCGCACGCCGTCGCGCCGGCCTTCGAGGCGGTCGCCCTCGATCCTGGCGGCGTGGCGGTGCCCCGCGAGGTCCGCGTCGAAGCGCGCGAGGTCGAGCCCCAGCCTGCCGGCGTAGGAGCGCAGGTCCTCGTCGGACAGATCGTCCTGGTTCTCGTAGAGGAGGCCGTGCATGTCCCAGAAGCGGTCCTGGTCGCCCGCGGCCTCGGCCGCCTCCGCCGCGCGCCGGGCGAGCGGGTGGACGGAGTCGAGCGGGTAGTGGCGGAAGACGAGGCGCAGCCCGCCCCCGGCCTTTTCGACCGCCTCTTCCAGCACGGCCCGGGCGTCCGCGCAGTAGGGGCACTGGTAGTCCCCATACTCGACCAGTGTGACGGGGGCGTCCGCGGGGCCCAAGGCGTGGCCCCTCTCGTTCGTGTCCGTGATGGGTTGCGTCAACCCGTGCCCTCCTTCTCTTCCCTGTCGCGTTCCTTGAGGCCCATCCGGGCCAGGCCGTAGATGGCGGCCCAGAGCACGAAGAACCCTACCACCTGCCCGGTCGTGACGTCCACGCCGAGGAAGACCCAGTTGAGGGCTACCGCCGTCGCCGGGAACGCCAGCTCGGCGAGCGTCGCGTGGGAGGCCCGGGTCGAGGAGAGGCCGCGGTAGTACAAGAGCAGGCCGAGCAAACCCGGGATCAGGGCGAGCAACACCAGCCGCCCCGGCTGCGACGCGAGCCCGGTCCCCAGGTCCCCGAACGACCCCTGCGCCAGCGCGATGGCGGCCAGGGGTATCACCGCCAGCAGCAACCGCGCCCCCGTGACGGCGTGAAACGGCACGTCCTCCAGTACGAACCGCCCGAGCGCCGTGGACGAGCCCCAGAGCAGGGCCGCCCCGAGCGCCAGCAGCGCGCCCGGCGCGGCGTCGGAGGCCAGCGCTTCGAGGGGCGAGAGGTCCCCGAAAGAGACCAGGTAGGCCCCGACCATCGCCACGACGAAGAGCAGCCAGAAACAGCGCCCCGGGCGCTCCCCCAGCCAGACGGTGGCGAGGCCTATAGCGTAG
>CAXUFZ010000400.1:0-2922 GCA_964250345.1 uncultured Rubrobacteraceae bacterium
GCCCTTCGGGCTTCGCTTGTCAGCACGTTCCGGCCTTCGGCCTCCACTTTCAGCACGCTCCCTGCGGTCGCCTTCAGCACGACGCTTCGCGCCTTTCAGCTAAACCACTTGTGGCGTCGCCCCACGCGTCTCGCCCCACACTCTCCGGCGTAGCATCAACGATCAACGCCCGCGGGCGAGGAGGATCTCGTAGAGAACCGTTCTGGCTGAAAGCGGCCGGAGGCCGCGTGCTGAAAGCGAGGGCCGAGAGGCTCGACGCGTTGCCGAGAGCGGAGCCCATAGGGCGCGGCGTGCTGACAAGCGTAGGCGAAGCCGAAGCGTGCGCGACGACCGAAGGTCGGAGCAAGAAAAAAGGGCCGGCGTTTACAGAAGGGAAGAGTCCCTTTTCCGGCCCTTAGCGGTCCCCTGGAAGAACCGCTAGGATGATACAAACAGTATAAGCGCCGCCCGAAACCCGCGCAAGCCCCGTAAACAAAACTTAACCTCGGCCCCTGGCTACGCCGACCGACGATGCTATAATCCCCGTGCATGGGCCGCTAGCTCAATTGGCAGAGCAAAAGACTCTTAATCTTTAGGTTCCAGGTTCGAGTCCTGGGCGGCTCACTCCGTCGGACGCGTTCGGGCGTCCGGTTTCCCACCGCGATCGTAAGCAAAAGATCGTACCTTTGTCGTATCGACAAACGGCCCGGGGGTGCCCTAGCATTCAGGTATGGGAACAGGAATGGTCATGGTGCTCCACGGTGCTGTCGTCCCGGTTCTCGTTGCGGGGTACGGGTTTCACGCGGTCTACTTAGATGCGCCGTTTCCCGAAGGGTCCGATGGCTGCTGACACCCCGCACGGTCGGGCGGGAAAACCGCGGACGAGGACGCGATGAAGGGCGTCCCGATCCCCTCTTTCGTCGCCCTGGCGATCTTGCTGCTCGCGTCGTCTTGCGGCGGGGGAGAGGGGGCGCCGGGGCCGCAGCTGGCCTACGCCACGTACGACGGCGTCTTTCTTGGGGGAGAGCAGACGTCCTTCTTCGGGATGCTGGATCCCCCCAAAAAGCTGGCGGACGACCCCGGGGAGTTCCTGACGTGGGACCCCAGCGGGGAGAGGCTCGCGTTCTTGGCCGGCAACGATCTCCTGGTGACGGACGACGCGACGCGGGTCCGATACCTGCGCGACGACGCGGCGCTGCAACCGTGGGCCGCCCCCTCCTGGTCGCCCGACGGGCGGCGCGTGGCCTACGGCTGCGAGGAGACCGGGGCCGGTGCGGATATCTGCGTTGTGGACGTCTCCACCGGCCGGGTCGCCCGGCTCACGGACGCGCCCGGCTTCGACGCCTCCCCGGCGTTCTCGCCCGACGGCTCGAAGATAGCTTTTACCTCCAACCGCGCCGCCGAGCGCCCCACGGACTCCGCCGGCGACGCCGACGTCTACGTGATGGACGCCGACGGTTCGGGCCAGACCCGCCTCACCCGACGCATGGAGGTCTGGTCCCACCTCTCCTGGCTCCCCGGCGGGGACGGTCTCGTGTTCTCGGGCGGCGAATACCGCGACATCTACGCCTTGGGCATCGGGGACCGGGATCCCCGCCTCCTCGTCGGCGGCGACACGAAGTACGAGACGGATCCCACCCTCTCGCCGGACGGCACGAAGGTGGCATTCTTCTCCTCCCCCGTTCAGGACGAAGTCGAATTACACGTGGCCGACGTCCGGGGCGGCGAGGAGCGGACGCTCGCCAAGGGCGTGGAGGACTCGAGACCGCCCTCCTGGTCGCCCGACGGGCGAATGATCGCCTACCAATACTCCTCCGACGCCGAAGATCCCGCAAACCACGTCATGGTCGCCACGATCACAGGCTCCCGAGAACCGCGCCGATTCCGCGAGGAAGACGACGTCTACTCTCCCCCGGCCTGGCGACCGCGCCCGGCGAACAGCGACGGGCGGGGTTCGCAAGACGCGGGCCGTTGACCTTACCCTCCTCCGGCGTCGCCGAGTCGGCGACCCGGACCATTCCGGTCGCAACCGAAGCCCGGTAGGGCGTGGCGTGCCGGCGCAAAAAAAGACCGGGGATGCAGGCTCGCCCCCGGTCCAAAAAGGAAGGCCCGCCCCAGGCGGGCCTTCCCCCGATTGGTGTTGTTCTCTACCTGCGGCGCAGGATGGCGTAGGTCAGGATGCCCGAGCCTACGAGCAGAGCAGCCGCCGGCAGAAGTATCGCCGGACCACCGCTGCCCGGGAGCGGGTTGTTGCTCTCGCCGCCGGCGGTCGTGGCCATCATCATGGAGTCGCCCATCATCATGGTCGAGCCCATCATCTCGCCGCCGCCCATCATGGTGGAACCCATCATCATGGTCGAGCCCATCATCATGGTGGTGTCCTGGGCCACTGCCATCGGCACCAGAACGAGCATGGCCAACAGTGCAACCGTGGCCAAGAGAATTGCCCTCTTCATCCACTCCTCCTTCTTAGTTTACTTTGTCTTTTACACAGCCTGCAAATCCTTCTCCAGCCGAGAAGTTACCCACAGTGTACAGAACCGAAACGCAAAAGTCTTTAATATCTTAATGATTTTTAACAAATTTAATCTGAAGCGCTCAATCGCGCGTTCCGGCGCGGCGGGGGCAGAAGGATTCGAACCTTCGGGCGTTTTGGCGCCTCTGGTTTTCAAGACCAGCGCATTCGGCCGCTCTGCCATGCCCCCGCTGTACCGCCCGCCGGCATTATACCGCCAGCGGAAGCAGGGCTTTGCGTCTCCTGGGACGGTCCGGGGCGGCGGGCTCACGCCGGTCCGTCGTCCGGCTCGGCCCTTTCGTACAGCCTCTCGAACGGTTCCGCGGGCATGACGCCGGCGGAGGCGGAGGGTTCGCCGAGGGAGGCGGGGACGCTGCGGAGCTCGTGGTCTCCCTGGGGGGTACGGCGGGCCCAGTAGAGGCCGTGCC
>CAXUFZ010000401.1:0-2909 GCA_964250345.1 uncultured Rubrobacteraceae bacterium
ACTCCCGACTCCCGGCCCTTCGTGTTTACGCGTTCGGGCGTGGGGGAACTTTGAGGGTTCGGTTTTTTCTAGATGGATCCGGGGTGCATCGAACGTGGCACAGGCGCAGGACCTCAGACAGACGATATCTTCCGTGGCGGCCCGGGGGGGTCCCATGCTCTCGGCGTTCGTGAGCGTGAACGCGGGCGTGCCGGAGAACCAGGAGCGGGCCTACCTGGTGCGCCTCCGGGACGCGATGGACGACGCGGGCGTCCCCGAGGGCGTGCAGAATACCGTCCGCGAGACCGTCGAGGCCGAGACCCACCCGCGCGCCAGGACGCTCGCCGTCTTCGCGGCGGAGGACGGGTTCATGGAGCTCTACCGCCTGCAGGTGGACCTGCCGGAGTCCTGCCGCTGGGGCGACCCGAACGTGGCCCCGCTCACCCTCGTCCTCGACGAGTACGAGGCCTACGGGGCGGCGGTCCTCGACGGCGAGAGGTTCCGCTACTTCGTCGTCTCCCCGCTCGTCGGGCCCGAGGAGGGCGAGGAGGTCAAGGCGAACGGCTTCCGCGAGGTGGACGTGAACCCCTCGGAGCCGTACCCGCGGGGTGGTGCGGACCAGGAGGTCGAGAGCCGCCGGACGGAGGCCAACGTCCACAAGTTCTACAACCAGCTCGGCAAGCTCACGAGGGACCTGACGTTCCGCGAAGGGGTGAAGCGCCTGATCCTGGCCGGCCCCAGGGAGAGGACGTCCGAGTTCCGCGAGACCCTCCCCAACGAGGTCAAGGACCGGGTCGTGGCCGAGGAGCACGTGAACATCGGCGGCCCCGAGGGCGAGCTCCTCGACAACCTCGAAGCCATCCGCGAGAGGTCCGAGCACGAGCGCCAGGGCGAACTTCTGGGCGAGATCCGCGAGCGCGGCATCCGCGGCCCCGAAGAGACCATCAAGGCCCTGCAAGAGGAGAACCGCGTCTACCACCTCGCCGTCCTCTGGGAGCTCGACGGCGAGGTCCGCTGGTCCGACGCCGACGGCCTCGCCATCATGGACATAACCCAGGAGAACAGCCCCTACTCCGGGGAGCCCACCCGCGTGCGGCCCCTCACCGACGTCCTCGTGGAGCTCGCCGCCGAGCGCGGCGCCCGCCTGGACTTCATGCGCGGCGAGAACGAGAACACCGACGTCCTGCGCGACGAGTTCGGCGGCGTCGCGGGCCTCCTGCGCTTCTAGAGAGGGGCCCGCGAGGAGGCGGATCCGGGGTCAACGTCCCCGGCCGGCAACGGCCCGGCCGGGGGCGGTTTCTCGCTCCCTTACGCGGTTTTGTTTACCGCTTCTTTGCAGGTTGTATTTCATCTTTGTTAAGAGTCTTGCAATAAACCTTCGCGGGTGTTAATTTTGTGTTCGACACGGTCGTCTCTCGGCGGTGCCAGCAGGAGATCAGGGTCCATATTTTTGTGCTTTCCCCTAAGGGAAGAAGCAAGGAGGAGCGTTGATGCGAAGGTTCGGCTGGGTAGGGGCCGGGGTGATGTTGCTAGGCGTCGTGGTGATCCTCGCTGGGGGTATCTTCGCCCTCGGGGGCACGAACCTGTTGGCCGGCACCAACCAGGAGAAGGCCGAGCGGGCCGTCGAGCCCACCGGCGCCAAAGAAGACACGCCCGAGCCCGCCCAGGAGCCGGAGAAGACCGCGCCAGAGAAGACCACGGCCGAGAAGGAAGAGCCGGACAAGGACCCGGAGTCGCAGGACTCGAAGAAGGACGAGCCCGACGAGGAACTGAGCGACGGGGAGCAGATCGCCGCCGCGGAAGATTTCCCCGCGCCCGAGGATGCGTCCGCCTCCGCCTCCGCCTCGGCGTCCGCGGAGGCCACGGAGGCCTCCGCTTCCGCCTCGGCCGCCGCATCGGCGCCGGCTGACACCACGATGTCGCTCGACGTGCCGGCCATCGGGCTCTCGGTCCCCGTTTACGAAGGCACGGGCGAGGACTCGCTCTCGGCGGGCACGGGCCACCTCGCGGGCACGGGGTATCCCTGGGTCCCCGGCTCCAACACCTACATCGCCGGCCACCGCGTCGGCTACCCCGGCACCGCCAGCGACTACGTCTTCTGGGACCTGCCCTCTCTCGGCATCGGCGACGCCGTCTACCTCACCGACGCCAACGGCAAGACCTACGAGTACGCGGTCAGCGAGATCCTGGAGGTCCCGATCACCGACCTCTCCGTCACCGCCCCCGTGGGCCGCGACGTCGTCAGCCTCCAGACCTGTATCGAGAACTACGGCGACTACTGGACCGAAGGCCCCAACTGGAACGTCCGCTACGTCGTTCGCGCCGACAAGGTCTAACCTCAACTAAATCCGAACAACCGGCGCCGTCTTCCACAACCGGGGACGGCGTCGACCGTCTGCTAGAGTTGCCGGATGGACCCGTACGCGAAGATTTGGCAGCGCTTCGTAGAGCAGCGCCGCCTCGAGTTCGGCGGCCACACCGACCCGTCCTGGCGCGACGGCTACACCTTCTCGGCCTCGCTCATGCTGCAGGTGGACGCCGCCGACCTACACGACCGACTGGAGCCGCTCCGCGACGCCCTGCACCCCTTCCCCTTCGTCTCGCTCCACCCCGACCGTTTCATGCACGTCACGCTCCTGCTCCTCGGTTTTCTGGCCGACGAGCCCGAGAAGAAGGGCGAAGTCTCCCGGGAGAGGCTCTCCGAGATAGAGGCCGGCGCGCGCGACGCCCTGGCTGACTTTCCCGCCGCCACCGCCCGCCTCGCCAACCTCAACGCCTTCCCCGGCGCGGCGTTCGTCGAGGTCCACGACGGCGGCGCTCTCGAACGCCTGCGCGAAGCCCTTTCCGCCGTCTGCGGCCTCGAACGCCCCGCCGGCCCGCCCCCCCACCCCCACGCGGACATCCAGGCACCCGCCGGGGCCCCGGCCCCC
>CAXUFZ010000402.1:0-2905 GCA_964250345.1 uncultured Rubrobacteraceae bacterium
CTCGCATCCCTCGCCGCCACGCCCCGCGCAACCCGACCGTTCGCGTTCGTCCTGCGCGGGAGCCGGCCCTCGCGGCCCACGATTGACAACATGTTGACGGCTTGCTAGTATTGACAATATATTGACGAAATAATGGATAGGAGGAGGGAGATCGCGCATGGATAGCATTCCGGCCGCCCGAACGGGGTGGATCGCGTACGACGAGCTCGCGGGACCGGCGCTCGAGTCGACTCTTTGGGTGCCGCTGGACATCGGCTCTGGTCCCCGTCTCGAGCCCGAGGCGCGCGTTACCGTCGAGGACGGGGTCGTGACCGTCGACGTCCCCCGGTTCACGAACTCCGGCGCGGGCAACCAGATGCTCGACAACACGAAGCACGTGTACGTCTCGGCGCGGGGCTTCCGCCTTCCCGCGGACGGCGTCGGGCGCTTCTCGGCGGAGCTCCGCGCCGAGGTGGTGGGCGACGGGTCCGGCGACTACCGGAACGGCTTCGCCGCGTTCAATTTGGCCGACGCGACCGGGGGGACGAACATGGCCTTCGACATCCTTTCGACCGGCGACCGGGTCTTCGCCGAGCACGAGGTCCTGGCGGTCCCCGGCCAGGATGATCCGTTCACCCGGGTCGTCGAAGATCCGTTCTTCTTCTCGCGGGCGGGAGGTTCTCCGAGTTCCGACGACTTTCGTCGCTGTTCGATCGAGATCGACAGGTCCCGCGGGCGGGTCGTCTGGAAGGTCGACGACGCGGTCCTCCACGAAGCCGCCGGCCTGACCGGTCTGCCGGAAGAGGTGCACATCGTCTTCGGGCTGTTCACCCTGCTGCCGATCGGCGCCGGCGCGGACTCCGCCCACGGTCAGGGAGCTCGCGCCTCCTGGCGCAACTTCGAGTACAGCCTGACCGCGGAGTAATCGCCGTGAGGCCGGGCGGTGCCGAAGGGCTCCGCAAGACGCCGTACATGCCCGGTGGCATCTTCAACGTTTGTCGTTGTCGATCCGGCCGGTCGCGGACGAAGGCGCGCGCATGATCGCGATCGTCGGCCGGAAGGGGCCCGGCACGCGCGGCCCGCGATTGACGCCGCGTCGCCGATCCGCTAGTTTTGACAGCGCGTTGACGAACCGGCGAAAGGGATGCGATGTTGTCACCCGAGGCGATCCTCTTTCGCAAGATGACCCAGGCCGTCTTCCGGACCAACGGCGCCGTGCTCCGCCACGGCGACCTCCTCACCGGGCCCTTCGGGCAGTCGAGCGCGCGGTGGTGGTTGCTCTACAGGCTCTCGCAAGGAGACGACTCCGTCGCGGACATCGCCCGGACGACGGGCAACTCGCGGCAGGCGGTCCAGCGGCTGGCCGACGCGCTGGTGGCCGAGAACCTCGCGGCCTACGGGCCGAACCCGGCCGACCGGCGCAGACAGGTCGTCGCCCTGACGGACCGCGGGCGGGAGGTTCTCGACGCCATCGAAGCCAGCTTCGACGACCTGGCGAAGCGGCTGGTCGGCCAGTTCGGGGCCGACCAGCTCAACGAGGCGATAGACCACCTCGACGCGATCCGCCGCCTCACCGAGCGGGACATCGAGCACATCAAAGAGAGCAGGAGGACGCAGCGTGACTGAATGGATCGTCACGCCCATCACGGGCGTTGGCTACCGCGCGCTCGGGATGCCGTTTTTCATGGAGAACCTGCTAAACCAGGTCGAAGCCATAGAGGGCCAGGGCACGTTCTTTGCGGCGAACTCCGCGGATCGGAAGCTCGCGGAACGCAACGGCCGTCCGAAGTGACTCCGATGTCGAACCGATGGATGGTCGCAAACACCCGGCATCGTCGGCAGAGGAGTCCGGGGGCCGCGGCGAGGACGACCGGGCCGTCTTCGTGGAGCGAAGGAGGCTGAGCATTGGAACAGACCGGACGGGGCGAAGGTCCCCGGCAGCAAGATGACGCCCCGACCACGGATGTCCTGGTGGTAGGAGGCGGGATGACGGGCCTTGCGACCGCGCTATCCTTGAGCCGTCGCGGAATCGGGGTCCGGGTGCTCGAACGCGCGGCCGGACGCCAGCGGGGCGGGGCCGCCCTGAGCGTCGACCCCGGCCTGCTCGAGCGCGTAACGGGGTTGGACGCCGGGGACCTGCCCCTCGTGCACGACAGCTACTACGACCTCGCCGCGTGGGGCGACCTCTACGCGTGGCTGAAGGCGCGCACCGAACGCGCCCGGATCCCGGTCGAGCGCGGCCAGGGGGTCGTCTCGGTCTCCGTCGGGGGCGCGCCGCAGGTCACCCTGGCCGACGGAGGGACGCGCCGCGGGTCCCTGGTGGTCGGCGCCGACGGCGTCCACTCGGTGCTGCGACGCGCCGTCGAGCCGGACCGACCGGTTGCCGAATACGCCGGCTACCTGGTGTGGCGGGGGCTGGTCCTGGAGGCCGACCTGCCCCCCAACACGCCGCTGCCGGCGGCGAGCAACGCCTTCGAGGTCCTGTACGCTTCGGGCTTCGCCCTCGGCGCCTACGCGGTGCCCGGCCCCGACGGCTCGACGGCGCCCGGCAAGCGCCGGCTGGCGTTCGCGTGGTGCGACGCCCGTCATCCCGAGACGCTGTCGGGGATCGCCGGTCGGGACGGGGGACGCTTCCACACGACCCCGCCCGAGGCGATCTCCGATGAGCTGCTGCGCGAGCTCGCGGCGACCGCCCGCGAGGTGTGGCCGAGCCCGTGGGGCGAGGTGATGGCGCTCGCGGCCGAGAACCGCGAGATATTCGCCACGCCGATCGCCGAGCACCTCCCCCGGCGGCTGGTTTCCGGGATGGTGGCGCTGGTCGGAGACGCCGCGCACGCGACGACGCCGATGACCGGGGCGGGCCTCGACGCCGGCCTGCGGGACGCGCTCGCGCTCGGCGAGGCGGTCGAACGCCACGGCCCCTCGC
>CAXUFZ010000403.1:0-2902 GCA_964250345.1 uncultured Rubrobacteraceae bacterium
GAGGGCCGGTGGGCGATGCCGCGGGGTCCGCGGTGCCCGAGGAGAACCTCGCCAGGACGGGAGCCCATTTGCTCAGGCCCAAGGCTGGGCCGCGGGCCAATCCTGGGGGATTCGAGATCTCGCTTCGGTCCAAGTTCGGGACCGACCAGCAGCTTCTGCATCCCGGCGCGGAGCGTCGCCAGAGCATGCGGGGCTTCGAGGACACGTACGTGGACATCGTGGACTTTATCGTGCGGGCCACGCACCGCATCTGGGAGGGGAAGGACGTAGGCTACATCTACGACCACTACCGGCACAACATACTCGTGGTGGACGACGCCGGATTGGCTTACGGCCGGGACAGGGTCATCGCGGGCACCATCCAGCTCATAAACGCTTTTCCCGACATCCGGCTTCTGGCCGACGAGATCGTCTGGGCCGGCGACGACGAGGTCGGCTTCCACACCTCCCACCGAACCGTTTTGCAGGGCACGAACACGGGGTACAGCCAGTTCGGGCCGCCGACGGGCAGGCCCGTCGAGTTCTGGCTCACGGCCAACTGCGTCTTCGTGGCGAACGAGAACTACGAGGAGTGGGTCATCTACAACACCGCGAGCCTGGTCAAGCAGCTAGGCTTCGACCTGCGCGAGAAGGCCTGCGAGATGGGCAGCCGGGCCGACCGGAGCGGGCTTGAGGAGGCCTTCGGCGAGGCCGACCGGCTGCCGGGCCAGGGCAAGCCGCCGCACATGCCGGAGAAGGATTCCGGGGGCTTCGACGTAGAGGACTTCGTGCGGCGGGCGTACCACTACGTCTGGAACTGGCGCAGAGTCGCCAAAATTCGGGACACGCACGCGCCGAACGTCCGCTTCTTCGGGCCGACCGACCGCCAGCTCTACGGGCGCGGGGAGTACCAGGCCTTCGTGCTCTCCATGCTCGCCATGTTCCCGGACCTCGCCGTGTATATAGATGACCTCTACTGGATGGGCAACGACCGGGAGGGCTACGTCGTCTCCGTGCGTTGGAGCCTCGTGGGTACTCACAAGGGGTTCGGGGTCTACGGGCCGCCGACGGGGAGGCCCGTCTACATGTGGGGCATCACGCAGCACGAGATCAAGGACGGCAAGGTCTTCGGTGAGTGGATGATGTTCAACGAGTTCGAGGTTATGCAGCAGATCTACCGGGAATTGGCGGATTGGGCGGGTGGGCGGTCGGAGACGAGACGGGAGGAGTTTGGTGAGCGAGAAGAGCCTCGAAGGGCATCCAAGAGTGTCGCCGGAGGAGATGGAAGGCCGGATCGTCCGCTTCAAGGACATCGAGGGGAAGGGCTCGCCGGTCGGGGTGCCGCTCATGTTCATCGACAGCATCTTGCCGGGGCACAAGCGGATGAACTACGCGGTCATCGGGGACACGGCGAGCGAAGACCCCGAGTTCAGGCCCATCCTGGACCAGCCGCACGACTTCCAGGTCGGGATGTTCATGTGCCCGCCGGGGAACGGCCCGGCCTGGCACACCCACGACTACATCGAGATGTTCATGCCGTTGTCCGGCAACTTTCACTTCCTCTACGGCAACGACCCGGACGGGGAGGCGGAGGGGGAGTCGATCATAGGTCCGTGGGACATGATCTCGCTGCCCCCGGGCCTGTGGCGCTCCTTCGAGAACGCCGGCGAGGAGGACGCCTGGTGCTTCGCCGTCTTGGAGACCCACGAAGCCTACGCCGGAAAAGACCCCTACTGGCCGGGCTGGCTCGTGGATCAGGCCCGCGAACAGGGCCTCGAAGTGGACGACAAGGGCAAGATGGTCAAACCCCCCAACTTCGCGGAGCTCCGGGACGGGATAGAAGACGACCTCCTGCGCCGCGGCTAGGGACGATGACACCGGATCATTCCGAGCCCGAAGCGCCCGTGGCGGCCGAAGACTACCTCGCCTCGCTTCCGCCCGCGCGCCGCGAGCCCGACGCGCTACGAAGCATCCGGGACCGCGTCGAGGGCGGGGGCCGGCGCGTGATCGTGCTGGACGACGACCCGACGGGGACCCAGACGGTCCACGACGTCCCCGTGCTGACGACGTGGTCGTACTCGGAGCTGCGCTGGGCGCTGGAGCAGCCGAGTCCCACCGTCTTCGTCCTCACCAACTCCCGCAGCCTCGACGAGGGCGACGCCGCCCTGCTCAACCGCCAAATCGCCGAGCGTCTCGTCCGCGCCTCCGCCGACACCGGCGTAGACTTCGCCGTCACCAGCCGGAGCGACTCGACCCTGCGTGGCCACTTCCACGCCGAGACCCACACCCTGACCGAGGTACTGGCCGACGGCGGCAAGCCGGTCGACGGCATCGTCGTGTGCCCGTGCTTCTTCGAGGCCGGCCGCGTCACCGTGAACGACGCGCAGTGGGTGCGCCAGGGCGACGAGCTCATCCCCGCCGCCCGGACCGAGTTCGCCACCGACCCGACGTTCGGCTACGCGCATTCAAACCTCGCCGACTGGATCGAGGAGAAGACCGCCGGAATGGTCCGCGCCGGGGACGTTCTGAGCGTCGGGCTGGAGGACATCCGGCGGGGCGGTCCCGAGAAGGTCGCGGAGATATTGCGGGGTGCCAACGACGCCCGCCCCATAATCGTCAACGCCGCGGAGTACGCCGACCTCGAGGTCTTCGTCCTGGGTCTGCTGGCGTCGGAAGAGGCGGGCAAGATCTTCGTCTACCGCACGGGACCTTCGTTCGTGCGGGCGAGGGGCGGCATCCCGGAGAAGGGGCCGCTGGGTCCGACCGACCTGCACCGTTACGGCCCGGCGCGGGGGCACGGGCTCGTCCTCGTCGGCTCGCACGTGCGGCAGACGACGCGCCAACTGGAAGAGGCGCGGCGCCTGGACGGGCTGGTCTTCGTCGAGCTGTCCGTCCCGCGGCTACTGAATGAGGGGGGGAGGGA
>CAXUFZ010000404.1:0-2893 GCA_964250345.1 uncultured Rubrobacteraceae bacterium
ATTTGGCGATGTTGACGGGTTTTGCGACGCGACTCTCTGCCAAACAGGCGGCCGTAACATGTATCATCCACGATAGTCGGGCCGAGCTACGCCGAAACCAACTACTCACCGTTCACTACTCTCTACTCACCGGAGCGCGGCGAAGCGGAGCGACCCCTTGATCGGCCGGTACGCCGGAGGCGAGACGGGGGCCCGCGCGGCGGCGAGAGCCGGCTCCGTCGTGGTCGTGGTCGACGCTTTCCGGGCGAGCACCACGATAGCGGTCCTCGTCTCCCTGGGAGCACGCGTGATCCCGGTGGCCTCGATAGAGGAGGCCGCTACGGCGACCGCGGACCTCCGGGTCGGTGAACGGGGCAGCGCGAAGGTGGCCGGCTTCGACTTCGGCAACTCGCCAACGGAGATACTTTCGTCTGGGATCCCCCCCGGCACCACCGTCGCCCTCTCCACCACGAACGGCACGCGGGTCGTGGAGGCCGCTGCAGGCGCGCCGGCTATCTTTACCGGGGCCTTCGTGAACGCCGGGGCCGTCGCCGACGCGCTGGCCGACGGCGGATACGGGGACGTCACCGTCGTCGGTTGCGGCTGGCGAGGGCGGCGTTCCTCCGAGGACGAGGCCGCCGCCGGGGCGATCCTCCGCCGACTGGAGGGACGCGGCGCCACGCTCGACGCGCGGGCCCTGCGGGTGGTCGAGGGTTACCTGTCCCGGCCGGAGGGGGCGCTGAGGAGAAACAGCGCGGCGCGGCGGCTCAGGCGGCTCGACTACGAGAGGGATCTGAATCTCTGCCTGAAAGAGGACACCGTGCCCGTGGCGCCGCGGCTGGTGGAGGGTGTTTTCGTCGGGGGAGTAGAATAGCCCGCAAAGGGACGCAATATTTTCGGCCCCGCGGCCAAAAGGAAAAGCGAAAAAGACCCTTGACAGGGGGACGGGCCGCTTTTACTCTGGGTTCAGCAGAGGCGGATCAAACGTTACAAACTCCGCCTAGACCGCAGACGGGAGGAGGTGAAGAAACTATGACCCTCACCATCAACCATGAGAAGACCCGCGAGGTTACTCGGGAGGACGTGGACCGGGCCATCGACGTGATCGAGCGCCACCTCGAGAAGGAGGCCAGGACCCGCAACCTGCTCGACGAGCAGGCGATCATGCGTCCGAAGGACCTGTGCAAGCAGCAGGGGCTGGACATGGTCGCGGAGCTCCGCGGCATGATGTAAGGCGCGCGAACCAAACGCGCATCAAAGGCTTATGAACGGGAATGCACAGTAAGGTCCCGGGTTTCAGCCAGAGACCAATGGGGCTGTCCATCCCCCTTCACGAGGCTGAGAGGGGGCCGGAGATGTTTCGGCCCCCTCTTGTTTTTCCTGCTCGCTGGTCCTCGGCCGTTCGGGACCTGTCTATCGTTATCGGATCTTCTTGAACCGGTGGGCCCTGCCGGGTGCCCACGATCACCGTCTCATTGGCGCCCCGCAGTACCGAAGAGGTGATGCTTCCGGCTGTGGCACTAGCGCCCCTCGCCGGCCGCGCGGACGACGGGTTGCGCCGCTTGCTACGAGTTGGCTCTTGGGTTGGCTCTCGGGCCGGTCGTGGAGATCCCGACTGCGGTTCTGTAAGCGATGGGGGTCGGGGAATGGACGTGCCGTCCTGGGCGTTGGTCAGAAGACTACCGACACGAAGGCCCTGAACCACAGCACGGAGGCGGAGACCGCCGCGAGGCCGAGGCCGAGATCCACCAGAACCGCGTCGCCCCGCGGGGTCTTCGGGTCTCGGGAGGCGTGGCGCAGGTGCAGCCCGACCACGGTGAGTAGCAGCGCCGGGACCGCGTAGAACACGCCGGCGTTCCAGAGGCTCACGCGGCCCGCGCTTCCGGGCCGGGCGCGGGCCGGAACTCGGTGACTTCGGCCTCCACGCTGGGCAGGCCGTGGAAGCGGGCGACGGAGACGCGGTGGTTGCCGTCCTCGACGAAATAGGCGTCGCCCAACCGGTACAGGCGCACCGGCGGAAGGTCTTTGCCCCGGTGGAACGCCAGGTCCACGCGCTTCCACTTTCTCCCCGCGCTTGCCCGGAGCGGCATAAAGAAGCCGTCGAAGTCTCGGGAACGCCCCACGCTCCCGACGACTTTCTCCAGATCGACGACCCGCATCCCCCGGCGCACGCGGTTGTACGCTCGAAAGGATCTCCTGGCCTCGTCGAACGAGGGCTGGGCGTCCCGGGACGAGGGTCTCCCGCGGACATGGGCCGCCAGCCGGCGCACCCACGCCCTGCGCCGCGCGCGCCCGAAATCCCTGTCCGCCTGTTCGTTGAGGTCCATCAGAATCATTGCCCGGCTCCCGTCTTCTGGCTTCGAAGCCAGTCTAGGGGCCGGTGCTCAGGGCTCCATCCATCGAAGGTAGCAACCGGGGGTTTACCGGTGGTTTAAATCCCGGGGTCAGCCGAGCAGGCGCAGCCCCCTGGCCCTGGCGACGGCCTGGGAGCGATTTCGCACGAGGAGCTTGCCAAAGATGTGATGGACGTGCGCCTTGACCGTTCCTACGGAGAGGAAGAGATCCTGCGCGATCTCCGCGTTCGACCGGCCGGCGGCGACGAGCGCGAGTACCTGCACCTCGCGCTCGCTCAAGGGTTCGAGGCCGGGGACCTCGCTCGGGCCCCCGTTGCCCGAGGGCGGACCCGGGGCGAAGTGCTCCAGCAGCCTGCCGGCGTAGTCTTCGGATGCGGCGTCGCGGGCGCCCCGGATCAGACGCGCCAGCAGCGCGGCCATCGGCGGCCCCTCGTCCACGAACACGCGCACGAAGCCCTCCGGCGCGGCGAGCGCGAGCGCCCGTTCGAGGTGGTCCAACGCCCGCCCGGCCGCGCCTTCACGCTCGGAGGCGAGCGCGAGGACGACGAGGAGCTCTATCT
>CAXUFZ010000405.1:0-2886 GCA_964250345.1 uncultured Rubrobacteraceae bacterium
CCCCCGCGCCGCGCAGGACCCCCTGCCGGTGTGGCTCGGCGTGGGCGGAAGCCCCGAGAGCGCCGCGCGCGCCGGGCGGCTGGGGCTGCCCATGATCCTCGGCTACATCGGCGGCACCCCGGAGCGCCTGCGGGGGCTCGCCGCCGTGTACCGCGAGGCCGGCGAGCGCGCGGGGCACGCCGGGCGCCTCCGGCTCGGCGTCGCGGTGCACTACCTGGGCACGGCGAGCGCGGCGGAGGCCGGGGCGTCCTACCCGTACTACCACGACTTCCTGCGGCCCAAGCGCCCGGGCGGGGGCGGTTTCCACGTCTCGCCCGAGCAGTTCGAGTCCGGCCTCGGGCGCGGGGGTCACCTCATGATCGGGACCTCCGAGCGCGTCGCCGAGAAGCTCGCGGAGCTCCACGACGCGCTGGGCTTCGACCGCGTCCAGGCGCTCGTCGACTGGGGCGGGCTGCCCCGCGGGCTCGTCGAGCAATCGCTGGAGCGGCTGGCCACGGAGGTGGCGCCGGCGCTGCGCCGGCACGCGGGGGCGCCGACGTCGGCCTTGACGGCGTGAACAGCGTCGACCGCGTGCCTGCCCCGCGCCGCCCGAAGCACCCGCCGGGCGCGCGTACCGGGAACGCGCGCGACCCCTTGCCGACGCCGGATACGGCCCCAGCCCCGGCCGCGCCGTCCCAACGCCCAAGAAGCAAAAACACCCAGGATAGGAGGATCCCAATGTCCACCCAACCGCTCACCCCGGCCAACACCACCATCGTCCTCGTCGACTACGCCGTGGGCTTCACCGGCGTGCTGCGCTCGCACGACCTGTCGGCTCACCTCAACAGCGCGGTCGGCCTGGCCGAGACGGCCGTCGGGTACGAGACCGGCCTGGTCGTCACCCACGGCAGGCCCGACCACCCGGCAGGCCCGATCTACCCGCGGGTGCTGGAGGTCATAGGCGACCGCGAGGTCTTCGGGCGCCGCGCCGGCCTCTACAACTCCTTTCTGGACGAGGACTTCGCGCGCGCCGTGCGCGACACCGGTCGTCAGAACATCGTCGTAGGCGGCGTGGCCACCGACGGCTGCGTGCTGCAGACGGCCCTGGGCGGCCAGCGCGAGGGCTACGACGTGCACGTCGTGGTCGACGCCACGGCCACCACGACGCCCGAGGTGCACCACGCGGCGGTGCGGCGCATGGTCCAGGCCGGGATCGTGCCGCTGACGTGGTTCTCGCTGGCCGGCGAGTTCTCGCTCGACGAGAGCCTGCCCAACGGCTCCCTCCAGCAGGGGTTGATGGCCCGCTACCAGCCAGAGATGGGAATGAGCGCGCAGTACTACGGGGCCATCCGGGAGCAGGCGCGGCTCGCGCGGGCGACCGGCTGAGCCGTCCCGGAGGCGGAACACAAACCCGCGGCCCCGCCGCGCGTGGCGGAGCGTCGCCGCGTCGCCACCTCCGGCACGCGCGGTCGAGGCCCTCGACCTGGCCGGGGAATCGTTTCTGCCGGTTCCCCGGCTCAAACTCGGCCACAAATAGCGCGCCGCATGGCCGCAGCGGGGCTTGGCAGAAACGACGCAAGATCCCGAGCTTCCTGGAGGCAGAGCCGGGCCGTGTCGCCGTCTCCTCAGACCCTGGTGCGGTAGTGGAGGTAGACCATGCCGCCTGCGAAACGGCGCCCGTCCAGCAGCTCGAGCTTCACGCGGACATCGTCGGGTAGGGTCTGCTTGCCTCCTCCCACCACGATGGGCGCGAGGAACAACTGGCACTCGTCGACGAGGCCGGCCCGGAACGCCTGGGCCGCTAGCTCGGCGCCGCCCACGCCCACGTCCCTTCCCGACGACGTCTTCATCCGCCGGACCGCTTCGGGGTCGAAGTCCCGCTCGATCCGCGTCTTGGACGTGGAGACCGCCGCAAGCGTCCCCGAGTACACGATCTTGTCGGCCGCCTGCCAGATCTCCGCGAAATCGCGCATGAGCGGCGACTGCTCGACGAGCGTGGGGTCGGTCTCCCAGCCGACCATCGTCTCGTACATCCGGCGCCCGTAGAGGTAGGTGCCGAGGGGCCGAGTGAGGTCGTTGATAAAGGCGTGCACCTCCTCGTCCGGCATGGCCCAGTCGAAGTTGCCGTCCTTGTCCGCTATGTAGCCGTCGAGCGACGAGATCGCCGAGTAGACCAACTTTGCCACGGAGAACCTCCTTCTGCGAGCACCCGCCGCATTTCGCAACCAACCCACGAAGAATAGGGTACTGTCCCCCTGATCCAACCAGTTGTCCGGAGGATTCGATGAGCGATACCCGCCGCTCTGGGTCGCGGGTGCTGCTCTCGGAGAGGGCTTACGTTCGGACGATGCGTGCGCCCGGCGCGCTGCTCCTCTTCGCCCTGCTGCTGGTTCGGGACGGCCTCGCGTTGCTCGGGCTGCCGGTACCCTGAGGAACGGAAGACCGCAACCGCGGGGGAGGAGATCGACGTGAAAGACAACGAGAGAAGCCCCGCAAACGAGGTCTTCGGCGACCTGCCGGACCAGGATTCGAACCTGAACTAAGTGATTCAGAGTCGCCCATACCGGCCGCCGACGACCCGAGGCCCAATGGCTAACAACCCGGCTATTTGCAGGTGTTTTGTCTCGTGCTCGATTCGATCGCCTCTGCTACGATCGGAATTCGACCATAACGTGACCATAACCGCAAGGAAGCGCCTTCAGGTGGGACGTTCGTCGTTTCCCTATCCGTCCGATCCGATGGCGGACGCTTCGGCCTCCTAGAGCGCCGCGTAGAGTTGCTCCACGGCGGGCACGAACAGTTCGTTCTCCTCGATCACGGACACGAAGGCCCCCTCAAGAAGTCGCGCGGCCCTCTGCGCGCGGTGCATCCGCTCCTCGCGCGTCGGTTCCGGCGTCGCTCCCCTGC
>CAXUFZ010000406.1:0-2882 GCA_964250345.1 uncultured Rubrobacteraceae bacterium
CGCTACCTCCAGTGGACGCTGCCGCCCGAACCCGGCGGGACCGTTTTCGAGACGCACTACGCGTTCCTGCTGCGCGAGCCCGACGGGACCGTGCGTTCGGCCCACGACGTCCACCGCGAGGGGCTGTTCCCCCGCGAGACGTGGCTGCGGCTCTTACGCGGGGTCGGGCTCGCCGCCGAGCTCGTGCCGCGGATCATCGAGGGCGAAGAGTACCCTATGTTCGTCGCCATCCGCGACCCCGACAACTCCTGAAACCGTCCGCGAAGGACCCGGATACCGGCCCGACAGAAGAAAGCGGGCGCGCCATCCGGCACGCCCGCGAAATCCGATCCTGAAGCCTAGAGCCTCAAAACCTGAAAGCCTAGTCCCTACCCCTGCTTGTTGATCCTCTGCTCTTCCGCCGGGTCCGGGGCGCCGAAGGTCCTGCTCGGGCTGTTCTCGACGAGCTTCTCGATGTACGCCTCCAGCGCGTCGAGGTCGCTGCCGAGGGTGGTCGGGTTCGTGCCCTCCTTGAAGACCGTGAAGCCGTCACCGCCGGTGGCGATAAAGCTGTTGGCCGCGACGGAGTAGGTGGCGGTCCGGTCCAGCGGGGCGTCGTCGGTCGTGTCGAGGGTCCCCTGCGAGTCCCTGATCTCCGTGATGCGCGAGCCGGCGGGGTTCGAGGCGTTGTAGAAGACCTTCAGGCCGCTGACCTGGAGGATGCGGGTCCTCGGGTTGCCGTTGTTGTCCACCTGGAACTGCTGCTCCAGGAGGCGGTAGATCTGGTTGCCCGTCAGGTTCATCCTGACGACCTGGTTGTCGAAGGGCTGGACAAAGAAGAGCTCGCCGTAGGTGGTCTCTCCGGGCGCTATGTCGGCCCGGATGCCGCCTGGGTTCATGAAGGCGAAGTCCGCCGGCGCGTTGACGCCTTCGGCGGTGAAGTCGCGCTGGGCGTCGGCGATGAGGTCGCCCATGGCGCTCTCGCCTGCCGGCGTCGTGGCGCGCGTGATGTTCTCTTCTGAGACGCCGATGGGGCGTTGCTCGATGGGCGTGATGCGCTCCTTGTACCGGGTGACGAGCTCCGAGGTCTCCGCGTCGGGCGTGATGGCGGGGTTGTCGTTGTAGGTGGTGACGATCTCGGCCGAAGAGCCGACCACGTCGCCGGTCTTGCGGCTGACCCGCATGTCGACGGTCTCGAAGGCGGTGCCCGAACTGAACGCCTCGACGACGAGCTTGTTGTCCACCCGGGTGTTGAGCTGGGAGTGGGAGTGGCCGGCCACGACCACGTCCACCGCGTCGCTCATCTGGCCCGTCTCGGAGATGATCTCGCCGGTCGCCTCCGCGGCGCCCGTCTGGACGCCGCCGGCGTGCGCGAGCACGACGATGGACTCCACGCCCCTGTTCTGCAAAGCCTTGGCGTAGCGATTGACCGTGGCGGAGATGTCCAGGTACTCGAAGGGCGCGACCGCGTCAGGCACGACGATGCTCGGCGTCTCGAGCGTCGTCACCCCGATGAAGCCGACCTTCACGCCGTCCTTGTTGACGACGCTGTACGGTGGGAGCACGGTGTCGTCGCTCTTCTTGCGGACGGTGTTGGCGGCGATGTACGGGAACCGCGCGCCACCGAAGGTCGGGGAGGAGGTGTTGATCGGCTCGCCGGTGGGGCCGTCCTTGAACTGCTTGCCGTCGTCGCGCCGGCCGCCGTTTATCAGGCGGAGCATCTCCTCGCCGCCCTCGTCGAACTCGTGGTTGCCCACGGTGCCGACGTCGAACTCCATCTTGTTGGCCGCCCGGATCGTCGGCTCATCGTGGAAATAGCTGGAGATGAGCGGCGTGGCGCCGACCATGTCGCCGGCGTGCACCCGGATCGTGCGCTTCGGGTTCTCCGCCTCGTACTCGTCGAAGTAGGCGTCGAGGTAGGCCGCGCCGCCCGCGGGAACCTGGACCGGGGGCTGCGGGCCGGACCCGTCCGGGTCCCTCGGCACGTTGCGCGGCTCCAACTGGCCGTGAAAGTCGTTGACGCCGAGTAGCTGGACGTCGGTGGTGATGTCGGACTCGGGCGGCCTGAGCTGCTGGGACCTCGCGCTGGTCGCCCATAGCAGGGTCGCGGCGAGCATGACCGCCGCCGACAGAGAGATCAAGACCCCCGCCAAACGTATTCTGCCTACCGCCATCCTCGTCCTCCCGCTCTCAGCCTGAACCTTCCGAACGCCGCCCTTGCCCGAAGCATACAGCCGCCGCGACGCGCTTTTCTACCCTCGCCTTTGTCGCGCCCCTACCGGACCACCCTGAACCCCCACCGCCGCGTCGTGGCGTTGCCCGCCTCGTCCCCGGCCGTCACTTCGACGGCGTGCCTGCCGAAGTCGAGGGCGCGCCCCGGCGTGAAGGAGAGACGGTCCGTCTCCCCGTCGTACTCGAAGTTGCCTATCCGGCGACCGTCGAGGGCGAGCGTGAGGTCCTCCCTCGTCAGCTCCGTGCCCCTGTCGCCCGCGGTGGCGACGATCTTCGGATTGCGGTTCCGCGTCGAAGAGCCCGGCTCGGGGTTGCGGGGCTCGACGGCCGGCGCGACCGTGTCCACCGTCCAGGAGCGGCTCTCGGGCGACGGGTCCGTGTTGCCCGCGGCGTCGGTCGCCCGCACCCTGAAGGTGTGGGAGCCCTCGGACAGGTCCGAATACGTCTTGGGCGAGACGCAGGGCTCGAACCCTCCGTTGTCCAGGTCGCACTCGAACGTCGAGCCCTCCTCGGAGGAGGTGAACTCGAAGGTGGCCGAGTCGCCGTCCTCGGCGCCCGACGGGCCGGAGGTTATGGTCGTCTCGGGCGGCGCGGTGTCGGGCGGGACCGGGTCGGTCTCGTCGTCGTCCTCGGCGGAGGAGCAGCCCGGGTCGGGGTTGGCGCCCCCGAAG
>CAXUFZ010000407.1:0-2879 GCA_964250345.1 uncultured Rubrobacteraceae bacterium
CTCCGGATCGGGGCTTCGCCCGGCGTGGGGACCTACGCGTTGCCGGGGCTTCTGGAGAGGTTCGTGGCGGCCCATCCGAAGGTCTCGATCTCCGTCAGGACCGGGCATTCGGAGGAGATCCTGGAGATGACGCTGAAGGAGGAGGTGCAGCTGGGGCTGACGCGGGCGATGCGTCACCCGGAGATAGAGAGCCTGCACCTCTACGAGGACGAGCTCGTGCTGGTGGTCGCGCCGGAGCACAGGTTCACCGAGACGGGGGTCGCGGACCTGGCGCGGATCGGGGAGGAGCAGCTCATCTTCTTCGACCAGTCTTCGAGCTACTTCGAGCAGACGCACGCGCTCTTGAGGAACGCCGGCATCCGGGAGCTCAGGACGATGGAGGTGGACAACATCGAGGCCGCCAAGAGGATGGTCGAGCACCGCCTCGGGGTCGCGTTCCTGCCCCGGACGGCGGTCTTGAGGTCCGTAGCGTCCGGGAACCTCTCGCTCATCTCGGTCGAGGAGAACCCGGAGATGTCGCGGTCCATCGTCGCGCTCCGGCGGCGGGACGTGCCGCCGAGCGGGCCCGTCGCCGCGTTCCTGGAGGTGGCCGGCGAGATGGTCGAGAGGGAGGACCGGGCCAAGCTCTCCCCCACGCTGGCCGCGGACTTCGAGAACCTGCAGCTCCTGGACCTGTTCACGTAGCCGCCGGAGCGACCGTCGGGGTACGCGCCTGGGCGCTAGGGAAGATCCGCGCCGAGCACCAGGTCCCCGCCGGGAGAGCGGACCTCGAGCCCGGTGGCGCGCTCGCGGTCGAGGGCCGCGTTGAGGCTGCACTCGACCTCCTCTTCCCCCGTCCCGATAAAGGAGCCCGAGGTCACTTCGCCGCCGTTCTCCGTCTGGAGGAAGACCCTGTAGGCCTGGCCGTCTTGCAGGCCGGAGGCCGTGAGCTTGGTCTCCGTGCCCCAGGTGTGGTCCACCAGGTCGGCTTCGGCGTCCACGCCGGGGGCCACGGTGGAGAAAGAGACCGGTTCGAGGGGCACTTCGGGGGTCAGGAGGCGGGGCACGGAGGCCAGGACCGCCACCAGCAGGAGCGCCGCCGCTACGGCCACCGCGGACCTCAGGATCCTGCCGCGCCGGGCGCGGCGCTCGCCCGAGATGCGGGCGAGGGTTCGCCCTTCGAGGTCCGCGGGGGGTACGGGCTCCTCCAGGAGGCGCTCGGGGGAGGCGTCGGCGAGGGCTTCGACGACGGGTTCGAGCGTCCGGATCTCCTCCCGGCACAGCGCGCACCCGTCGACGTGGGCCTGGACGGCCGCGCGCTCCGTGTCGTCGAGGTCGCCGAGGAGGAAGGCCCCGAGCATCTCCCGCATCCGGCGGTGGTCCTCGGGGATCATCGCACCCACCCCCGCTCTTCGAGCGCCAGCCGGAGCGCCTTGAGCCCGTAGTACAGGCGGCTTCGCACCGTGCCCTCGGGGACCCCGATCTGGGCGGCGATCTCGGCCGACGACCTGCCGCGGTAGTAGACCTCGACTATCGCCCGGCGGTGGTCGGCGCTGATGCGGCGGAGACCCTCTTCTATCTCCCAGGACGCGAGGACCACGTCCAGGGGCTCTTCCGAAGCCGCGGTCCCCATCTCTACGAGCGCCTCCGGCAGGCGGCGCGACCGGCGGGCGCGGGCGAGGTCCACGACCACGTTGCGGGCGATGGAGAAGAGCCAGGTCCGCAGGGAGCTGAGCTCGGGGTCGTAGCGGTGGGAGGACCGCCAGGCCCGTAGGAAGGTCTCCTGCACCGCCTCCTCCGCCAGACCCGCGTCCTGCAGCGACCGGCGGGCCATCCGGTAGAGTTCGGCGCCGTACGCGGCGTAGGCGGCGCGCAGCCCCGCCTCGTCTCCGAGGGCGGGGCCGCGCGGGCGTCTTTCGGAGCCGAAGATGATGCGGCTTCGGGCCTAACGCTGGCCGATCGGGATGGCTATGCCCCGGATGTTCGAGTTGTCGCCGATGTCGTCGATCCGCCTGGCCTGACCCGACGAACGGTCGATGTTGTAGAAGCCGGACTCGAAGATGCCGGGCTGCAGCGCCGCGTAGGCCGCGTTGCTGCCGTTGCGGGTGACGATGTCGAAGCCGGCGACGTTGCCGGCGTCGAGGCGCAGGTTGCCGACGCCGTTGATGACCCCGGTGTTGGCGTCGACGGCCGTGGTGAGCTTGTCCCTGTTGGCCTCGGTGTAGAAGATCCTGGTGCTCCCGCCGAAGGCGCCGGCCCGGTTGTTCTCGTAGGCGACGGCCGTCGTGCGCGGGTCCGCGCCGCGGTCCCGGTACCTTATGTCGGGGTCCACGATGGTCTCCCCGTTGTTGACGTTGACCCGCAGGTTCTGGTCGGCCTCGCTGACGACCCGGAGCCTGTCCACGGTCGGGTTGAAGTCCACGCCGAAGCTGTCGCCCTGAAGCTCCACCCGGCGCCCGTTCTCCGTCCGGAGGCCGGCGGTCCTGGTGGCCCGGCCGTTGTCCGGGTTGATCTTGTAGACGTTCCCGCCCCGGCCGAGGCCGTAGAGATCCCGGTTAGCCGGCCTGAAGTCCACGCCGACGAGGTCGTCGCGCAGGCCCCTCACGGTGACGCGCCTCTGGATGTTCTCCGGTCGGTCCCCGTCGAAACGCAGCAGTTGGTTTTTGGCGTTGAGCGCGTAGACCACCTCGGGCCCGTTCGTGCCCGACGCCTTGGGCTGCGCGTCCTGCGCCTCGACGTCCCGCGTACCAACGACCGCCAAGAGCAATAGCCCGGCCAGCAAGCCGAGCAGGGCGACCATCGCCCCACCATAGACCGTACGGTTCACCGTCATTCGTGCCTCCTCGTTGTGGGCTTTTCCCACGAAGGCTTACGGCGGCGGGGGCCCCGCTGTTCACCGA
>CAXUFZ010000408.1:0-2872 GCA_964250345.1 uncultured Rubrobacteraceae bacterium
AGGGGCGCGTCCCGGCCGGCAGGGCGACTATGCGCGAGATCTCGTCTGCGACCTGGCCCGCGTCGGCGTCCTCGGGCGCCTGCTCGGCGAGCCTCCCGGCCACCGACCCCAGCATCCCGCCGTGGAGCGCCCCGTACTCGGCCGCCCGCCCCCCGTCGGCGGGCCGGCCGGCGCTCGCGAAGTGGTTCGTCCCGCTGGTGAACACGCCGGGCACGACGATGGTCGCCTCGATGCCGAATCGGGCGAGCTCGGCGGCGTAGCTGACGGCCAGCGAATCCATGGCCGCCTTGGCCGCGAAGTACGGGGCGATGTACGGCGGGGTGCCCCCCTGGTGCTCGTGCTCCCGACCACCTCACCGAGCGCACGGGCTGTCCCAGGTACAGGGAGATCGTGTTCTCGGGGAGGGGCGGAAAGTGGTGCTCGTCCGGCGCGTGCCGGAACCTCCCCGCGATCAACCCGTCCCAGCCCAGAGGCCCGCTCGAGAGGATCGGGGCATCCGGGTTGTCCTCCATCCGCCCCCGCGCGGCGCCCTCTCTGCCTGTTCGGATCCCGTCTATCAAGGTGGCGGCTCTCGGATCGAAGGGTTCTTGTCTGCATCCTTGCTACCCCCACGATCATACAAAATTTCCGGAGTGGCACCGCTTCGCGCAGGAATCCCGAAGGACCGCGACTTCTGGACCGTACAATAGGCCGGATGGACGGGAAAACGGTACTGCGGGCGCGGGACGCGAGGGCTCACCTCTTCGGGGCCGTCGCCTTCGGCCTGCTGGCCGCCGCCGCGACGGTCGCGCAGGCCGTTCTGCTGGGCGAGATCGTGGCGCGGGTTCTGCTCTCCGATGCCGGCCCCGGAGATCTTGGACGGCCACTCTCTCTGCTGCTCTGCGTGGTGGCGGCGCGTCCGGTCTTCGTGTGGCTGCGCGAGGTCGTCGCGTTGCGGGGGGCCGTGCGGGCCCGGCGGCGGGTCCGCGAGAGGCTGCTCGGGCACGTCTTCGCGCTCGGCCCGGCCCGTCACGCGGGCGGCACGGGCGGGCTGGTGACGACCACCGTCGAGGGCGTGGAGCGGCTGGAGGCGTACTTCGCGCGTTACCTGCCGCAGGTCTACCTGGGCGGGCTGGTCCCGCTCTTGATCTCCACCTGCGTCCTCTGGCTCGACCCGTTGAGCGGGATCGTGCTGCTCGCCACCGGCCCGGCCATCCCCGTCCTCATGGTCCTCATCGGCAAGCAGGCCGAGGAGCGCACCCGCCTGCAGTGGGACGCTCTCTCCCGCCTGGGCTCCCGCTTCCTCGACGCCCTGCGCGGCCTCCCCACGCTCAAGACGTTCAACCGGGCCGAAGCGGAGCGCGGAGAGGTCCGCGGGGCGAGCGAAGAGTTCAGCCGGAGGACCATGGGCGTTTTGCGCGTGGCGTTCGTCTCCGGCTTCGCGCTGGAGTTCATCGCGACCGTCTCCGTCGCCCTCGTCGCCGTGCTGCTCGCCGTCCGCCTGCTCTTCGGAGATCTATCCCTCGCCGTTGCCCTCCCGGCTCTGCTGCTCGCCCCCGAGTTCTACCGGCCGCTGCGCGACCTCGGCGCCAGCCGGCACGCCGGCATGGAGGGCAAGGCCGCCGCGGAGGGGATCGGCGGGATCCTGGACACCCCGATCCCGGAGAGAGAGACCGGGAACGAACCCTTGACCCTCGAAGGTCCCATCACCGTGAGGCTGGAGGACGTGGGCTTCGCCCACCCGGACGCGGACCGGCCGGCGCTCTCCGGGGTGGACCTCGCGTTGCCTGCGGGTACGCGAACGGCCCTCGTCGGACCGAGCGGGGCGGGCAAGAGCACGCTGGTGGACCTGCTGCTGCGTTTCGCGGAGCCCGGGACCGGCCGCATCCTCGCCAACGGCGTCCCCATAGCGGACCTCTCGCCGGAGGAGTGGAGGGGAAACGTCGCCCTCGTCCCCCAGCGGCCCTACCTGTTCCACGGCACCGTGCTGGAGAACCTGCGGGTGGCGCGGCCCGACGCGAGCCGGGAGGAGGTCGAGGGGGCGGCGAGGCTCGCCGGGGCGCACGGGTTCGTCGGACGGATGGCGCGGGGGTACGACACGCACGTCGGGGAGGGCGGCGCGCGGTTGAGCGGGGGGGAGACCCGGCGCCTCGCCATCGCGCGGGCCTTTCTCAAAGACGCTCCCCTGATCCTGCTGGACGAGCCCGCCTCAGACCTCGACCCGGAGGGCGAACGCCTCGTCGAGGACGCCCTAGAACGCCTCGGTCGGGGGCGCACCGTGCTCGCGGTCGTCCACCGCCTCGGCGCCGCGCGGACGGCCGACCGAATCCTGGTCCTCCAGGACGGCCGCCTCGTCGAATCCGGCACGCACGGAGAGCTGGCCGGGACCGGAGGCCCCTACGCCCGCCTCGTGAACGCCGCGGCCCACAACGAACCACCGGACGGGCGGGAGCGCCCCGTCCCGGGGCCGCGGACCCCGCTGGAGCCGCCCCCCGTAGAAACCGGGAACATCGTGACCGCGAGCAACGACGACGGCAGACCGGTGGACCGTCGCGCCTGGAGAACGCTCCCGCGGTTGCTCGGGTTCTTGTGGCCCCAGAGGCGGCGGGTCGTGTCGGCCGCGTCTTTGAGTTCGTGGACGATGGGGGCCAACGTGGGGTTGCTTGCGGCCTCGGGTTATCTGGTCGCGGCCTCCGCGCAGAAGCCGCCTTTGAGCGTCCTGATCCCGGCTGCCGTCCTGGTGCAGGTGCTCGGCTCCTCGCGCGGCGCCTCGCGGTACTTCGAGCGCCTGATCTCGCACAGGGCCACCTTCGGCCTGCTCGCCACCCTCCGCGCCTGGCTCTACGAGCGCCTCGTCCCCCTCTCCCCCGCCCGCCTCTCCCGGCGCCGCGGC
>CAXUFZ010000409.1:0-2850 GCA_964250345.1 uncultured Rubrobacteraceae bacterium
GCGTGGAGGGTCGGGGGGATCGAGGTTGGGGACGGCCTCGTCCACCGCAGAGACCTCGCGGCGGCCGGGGAGGGGCAGGTTCTGGTCTCGGGTGGTGCTGTGGCCGTTGGGACGGGTAATATGTCATGGAGCGCGCCGCCTTTCGGGGCGGCCGAGGCAGAAGGCCGGTGGCCCTGGGAAGAGGCGGGGTTGCTGGAGCGGTGGTTGACCCTCGACCCGCCGGGAGAAGAAGGCTAGACGTGGACTTGCTGATGGTCAGGGAACGGGATACGGGCCGCTTCCTGTACACCGAGCGCATGGAACGCCGCGAGGGGGAGACCTCGTGGGAGTACGTCCGCCGCAGCGTGCGGCGGGAGGCCCAGATCCGCGACCGCTTCACCGGCGACGGCCGACAGGTCATCGTCGGGTGGGGCTCGGGCTCCGTCGAAGAGTTCCTGAAGTCCTACCCGGAGTACGGCCCCGTCCCAACGGACGGCGCCGCCGAAAACGGGTCCGAAGACCAGCGACCGGAAGGGGAGACCGTTTGACCGCCGAAGTCCTCGACAAGTTCTCGACCCTCATAACCACCGCCCTCGGCCTCGTCGCCGCCCTGGCCTGGAACACCGCCATCCAAAACCTCTTCGACGAGATCTTCGGCCAAACCGGAGGCGAACTCGCCGGCCAATTCTTCTACGCCGTCCTCGTAACCATCGCCGTCATCTTCGCCACCATCTACGTCGGCCGCGCCGCCGAACGTGCCAAAAAGGCAGAGGAGGAACGTGGTGGTCTATTCGGGAGGTCGAAGGAGTAGCGGGTCCCGGGCGCGGTTCGCGGCTTCCGTTCGGAGAGAGTAGGGAGTGGTGAGTAGAGAGTAGAAAAGGCTCGCACCGGGGGTTTACTACTCTCTACTCTCTATTCCCTACTCACCGGAGCGCAGCGAAGCGGAGCGACTACTTGAAGTCTTCGGGGGAGACGCGGTTCATCCAGTCTTTGAATTTGTCGACGACCTCGTCTTCGGGGGCCTCTTCCATGGCCTCTTCGAACTCGACGCCGGCCTCTTCTATGACTTCGTCGGAGGCGAAGATCTCGGCTCCGGAGCGGATAGCCAGGGCTATGGCGTCGGAGGGGCGGGAATCTATCTCGACGGTGCGGCCTTCTACTTCGAGGCGGATGGTGGCGAAGAAGGTCTGGTCTTTGAGTTCGGTGACGGTTATGCGTTCCATCGAGGCGCCCAGTTCGCTGACCAGGTTCAGGGCCAGGTCGTGGGTGAGGGGGCGGACGAACTCCTGGTTCTGGAGCTTCATCAGGATGGAGCGAGCCTCGGGCTGGCCGATCCAGATGGGCAGGTAGCGGTTCTCGTCCTCGACCTTGAGGATGACGATGGGGCTTGAGGAAAAGAGGTCCATGTTCATGCCGTAGATGGACATCTTGGTGAAGCCGTCGGCGCTCACTGGCTGTACGCTCCTCTCACGCCGCGAATCTCGCGGGGGTGTTCCGACTTTGGCCGATTTTACTTCCCGCCCCCGAAGGCTGCAATCGGGTTGTCAGGGGCCCTGGCCTGTTGTACATTATCCCGGCGCCGGGCATCTGTCGCGGCGATCACTTAGGGCCTGTAGCTCAGCTGGTTAGAGCGCATCTCTGATAAGGATGAGGTCCCTGGTTCGAGTCCAGGCAGGCCCACACCGGCAACGTCCCCACCCAAACCGAGCCGCCCACGACGGCGCGAAACGTCTCGCCCCAACCCCTTCCGGCAACAACCCGACGCCAACGCGCGGCCCCTCGCGGGGGGCGGCGGTCGCCCGTCCGCGGCACACCTTCCCGCTTCGCGCGCCTAACCCCCACGCGCAACGACCGGGCTTCGGGTCCGGCGGATCGCCCGTCGCAAGCGCCTCCGGCACGGTCGCGGGAGGCCCAGAGACGACGTCAGCTCTACCCGCGTCGGCCCCCCCGACGCGGTGCACGCAGCATCAGAGGCGCCAGGTGATCCAAAGAGTTGCCAAGCCCTGTGCGCCATGGGACAACGCCGGCGCGAAGGGTGGCAACGCCAGACCAACGGACGCCGCCCCATCTTCCCCGCAACGCCTTCGCCTTGACCGTTCTCTCCAGATGGGTTATAAACTAAACTGTACGGTTCAGTTTAGTAAGGAGGGTTCACGAGCGCGACGTTGGTCACGGGTTATCGGTGAGGTTTCGGGCACGCCGGATGGGGCGTTTCGAAGCCGACTCCGATTTCGCCAGGAGAACGTGAAAGGAGCAAAGCCATGACGGAACTGCCAAGGAAGATACTGCTCGCCACCGATGGCTCCTCGGCCACCGACCCCGAGCTACGGGCCGCGGCGGACCTCTCGGCGAGGACGGGCGCGCCGGTGCGCGTCGTCCACGTGGGCAGGGACCTGCCCGCGCCCTCCCACTACGGCGAGTACTACAACGTGTTCGCCAACGACCTAGAGGCCGACAGCAGGGCTTTCGGGCTGGCCAGGGAGCAGGCGGCGGCGATCGAGGCCCGGGGCGGGACGGTGGCCGAGGTCTACTCCCAGCCGGGCGAGCGCCCGGGAGACGAGATCGTCAAGGCCACCCGGCACGAGGACGTGGGTCTGGCGATCGTCGGGGAGCGGGGGATGGGTCGCTTCCGCTACGCCACGCGCATGAGCATCACGGCCACCGTCGTCCGCGAGGCCTGGTGTCCGGTCCTGGTGGTGCGGGGCGACCTGACCGGCATGGACCTCGAAGGGTTCGACCAGGAGAGATTCCCGCGCAGGGTCCTGCTCGCGACCGACGGCTCGCCGGACGCGGCGCTGGCCGCCCAGAAGGCGGTGGAGATCTGCCGCTCCGGTTCGGAGTTCCACGTCGCCCACGTGGACGATTCCGAAG
>CAXUFZ010000410.1:0-2845 GCA_964250345.1 uncultured Rubrobacteraceae bacterium
CCCGCGGCCTGTGCGGCGACGGCGCCCGGGTCGAGACCGTTGCCGCGGGGCGCGGCCGGATCTGCCTTCGGTTCGGGGGCGAGGGTGGCCCTGACCACGTCGCCCCGGCCGACGTCGAGGCCTTCGGCGGCGTCGGCGCTCAGGTAGACCTCGTTCGAGCCGCGGTCGCCGCCGCTCAAGGTGTCGCCCGCGGCGGTCGTAAGCCTGTCGAAGCCCCGCATGAAATCTTCCTGGATGCCGAGCACGCCGACGGTCGGCTCGCTGAGGTCCGTGCCTTTGGCGGTGACGGGGACGGTCTCGGTGGCGAGGGGCGCCACGCCCTCGACGCGGTCGCGGTCGGCGAGCCGGTCGCGCGCGTCGCCGGCGACGGAGCCGTCGAAGTAGCGGGCGCGTTCGGCGGTGGCCTCGCCGAAGGGCGCCCCGTCGGAGGACTCCTGACCCCCGGCCTGGACCTGCACGTCCACCTGGCCGAGGTTCTCCAGGGACTGGATGCGCAGGGAGTTCGTCAGAGTGTCGCCCGTGGTGAAGGAGGCGGAGAAGAGCATCGTCGCGAGCATCAGGCCGAGCACGACGAGCGTGGTCTGCGCCCGGCGGCGCGGCAAGTTGCGGGCGGCCATGCGGAAGGAGACCCGGTTGCGCAGCGCGCTCGCGGTAAGCAGCAAGGCTCCCACGCCGGTGACGGCGAGGAGCGCCCACATCAGTTGGTTCGTCGGGAAACCGAAGAGCTCTTCCATCTCAGGCCTCCGTCACGTTCGGGCTGCCGTTCCGGTCGCCGTTCGGCTCGTCGCTGGTGATGTTGCCGTCGCGCATCTTTATGGTGCGGTGTCCGCGGGCGGCGACGGCGGCGTCGTGGGTGACGAGGACGAAGGTCTGGCGCTGCTCGCGGTTGAGGCGGACCAAAAGGTCCATGATGCCCGCGCTCGTCTCCGAGTCCAGGGCGCCGGTCGGCTCGTCGGCCCAGACGATGGCCGGGTTGTTGACCAGGGAGCGGGCGACGGTCACGCGCTGCTGCTGGCCGCCGCTCATCTCGGCTGGCTTCTTGTGCGCCTGCTCCGGAAGGCCCACCATCTCCAGAGCGTCCAGTGCCCAGCGACGGGCTTTTTTGGGCTTCTTGCCGGCGACGAGCAGTGGCAGCTCTATGTTCTCCACCGCCGAAAGGACCGGGATCAGGTTGTACGACTGGAAGATGAATCCCATCTTCTCTGCCCGGAACCGCGTCCGCCTCCTGTCCGACATCCCCCCGATGGATTCCCCGTCCACCAGGACCTCGCCGTCCGAGAGGTCGTCGAGGCCGGACAGGACATTGAGAAGCGTCGTCTTGCCGCACCCGGACGGGCCCATGACGGCGACCATCTCGCCGCGCCGGATGCCGAGGTCCACGCCGCGGAGCGCCCGCACGCGCAGGCCGTTCGCCTCGTACACCTTCTGGACGCCGGTGGCCTCGATCATCCGCTCCGCGCCGTCTGCCACGTTCCCTTCCCGCCCTTTCGCTCCGGTCTTCTGGTCCAAGATCACTTTAACCTCCTCAGCCGCCTCAAACAGTACGCACAGACCCTACGGCGAGTTCCAGAAACACACATCGTCCGCCGGGCCGAAACCTTCTAGGCCCAACGACCGATGCCGGGGCCAGCCGTCCGGGTATAGAGAAGCCTACGTCTTGCCCCTGCGGCAAGGTCAAGGGGGAAGGTTTTTGGGTTTCGACGTTCTCGCGGCGGAGCGGTGTGGGCGTGGCGGCCTTCCTCCGTCTCTTTGAAGACCCCGGAACCCGTCGGTGCGCCGCTTCGCGACGGGAATATAATCGTTCCGTGCTCCGCACCGTCACCGCCACCCGTTACGTCACGCCCCTGCGCGAGGGGGGTTCGTTGCCGGCCATCGTGGAGGCGGACGATCTGGGGACTTACGTGCTGAAGTTTCGGGGGGCCGGGCAGGGGCGCAAGGCGCTCGTGGCGGAGTTGGTGGCCGGAGAGATCGGACGCCTGCTTGGGCTGCGGGTGCCGGAGATCGTGCTCGTCCGCGTCGAACCGCACCTGGGACGGGCGGAGCCGGACCCCGAGATCCAGGACCTCCTCCGCGCGAGCAACGGCCTGAACCTCGCCCTGGACTACCTCCCCGGTTCCTTGGGCTTCGACCCGCTCGTCGAGCCCCCGGACGCCGACCTCGCCTCCCGCATCCTCTGGTTCGACGCCCTGACGACGAACGTGGACCGCACCCCCCGCAACACGAACCTCCTCGTCTGGCACGGAAACCTCTGGCTCATAGACCACGGCGCGGCCCTGTACTTCCACCACAACTGGCCCAAAGAAGACGGCGGCCCCTCGCTGGAGGCCGTGAGCCGGAGGCCCTTCGCCGCGGCCCGCGACCACGTGCTGTTGCCGTTCGCCGCCGCCATCGAGGAGGCGGACGCGGACCTCGCCCCGCTCCTCACACCGGAGAGGCTGCGCGGGGTCCTCGACCTCGTGCCGGACGAGTGGCTCGCGCGGGAGCCGGGGTTCGGCGACTCGGACGAGGTGCGCGGGGCGTACGTCTCCTACCTCGTCTCTCGCCTGCGCGAGCCCCGGGTGTGGGCGCGGGCGCTGGGCGAGGTCAGGAGGGAGACGCTTGGCTAGCCCGTTCGAGTACGCCCTACTGCGCGTCGTGCCCCGCGTCGAGCGCGGGGAGTTCATCAACGCGGGCGTCGTCCTCTACTGCCAGGAGAAGCGCTTCCTCGACGCCCGCGTCCACCTCGACCCCGAACGCCTCCGCGCCCTCGACCCCCGCCTCGACCCCGGGGCCGTGCGGGCCCACCTGGAGGTCGCGCGCCGCGTCTGCGCCGGCGGCCCGGAGGCGGGCGCCGTGGGGCTCATGC
>CAXUFZ010000411.1:0-2838 GCA_964250345.1 uncultured Rubrobacteraceae bacterium
CGCCCCGATGCGGACGAGCACCTCGCCGGGCCCGGCCTCCGGCACGGGTATGTCCTCCATCCTCACGTCTTCGGGCTCGTAGAACATCGCCGCTCTCATAGGTGTCTCCTTTTTCGTCGTATCCGCGCGTTCGTTTCTTGCCCGGCCCGCGTCAGCCCATGCGGAGCCCGCCGTTCACCTCCAGGGTCTCGCCGACGACGTAGCCGGCCGCCGGGGAGGCGAGGAAGACAACGGTCGCGGCCACCTCCTCAGGGGTGCCCTCCCTTTCGAGGGGGATGCCCTGGGCGGCTTGTTCGCGTTTCTCCTGGGGCGTGAACTCGTCGTGGAGCGGGGTGTCTATGCGGCCGGGGGCGACGGCGTTGACCGCGATATTGTCGGAGACCAAAACGCTCGCGAGGCCGCGGGTGAGGGTGTCGACGCCGCCCTTGGCCGCGGAGTAGGCGATGGAGTCGGCGCTGCCGCCGCTTTTGGCGGCGATGGAGGACATGTTGACTATTCGGCCGCCGCCTCGGCGGCGCATCAGGGGCAGCACGGCCTGGGTCACGAGGAAGACGCTCTTGAGGTTGACCGCCATTATTCTGTCCCACAGCTCCCCGTCTAACTCCTCGAACGGGCGCCGCTCGACGAAGGAGCCCGCGTTGTTCACGAGCACGTCCACGCCCCCGAACCGGGCCCCGATCTCCCCGGCCATCCTCTCCACGTCCCCCGCGTCCGCGACGTCGCCCTGGACCAGGAGGACCTCTCTGCCGAAGCCCTCGATCTCGTCGGCCACCTCGCGGGCCTCTTCCTCGCTGCCGCCGTAGTGCACCGCCACGTCGCAGCCGGCCTCGGCCAACGCGACGGCAACGGCCCGCCCGATCCCCTTGCTGCTACCCGTGACCCACGCGACCTCTCCCGAGAACGTCAAGGTGCTCCCCTTCCTTTACTATTCACGGTCATCTCTCTCCTTCTCCCCGGCCAGTTGCATGGCGGCCAAAGAGTGGGCTATCTCGCGGGTCGCGGGGTAGAGGTCTTTGTAGAGGGCGTAGAGCTCTTCGTAGGTGTCGCGGTTTTGTGGGTCGGGTTCGACGGCGTCGGAGATCTCGGCCCAGTCCGCGTCCGCGTCCACGAGGCCCGAGGCGATGCCGGCGAGCAGGGCGTCGCCGTAGGAGGCGCCGATGGTCTGCTTCGGGATCTCCTGCCGCTCGCCCGTGACGTCGGAGACTATCTGCGTCCACAGGTCCCCCTTCGTACCCCCGCCGACGGCGACGAGCCTGTCCCCCTTGCCCCCGGCCTCGTCCATGGCCTCCATCATGTGCCTGGCCCCGAAGGCGCTCGCCTCGAGCATCGCCCGGTAGAGGTGGCCCCGCCCGTGCCCGAGGGTGAGGCCGCAGATGGTCCCCCGCGCGTCTGGGTCGGAGATGGGCGTGCGCTCCCCGGCGAAGTACGGCAGCGCGACGAGCCCGTCGGCGCCCGGCGCGACCCGCGCGGCATCTTCGGTGAGTTCCTCGAAGGAGGTGTTCCCGAACAGGTCCTTGAGCCACTTGGTCACGGACCCCGAGGTGGACATCGAGCCCGCGAGGACGTGGGTCTCCGGGAAAGGCCCGGCGGTGCTCCAGAGCTTCGGGGTCTGGAGCTGCGTCTCCGTGACCTCGACCAGGGTCATCGTGGAGCCGTACATGACCATGAGAGCACCCGCCCCCCGCACCCCGACGCTCGCCGCCTCGACCCAGGCGTCGGTGCTCCCGAAGGTCACCGGGATGCCGGCCGGCAGTCCCGTCTCCTCGGCGGCCTCCTTCGTGACCTCGCCGGCGGCCTCCGTGGACCAGCCAAGCCTGGGGAGCTCCAGACCGGGGGCCACCTCGTCGGCCCAGTCGTCTATCCAGGCGTTGCTGCCCACGTCGTAGAGGGGGTCGCACATGCTGGCGGAGACGTGGTCGAGGACGTACTCGCCGGTGAGGCGTCGGGCGACAAACGTGTGGGCCATGAGCAGATAGCTCATCTCCGCCCAGACTTCGGGCTCGTTGCGCCGCAGCCAGGCGACCTTGCAGCCGGCCGATTGGGCGGTCAGCGGGTTGCCGCAGGCCGCCAGGATCCCCTCTTCCCCGAACCGGGTCGTGAACTCCCCGACCTCGTCGGCGGCGCGGGTGTCCACGCCGTAGAGGATCGCCGGCCGGAGCGGTCGCCCGTTCGCGTCCGCCGGCAGGACGCACGGCCCGATGCCGCTGACGCCCACGGCGGCGACGGGACCGTCCGCCTTCTCCAGAAGCTCGGCGCAGATGCCGGCGAAGTCTCCCCACCAGACCTTCTCGGCGTCGTGCTCGACCCAGCCCGGGCGGGGCAGCAGGGTGTCGTGCGGCCACTCCGCGGTGGCGACGCACTCCCCGTCCGGCCTGACGAGCGCCCCTTTGGAGCTGCCGGTACCTATGTCCACGCCGAGCAGAAGCTCGCCCACGTTCCTCTCCCCTTTCCTCGGGCTTCGTCGTCGTGGGGGAGTTAGTGCTCTTCTTGGGTGATCACGTCGACCAGCGCCTCGACGGCCTCCTCCGCGTCGTCGCCGGTGGCGCGGATCGTAATCCCATCGCCCTGCTTCGCGCCGAGGGACATGATCTTGAGCGAGCTCTTCGCGTTGGCCTCCCTGCCCTCCTTCACGACCACGATCTCCGACGAGAACCCCTTGGCCGTCTTGACGAACCGCGCGGCCGGCCTGGCGTGCAGCCCCGCCTCGGGCCCGATGGTCGTCTCCCTCTCCACCTCTGGCAACACATCCTCCTCTGCGCCCGTCTCCGATGCCCCCAAAAGCGCCCCTACCGGCGCGCCGTCGTCCCCAACACCCGTTCCAGATTAGCACCGATACCG
>CAXUFZ010000412.1:0-2813 GCA_964250345.1 uncultured Rubrobacteraceae bacterium
ATCCTCGACAGCGCCGACCTCGCGCCGATCGTGTCGGCGCTGTCGGGCGGCGGGACCGCGGCGCTGCTCTGCGTCGAGCGCGACCCGGAGGCCTGCCACCGCTCGTTGATCGCCCGGCGGCTGGCCGAGCGGCACCGCGTCGCGATCGAGCACCTGCGCCCGCCGGACCGCGGGTGACGGACGGGTCGGATGCCGGGCCGCGCCGGATCGGGCGGCGCCACTCCCGCGCAAAGTTCCGGCCACGCGGCCGGGACCGCGCGGTGGTCGACTTGCGCGGCATCACGACCGTCCACGGACACGCCAAGGAGCCGGTCGAGCGCGGGCCGGCCCCGGCCGAACCGCGCAACTACGCCCGTCAGACGCCCTATCGCGAGCATCCCGTGTCCGTCGCGCAGCACGCCACCGCGACGTGCTGTCGTACCTACCTGGCGCGCTGTTTGGTCGTGCTGACTCCCCTCTCAGCGGTGCGACAGCCATGAGTTGCACACCTCATGAGCAGGCCTGCAGGCCTCGCGTAGAGGGCGGCCTCCTCGGCGTACTCGGAGGGCGGAGAGGTGGCCTGCCACCGTTCGGCGAGGTCCTCGTACACTTGCTCCGCCTCGATGCCTCCTCGGGATCTTCGGAGACCATAGCCGCAGGAGTCCAATGTACGCGGATCCCTTCGCGTTGCTGCGACCGCATGGGGCGTTACTCTCAATCCACGCAACAGGCATACGGTCCGCACTACCTTCTTCGAGACGGTTCGAGACTCCGACGGCCATGCCGCACGTGCCCGGCCGGCCGCAGCGCTTCCGGGGGTGGCGACCATGCGTCTGTACGCTCCAAGGATCGGTCCCTTGCAGACATCGGCTGGCTACTCCCTCCTGAGCGCTTCCACGGGCGCGAGGCGCGCGGAGCGGTAGGCCGGGAGGCTGCCGAAGAGGATCCCGATCAGGGCGGAGACCCCGAAGGCGAGCCCCACCTGGACCGGGCCGAAGACCGCCTGCGGCAGGTCCGCCAGGAGTGCGGGCAGCAGCAGGGAGCCGGCTACGCCCAGTCCCACGCCCGCCGCGCCGCCCAGCGAGGAGAGCAGCACCGCCTCGAAGAGGAACTGCAAGAGCACGTCCGCGTCGGTCGCGCCGACCGCTTTCCTCACGCCGATCTCGCGGGTCCTCTTCGTCACGGAGACGAGCATGATGTTCATCACGCCTATTCCGCCGACGAGGAGCGAGATGCCGGCTATGCCCGCCAGGAAGACGTTCAGCTCGTCCGTGATCCGGGCGAGGGTGGAGAGGAGCTCCTGCTGGGTGACGACCGTGAAGTCCTCCTGGCCGCCGTGGGCCTCCTTTATCTCCGAGGCGATCCCCGCCTCCGCCGCCTCCACCGAGGCCGCGTTCTTCGCAGAGACCAGGATCTGGCCGACCGTCCCGGAGCCGGAGAGGTCCAGCGCGTCCCGCGTCGAGAGGAAGGAGGTCGACGGCTGCGCGGGCCCGATCCCCACCGGCTGCGAGCCCACGACGCCCACGACCTCGTACTCTTTGCCGGACGCGGGCGCCAACCCCCTGCCCCGATCGTCCTCCGCCGCGCCACGCGAGATCGCTCCGGGAAGTCTCTTAGCCACGTTCGGCGGGATCGTCGTCGGAGGGCGCGTCCGACCGGCGCCCTCGGTGCCACCCGCGTCCTCCGGGACCGGGTCGGTTCCGCTAATGGTGATCGTCTCGCCCACGGCTCCCTTCGGCGGGGCGTCGAGGAGCTCCCTGGCGTCCGGTTCGGAGAGCACGACCTCCCCGCCGCGCCCGACGAAGCGGCCGGCGGCGAGGCCAACGTTGCGGATGCGCGCGAAGGAAGGGTCCACGCCAGAGAACTGCACCGTCTCGCCTTCTACCAGACCGCCCGTCGAGACGTTCGAGGAGGCCGCCTCCACGGAGGGGAGTCCGGCCACGTCCTTCGTGTCCTCCGCGGTGAGGGTGCTGGCCGCGTCGGCGGCCAGGGGACCGCCGTCGGGCGGGCCGTTTCCGGGGGCGGACCCGCTGCCCGGGATGACCGTGATGAGGTTCGGACCGAGGTCCGTGATCTGTCCCGAGACGGAGTCCCTGATGCCGTTGCCCAGGGAGGTCAGCACGACGACCGCCGCGACCCCTACCACGATCCCGAGCGCGGCCAGGGCGGTCCTGAGGGGCCTGCCCACGAGGCTCGAGAGCCCCATGCCGACGATCCTCAAAGGCTTCGTGGTTCTCTCCCGTCTTCCTCGTCCACCACGGCGCTGCGCTCCGCCGCTTGCCCGCCGCCTCCGGTGATCCTGCCGTCGCGTATCTCGACGATCCGACCGCCCCGCCCGGCGACCTCCGCATCGTGGGTGACGACCATGATGGTCACGCCCGAGCCGTGCAGCTCGCCGAAAAGCTCCATGATGTCCTCGCCGGAGGCCGAGTCGAGGTTGCCCGTCGGCTCGTCGGCCAGGAGCAGCGAAGGTTCGTTGACGAGGGCGCGCGCGATCGCCACGCGCTGCATCTGGCCGCCGGAGAGCTCGGTCGGCTTGTGGCCGGTCCTGCCGGAGAGCCCGACCCGCTCCAGAGCCTCCGTCGCCCGACGCCTGCGCTCTTTGCGGCCCACGTCCGCATAGACCATCGGGAGCTCCACGTTCTGGAGCGCCGTCTCCCCGGCGAGCAGGTTGTAGCTCTGGAAGACGAACCCCACGAGGTCGCGCCGGGCCCGCGAGAGCTCGGAGCCCTTGAGCCCGGAGACCTCCCGGCCGCCCAAAGCGTAGGAGCCGCTTGTCGGCCGGTCGAGCAGGCCGAGCAGGTTCATCAGGGTGCTCTTGCCGGAGCCGGAGG
>CAXUFZ010000413.1:0-2807 GCA_964250345.1 uncultured Rubrobacteraceae bacterium
GCGCGGCCCCGGCGCGGGCCCCGCCCCGCCGCCGGCATGGCCGCCGACGACGGGCTGTTCGCCCTCGCCGAGGCCTACCGCGCCTTCGTCAAGGAACGCCCCGGGCTCTACGAGGCCACCGTCAGGTCCTACCGGCTCTCGTACCCAGACGACCCGGAACTTGCGGCGGCCGAGGCCGAAGCGTTCGGGCCGGTCCTCTCCGTGCTCGCCTCATGCGGCGTGGGCGTCGGGGAGGAAGCGCTGCACGCGGCGAGGGGCCTGAGGAGCGTGGCCCACGGCTTCGCCACGCTCGAAGAGGCCGGGGGCTTCGGCATAAGCCTGGACACGGACGAGAGCTTTCGCCGCCTGGTGCGCGCCTTCGCCGGCGGGCTCCCGTCCGGGGCGCGCGAAGCCTGAAACGTCCCGAAGGCAAGAGAAAGGGCCGGGACCGAAGCCCCGACCCTCTCTGGCAAACCGCCGGCCGCAGGTTCCAGGCTAGCAACACCCGAAGCCTGAGAACTCCGGGACCTTTCTACGCCGGATCGACGGCCCCGACGTAGCCGGGCACGTCGTAGATCGAGGACTCCACGACCTCGCCGTAGTACGTCGAGGCATGGACGACGGTGCCGTAGCCCGTCGCTATCCCGACGTGCGAGATGCCGTAGCCGGCCTCGTCGAAGAAGACGAGGTCGCCGGCGTTCGCCTCGGATGGCGCGCCGTAGGCGTACTGGGCGGCCGGGTCGTCGGGCAGGTAGACGCCGAGGTTCCCGTAGACGGTCGAGGTGAAGCCCGAGCAGTCGAACCCGTAGGCGCCGTAGGGCGTCCCGATGTAGGACTGCGCCTCGGCCACGGCGGCGCCGCCGAGGTCCTGGGCCCGCGCCTCCGAGGGCGCGACCGCGACGAACGCCGCCGAAAAAACGGCGCACGAAAGCAGGGCAACAACAAACTGACGCATGGAGATCCCCCTCCAATATTTCGCTTGCAACGACTTGCTACGTCAAGCGGTGGATGGTAACAGAGATCCGGAAGGGTTCAAGGACCGCGCGCGCCTTGGCTTCCGACCTCGCGGACCGTCCTCCGGGCTTGCCCCGGACGCGGTCTTCCCGGGATAATGCGCGCCGTAGCGGAGACTCGAACCCGAGGAGCAGAGCTTGCGCGTCTACAGCGATCCGGCCTCCGCGCGCCACGCCACCGAGCGGGCCGGCGTCGAGGCCCGGGCGGGGTTCCCGGCGGCCGTCGCGGGGGTCGAGGCGGCCGAACGCGCCGGGGCGCCGGTCGAGCGGCGCCCCGCCAGGCCGGCCGAGGAGGACGAGCTGCTCGCCGCTCACACCCGGGATTACCTGGACCACCTGCGGGATCTCTCCGACGCCGGCGGCGGCTACCTCGACGGGGACACGGCGATGGGGCCGGACTCGTTCGAGGTAGCCGCGCTCGCGAGCGGCGGCGCCTGCCAGGCGGTCGAGAGCGCCCTCGAAGGCGAGATGTCCTTCGCCGTCGCCCGGCCGCCGGGCCACCACGCCGGCGCGGACTACGCGATGGGCTTCTGCCTGCTCAACCACGCCGCCGTCGCCGCCGCCCACGCCCGCGCCCTCGGGGTCGAGAGGGTCGCCGTCCTCGACTGGGACGTCCACCACGGCAACGGAACCCAGGACATCTTCTACGGGGAAGATCGGGTGCTCTACCTCTCGACCCACCGGAGCCCCTTCTACCCCGGCACCGGCCGGGCGGACGAGGTGGGGGCCGGGCCTGGACGGGGCTTCACGGCCAACGTGCCGCTGCCGGCGGGTTCGGGGGAGGACGCGCACGCGGCGGCCTTCGCCGGCGTGCTCGTCCCCGTGCTGCGCGAGTTCGGGGCCGGGCTCGTCATCGTCTCCGCCGGCTACGACGCGCACGCGGCGGACCCGCTCGGGGGGATGGCGCTGGAGACGGACTCTTTCGGGCGGTTCGCCGCCCTAATCTCTGCCGTCTGCCGCGAGACCGGGGCGCCCCCGCCCGCGTTCGTCCTGGAGGGCGGCTACGACCTCGGCGCGCTCGCCGGTAGTGTCGCCGCGACCATCGTCGGCGCCTACGAAGAGCCGCCGGTTTGGGGGTATGAGGGCGGCGTCCGGCCCGTCGAGGAGAGCCGGCGGGCGTTGGCGCCGTTCTGGGAGGGTATCCGTTAGGGGGAGGCGTTTGAGGAGGTTGTTCGGGGTGCTCCAGGGCGGGCCGTCGTTCGAGGACCGGAGGGATGCCGGCAGGAAGCTCGCGGAGAAGCTGGAGGGCTACCGGGACGGGCGGCCCGTGGTGTTCGCGTTGCCGCGGGGCGGGGTTCCTGTGGGGTTCGAGATCTCGCGTAACCTCCGCGCCCCCCTCGACGTCATCGTCTCCCGCAAGCTCGGCGCCCCCGACCAGCCCGAGTTCGGCATCGGCGCCGTCGCCCCAAACGGCGTCCGCATCCTCAACCGCGACGTCGTCCGCCGCCTCGACATCCTGGAGGAGTACCTCGACCGCGTCACGGAGAGGGAGACCGCCGAGGTCGAGCGCCGGCTGCGGCACTTCCGCGGCGACCGTCCGGAGGCCCCGGTCGCCGGCCGCACCGCCATCCTCGTGGACGACGGCCTCGCCACCGGCGTCACGGCCCGCGCCGCCGTCGAGACCCTGCGCCGCAGAGCCCCCAGGCGCCTCGTCCTAGCCGTCCCCGTCTGCGCCGCCCCGTCCGCCGCGCTCTTCGCCCGCGAAGTGGACGACCTCGTCTGCCTCGAAACCCCCGCCGACCTCGGCGCCATAGGCTTCTGGTACCGCAACTTCGACCAGACCTCCGATGAAGAGGTCGCCGCGCTGCTGGAAGA
>CAXUFZ010000414.1:0-2805 GCA_964250345.1 uncultured Rubrobacteraceae bacterium
GTGGGGGGTGAAGGATCTTGAGCGACCTGCTGCTGGACACCGTGCGGCGGCACAAGGAGGGGGCGGCCGAGGGCGTCTACTCCGTGTGTTCGGCCCACCCGCTCGTGATCGAGGCCGCGGTGGTGCAGACGCTGGACGAGGGCGGATATCTCCTGGTAGAGGCGACGTCCAACCAGGTGGACCAGTTCGGCGGGTACACGGGGATGAAACCGGAGGATTTTCGCACGCTGGTGCTGGAGATAGCCGGCAGGCACGGTCTTGCGGAGGAGCGGATCGTCCTCGGGGGGGACCATCTGGGGCCCAACCGCTGGCAGAAACTCCCCGCCGGGGAGGCCATGGCGCTTGCGGACGATCTCGTGGAGGCGTACGTATCCGCGGGGTACACCAAGATCCACCTCGACTGCAGCATGCCGTGCGCGGACGATCCCGTGTCACTGGACGATCGGACCGTCGCCGGACGCGCGGCGCGGCTCGCGGGGGTCGCGGAGAGGGCCGCGAAAAACGTCTCCGGGTTGGGCCGGCCGCTCTACGTGATCGGGACGGAGGTGCCGGTGCCGGGCGGGGCGCACGAGACGTTGGAAGGCCTCACCCCAACGTCGGCGGACGCGGCCCGCGCCACCCTCGACGCCCACGAGCGGGCCCTCGCCGACGCGGGGCTGGAAGAGGCGTGGAACAGGGTTATAGCGCTCGTCGTCCAACCGGGGGTTGAGTTCGACCACGCGTGCGTGATCGACTACGAGCGCGACGCCACCAGGGAGTTGCGCCGGGTTCTGGACGGCTACGACGGGCTCGTCTTCGAAGCCCACTCCACCGACTACCAGACCCGGGAGAACCTGACGGCCCTCGTCGAGGACAACTGGGCCGTGCTCAAGGTTGGGCCGGCGCTGACGTTCGCGGTGCGGGAGGCGTTGTTCGCGCTCGCCGCCATAGAGGAAGAGCTGATCCCCGAGGACGAAAGATCCGGGTTGGTCGCCGTGATCGAGCGCCGAATGCTGGCCGAACCCGAGCAGTGGCAGGGGTACTACCCCGGCGACCCCGGGGAGCAGCGCCTTCTTCGCAAGTACAGCTACAGCGACCGGATCCGGTACTACTGGCCGGACCAGGAGGTGCAGGCCGCGCAGTCGCGCCTCGTGACGAACCTGGCCGGGCGTGGCATCCCGCAGCCCCTCCTGAGCCAGTACCTGCCGAACCAGTACGCGAGAGTACGCCGCGGAGAGCTATCCGCGGACCCGGAGACGCTCGTCCTGGACCATACCCGCGACGCGCTGGGGGACTACGCCAGTGCCTGCAACCCGACGATCAGGGAGGCTCCAAGAAGATGACCGAGCTACTCGACCTTTCCGCGGCCGACGCCGAGAGACGCGGCGCCGGGTGGACGGCGCGTGAGATCTCCCAGCAACCCGCCGTCTGGCGGGAGACCGGCGGGATGGTGGACCAGCGTCGGGACGACATAGAGGCGTTCTTGGGTCCGCTCCTCGAACGCAAAGATCTGCGCGTCGTCCTCACGGGTGCCGGCACGTCGGCCTTCGCGGGGGAGATACTCGCCCCGGCCCTCTCCCGCCGCACGGGTAGGCGGGTAGACGCCGTCGCCACGACGGACATCGTATCGAACCCGGAAGAATGCTTCGCCGAGGACGTGCCGACCCTGCTCGTGTCGTTCGCGCGATCCGGCGACAGCCCCGAGAGCGTGGCGGCCGTCGAGCTCGCCGAGCAGTGTCTCTCCGAGCTTCGTCACCTGATCCTGACGTGCAACCGGAATGGCCGCCTCTACAGGGAGCACTCGGGCGCGGACCGCTCGCTCGCCCTTCTGATGCCCGCGGCGACGAACGACCAGGGCTTCGCGATGACGTCGAGCTTCACGTCGATGGTTCTGGCGGCCAGGCTCGTCTTGGGCGGCGTGGATCCGGCCGGGCTCGTCGACCGGCTGGTCACGGCCGCGGAACGGATGTTGTCCGCCTACCAGCGGGGGATACGCGAGCTTGCCTCCGCCGGCTACGAGAGGGTGGTCTACATCGGGAGCGGCCCCCTGAAGGGCCTCGCGCACGAGTCGTCCCTGAAGCTGCTCGAGCTGACGGCCGGGGCCGTCGTGACGTATTTCGAGTCCTCTTTGGGCTTCAGGCACGGCCCGAAGTCCATCCTCAGCGACCGGACGCTGGCCGTCGTCTACGTCTCCGGCGACCCGTACACGCGACGCTACGATCTGGACCTCCTGGCCGAGCTTCGGCGCTCGACGGGATCCGGCAAGGTCATCGCCCTGACCGCGGCGCCCGGGGCCGAACCGGACGACCAGGACGTGTGGCCGCTCGACGGCCTCGAAGGCCTGGACGACGCGGCGCTCGCGCTGCCCTACGTGCTCTTCGCGCAACTCCTCGGCCTTTCTTTCTCGCTCGCCCTCGGCTACACGCCGGACAACCCCTTCCCGAACCAGGAGGTGAACCGCGTCGTCCAAGGCGTGACCATCCATAGCCTCGAGGATGGGGCCTAGAGGTGTTCCTCGGAGTCGACGGCGGCGGCACCAAGACCGCCCTCTGTCTTCTCGACGCGGAGGGACGGCTCGTGGCGCAGGCCCACGCCCCGAGCTGCTACTACTTCACCGAAGGGATAGACCTGGTCGAGCGGGTGTTGCGCCAGGGCGTGGACGAGATCTGCGAACGGGCCGGTATTACGCCGGAGGACATCCGCCACGCGTTCTTCGGCCTGCCGAGCTCGGGCTTGGTCTGCGCCGACGTCCCCACCCTCGACGCCGCGCCGCGGACGGTCCTCGGGCACGCGCGCTACAGTTGCGACAACGACATGGTCTGCGGG
>CAXUFZ010000415.1:0-2764 GCA_964250345.1 uncultured Rubrobacteraceae bacterium
GGCCAAGGCCATCTTCGGCGCCGAGCCGGTGGACAGCGGGAGCGTGAAGGTGGGGGGCAAGGAGATCAAGACCGGCTCCCCGGCCTCGGCCATCCGCGCCGGCGTCGCCTTCCTGCCCGAAGACCGCAAGTCCGAGGGCATCATCCCGGACCTCTCGGTCAGGGAGAACATCGTCGCCGCGGCCCTGCCCCGGCTCTCGCGCGCCGGGCTCGTCTCGGACAAGGCCCAGGACGAGGTCGTGCAGCGGTTCATGAGCAGCCTCGGGATAAAGGCGTCGAGCCCGGAGCAGCCGGTCAGGGAGCTATCGGGCGGCAACCAGCAGAAGGTCATGCTGGCCCGCTGGCTCTGCATGGACCCGAAGGTCCTGATCCTGGACGAGCCCACGCGCGGCATAGACGTCGGCGCCAAGGCGGAGATCCAGAAGCTCGTCGACGACCTGGCCCGCGACGGCCTGGGCGTGGTCTTCATCTCCTCCGAGCTCGAAGAGGTCGTCGAGGGCAGCGACCGGGCCGTCGCCCTCAAAGACGGCGCCGTGGTGGGCGTGCTCTCCGGCGACGAGGTCAACGAGGGGAACCTGATGTCCATGCTCGCCGAGGGCGGTTCCGGGGACGGGGCGAACGGGGATCGCTCGTGAGCGGCGGGACGGCGACGGGCGGGATCGGCGGGACCGGGGTCGGGACGTGGTTGCGCGACCGCGGGGTGTACGTCGCGTTCGCGGCGATCGTGGTCCTGAACCTCGTCATCACGGAGAACTTCGCCTCTTTCCAGACGCTCACCAACCTGCTCGTGCAGGTCTCGCCCGTGCTGCTGGTCTCTTTGGGCCTGGCGCTCGTGATCGGGACGGAGGGCATAGACCTCTCGGTCGGCGCGATAATGGCCCTCGCCTCGGCCGCGCTGCCGCTCTACCTCGGCTACGGCTGGCCCCTCGCCATCGGCCTCTCGCTCCTGGTGGGCATCCTGGCGGGGCTCCTCAACGGCAGCCTCGTGGCGTTCGCTGGCGTGCAGCCCATCGTGGCGACGCTGGCCCTGCTGGTGGCCGGGCGGGGGCTCGCCCAGATCTTCACGAACGGTCAGCTCCTGATCGTCACGGACCCGGTCGTGCTCGCTTTGGGGCAGGCGCGGCCTTTCGGGATACCGGCGCCGGTCATCGTGGCGGCGGTCGCGGTGGCGGTGGTGGCGTTCCTGATCCGACGCACCACCTTCGGCCGCTACGTGGTCGCCATCGGCGGCAACCGCTCGGCGAGCTTCTTGTCGGGCCACCCGGTCCGGCGGACGTTGCTCGCGGTCTACGCGATCAGCGGTCTCTTGGCAGCGGTCGCCGGTATCGTGGCGACGGCGCGGCTGGGGGCGAGCGACCCGTCGAACATCGGCGTCCTGATCGAGCTCTCGGCCATTACCGCGGTCGTGGTCGGTGGCACGCCGCTGACGGGCGGCCGGGTCAGGCTCGCGGGGACGGTGATGGGGGCGTTGCTCATGCAGCTTATAAGCACGACGTTTATCTCGAACAACCTGCCGTTCACCTACGCGCAGGTTCTGACGGCGGGTATCATTCTGATCGCCGTCTACGTCCAGAGGGGAAGGGGGGCGGCCTAGAATGGCTACCGGACAGGCCCGGGCCGCTACGCAGAGCACCCCGCCGGGGGGCGATGGGGGGCCGACGCGGCGGGAGCGGATCTTCGGCGTGCTTCAGCGCCGCGGCGCGATCGTGGTGCTCTTGCTCGTCGTCGTCCTGGCGTCCCTGCAGTTCGACAGCTTCCTGACGCCGCGCAACCTGGAGAACATCGTGCTCCAGGCCTCGTTCCTCGGGTTGATCGCGGTGGGGATGACGTTCGTGATCATCTCCGGCGGCATCGACCTCTCGGTGGGATCTCTACTTGCGCTAGGTGGGGTGTTGGCGGCGCTGGCGGCGCCGGTTTCTTGGCCGTTGGCGTTGGTGTTGCCGGTTGTGGTGTGCGGCCTGATCGGGCTGGGCCAGGGCATCCTTATCGCCCGGTTCCGCATGGCCCCGTTTATCGTGACGCTGGCCGGGCTGCTTGGTATCAGGGGCCTTGCGCTGGCGCTGGCCGACGAGCAGCCGATCAGCGTGGATAACGACTCGCCGTTCGTCTGGTTCGGCCAGGGGGACATCCTCGGCCTCACGGCGCCCATCGTCTTCATGCTCGTCGCGTTCGTCGTCGGCGGGGTGGTGCTCGTGCGGACGCGGTACGGGCAGGCGATCTTCGCCATCGGCGGCAACGAGGAGTCGGCGCGCCTCATGGGCATCCGCGTGGACCGGACGAAGGTGATCGCCTACACGACCAGCGGCGTGCTCTCGGGCCTCGCCGGGGCCCTGCTCGCCGCCCAACTCGCCGCCGGCCAACCCGTCGCGGGCGCCGGGTGGGAGCTCAACGCGATCTCGGCCGTCGTCGTCGGCGGGACGCTCTTGACGGGGGGCGCGGGGACCCTGGCCGGCTCGTTCGCGGGCGTGCTGCTGCTAGGCATCCTCCAGAACCTCATAAACCAGCTCGGGACCTTGGGTTCCTACACCCAGCAGCTCGTCAGCGGCGTCTTCCTGATCGTCGTCGTCCTGGTCCAGGCCTATTTGACCCGCAAGCAGCGCACGTAGTAGGGACGCCCCCGAACCCCGCGGGCGTACTTCGCCGGGGTGTGGGGGACGGGCGGCGGGGTTAGACTGCACGACGCGACGCAAGCGCCGGATCTTGGAGGAGGTTCTTTGCAGGAGAAGATCGCCGTGAAAAAAGAGCGCGAGCTCAAGGACGACGGC
>CAXUFZ010000416.1:0-2758 GCA_964250345.1 uncultured Rubrobacteraceae bacterium
GGGAGGAGCAGCCCGACGGTCATGTCGGCGACGTCGCGGCTGGAGGGCAGCGCCGTGTGGAACGTGGTCGTGTTCTTGCTCAACGGGCTGGCGTTTATCCTGATCGGACTGCAGTTGCCCACGGTGCTGGAGGGCCTCCAGGAGTACACGACCGGCGAGCTTTTGTGGTACGCCGCCGCCGTGAGCCTGGCGGTGATCTTGGTGCGCGCCCTGTGGGTCTTCCCGGCGACGTACCTGCCGAGGATGGCCTTCCGGAGCATCAGGGAGCGGGACCCGTGGCCGTCGTGGCGCAACGTGGTCGTCGTCTCGTGGGCGGGGATGCGCGGCGTGATCTCCCTGGCCGCCGCCCTCGCCCTGCCGCTGACCATGGACAACGGCGACCCGCTGCCGGGGCGGGACCTCATCCTGTTCCTGACCTTCGCGGTGATTTTGGCGACCCTCGTCCTCCAGGGCCTGAGCCTGCCGTTCCTGATCCGGCTCTTAGGCCTCGAGGACGACGGCTCGGTCGAGCGCGAGGAGACCCACGCCCGCATCGCCACCGCCGACGCCGCCATCGCCCGCATAGACGAGCTTCTGGAAGAGGAGTGGGTCCGCGACGAGACCGCCGAGCGCGTCCGCGGCCTCTACGGCTACCGCCGCAGCCGCTTCGTCGCCCGCAAGACGGGCTCGGACGACGACGGCCTCGAGGAACGCTCCCAAAACTACCAGCGCCTCCAGCACGAGCTGGTCCTCGCGCAGCGCAACACGCTCGTCCGCCTCAGAAACGAAGGCGCCATCTCCGACGAAGCCCTCCACCGCATCGAACGCGACCTCGACCTCGAAGAGACGAGGCTGGATAGCTAACCCCCGGGAGTCGGGAGGCGCGAGGCTTCGCTTCGCGCAGCCCCGCTTCGGGAGTCGGGGGTCATTAGAACCTTTGATGGTTTCGGTTTAGTGGGTTTGGATGCGGATGTGGGCGCGTCCGTCTTCGGCCCGTATGCTGCCGGCGCCGCCGATCGGGAACGTAAACTGCGGCGTGGTGTGGCCGAAGCTGGCGTTGGTGACGATAGGGATGCGGTGAAGCTCCGGTTTGGCGTGGACGATCTCGGAGAGCGTTTCGAGGTCCACGTTCGAGGCGCGTTGGAAACGGGCGAAGACGATGCCCCGGACGCCGTCGAACCCCGGCTGGTGGACGAGCGACTGTAGCTCGCGGTCGAGGTGGTGCGGCCTGGTCTCGTCGTCGCATTCGAGCAGCAGGATCGCGCCCGCGAGGTCGGGCATGTAAGGCGTGCCGAAGAGCAGGCAGAGGGTGCCGAGATGCCCACCGAGGAGCTTTCCTTCAGCTTGTCCCTCGTTGACGACCGCGTGGCCGGGGTTTGGTACGAAGTCGCGGTTCTCCTGGTCCTCGTACCAGGCGTCGTCGCTCCAGTGGTCGGCCGGCTCGACGTCGTACGGTTCTTCCCGCATCAGGCAGCGCTCGAAGTGGTTCAGCGTGTACCCGATGCCGCGTTTCATGGCGAAGGTGGAGAAGTGCGGGCCGGAGTAGGTTATGAGGCCGGTCTTCGCGTGGATCGCGGTGGCGAGCGCGGTGATGTCCGAGTAGCCGCAGAGGATCTTCGGGTTCTCGCGGACGAGATCGTAGTCGAGGCGTCCGAGCAACTGGTTGGAGTTGTAGCCGCCGAGGGTCGTGAGCATCCCCTTGACGTTGGGGTCCGAGAAGGCGTCGTGCAGGTCGGAGAGGCGGGCCTCGACGGGCGACGAGTCGAAGCGGTCGCGGATCTCGCCGTTCTTCGAGTAGGTGACCTCGAGCCCGAGGCCGGCCATACGATCGGCGGCGGTTTCTCTCTGCTCGGTGGGGATGAAACCGAGGCTGGCGGCGACTGAGACGACCCGGATCTCGTCGCCCGGTCCGAGCTTGGGGGGGACCATGGCTTCTTCTACGGGCGCGTTCGTTGACACGATAGGACCTCCCGATCGAGCGAGGTACGGGGCAGCACGCCCCCGGCCGGTGCCGGGCGGCCGACTCTTTTCGGCTATCGCGGGAAGGTTGGCGCTCTAGCGCGCGCCGGGTGCCTCCCCGAGCCCGGAACGGGTCGGGGGGCTGGTAAATCGCCCTTTGTGCAGGAGCGGCTTCATCGGCGGCAGTGTAGCACCTCCGGACGGGCGACGGCGAGCTCCCGGGAATCTTGCTCCGCCACCGTTCACGGTCCCATAGTATGCTGTCCGGGGTTCTCGCGAAGCGTCTTGCCCCCGCACCCAAAGCCACCCGAGATAGCGGGAGGATCACCACTTCCTTCCGTGGTCTAGGTGGGATCCTCCCCGCCGCCCATGCTAGCGGAACGCGACGGGCTCGCCCGCCACGCCGCGAGCGCGAAAACGACGATAATGCCCACAAGTATGACGGTCGTGACGGCGAGCCCGCCTTCGGGGCCGAAAGGGCCGCCGGTGACGGCGTCGGGGCCGGTCTCGCGTAGGTCGAGGAGGGCGCCGCCCCCGAAGGCCGAGCCGCTCACCTCGTAGCCGAACAGGTTGCCCTGCGCCCAGTTCCAGACGCTGTGCCAGGCGAAGACGCCCCAGAGGGCTCCCTCGTAGAGAACCCAGAGCGCGAGGAAGACGCCGACGAGAAAGAGGTTGACGACCGAGATCGGCGAGAGGTTCTCGTTGCTGGAGTGGATGAGGGCGAAGAAGGCCGAGGAGACGAGGACGCCGGCCACGGGCCCCCACCCGACGCCGACGGCCTGCAAGAGCCAGCCGCGGCTCAGGATCTCCTCGGCCGGCC
>CAXUFZ010000417.1:0-2722 GCA_964250345.1 uncultured Rubrobacteraceae bacterium
GCGTGGTCGTCTCCGGGGGTTCGGGGGCCACGGGGGCCTGGCCTTCGGGGACGCCCGTGGGCTGGAAGTAGACCTCGGCGTCTATCTCCACCAGCAGGTTCTGTTCGATCTCCGGCTCCGCGGTGGTCCCCTCCTGGGCGATGGTGTACGTGAGGTCGTTGATGGTCACCAGCCTGACCAGATCGTCCAGCCGGGTAACGAACCTCTGCAGCTCGTCGTAGGTGCCCTCGAAGGACATTGTAATAGGCTGGACCATGTAATCGCCACCCGTCTCCGGCGAGGTGGGCTCCCCCGGCACGAACTCCGTAGCCGTGATCTGCTCCTCATCAGCGATGCCCTCCAACTGAACGAGGAACGTCTCGACCTCGGGCTGGGCGGGGATGCGCTTGTTGAGTTCCAGCAGTTGGCGCTGCAGCTCCGGGGAGTTTCGACGGACCTCCTCCAGCCGCGCGACCTCCCGCTCCAGCTCCGCGAGCTCCTCTTCCCGGTCCGCCCGGAGCTCGTCCTGCTGGTCCAGGTTCTCCAGCAGCGGGGCGAGCAACAACAGGTAGAACACCACGGCGAGCGCCACGACGCCCAAGCCCCCGAAGATCAGGAAGTTCCGATCCCGGTCCCCCATCACGGCCCCGCAGAGGCCGAAGCGGATGCCGGAGCGGAGGCTGAAGAGGAGGCGTCAGCCGTCGCCGACGCTTCTCGCGCGTACTGGTCCTCGGAGGACCGACGCCGGTCGGGGGCGCGCGTGTTCGCCACCTCGATCTCGGCGTCGGGCGATTCGGCGACCTCGGTGGGGTCGCCGCCCTCGATGCGCACCTCCGTGCCCCGCTCGCCTGAGACCGTTACGAGCTCCGAGGCCACCTCGAACTCTATGGCGTCCTCCACGAACGTCTCCCGGTCTAGCTCGGCGGAGTTCAGCTGGGCGTTGGAGAGGTGCTGGAGGTTGTTCATCCTCACGACGAAGTCCGCGACGTTCTGGTAGCGGGCCAGGGCTATGCCGGTGAAGGTGACGGCGCCGGGCGGGTCGAGGACCTCCTCGGTCGGGGCGTCCACGTCCACGGGCGCGGCCTCGCCGGTCAGGGTCTGCAGCGCCGTCGTCTCAGGAACGACGAAGGCCAGGCCGCGCAGGAAGTCGTCCCAGGGGAAGCGGGTGCGGAAGATGCCGTCGGCGACGGGTTTTTTCTGGTCGAGGTTCTGACGCAGGTCCTCGTAGGGGGCGAGCTCCGTCAGCCGGCCGTTGGTCTCGGAGATCTCCCCGTTCAGGTTCGCGACGTCGTCCTCGACGCCGTTCAGCCGCAGGAAGAGGACGAGGTAGACCAGCGCCAGCACGAGCAGCACGGCGGCGGCGATCACGAGCAGCAGGCCCGCCGGGCCGCCGGGCAGGCCGTCGATCGCGCCGCCGCGGTCCTCCGGCGGGAGCAGGTTGACGCGCCTCACGCCTCCTCCATCGCGAGGCCGAGGGCGACCGCGAGCACCGGCTCCATCGCCCCGAGCTGCTCGTCCGAGACGTTCGAGCGGTTGGCGGAGAGGCGGTCGATCAGACTCGCCCGTTCCGTCGGCAAGTCCAGAACCTCCCCGAGGTAGGCGTCGAGGCCGGGGATCAAGGCCCCTTCCCCCGAGACGACGACGCGCGCCACCTCCCTGGCCCCCGGCTGCGAGTGGTGGTGCTCGATGGACCGCTGGACGTCCTCGGCGAGGTTCTGGGTGGCGCCCTCCAGCCCGCGCCGCGCGTCGTAGGCGAGCGCGGGATCGAAGTCGTCCCCGTCGCCCGTCCGCTCGTCGATCTCGCCACCGAGCGAGGTCCTGGGGCTGAGCGCCTGCCTCTCCGCCGCGTCGTCCGGGAGGTCGGCCGCCTCCGCCACCGCGCGCACGAAGTCCGAGAGCCCCGTGGGCACGAAGCGCGTCATCACCGGCACCTCGCCCTCGGCGACGACGAGGTTCGAGATCTCCGACCCCACGTCTACCAAGACGACCGCCCCCTCGTCCCCGAAGAACGCCCTGGGAAGCGCGGACCGCGTCAGCGAGAGCGCCTTGACGTCCACGCCGGCCAGCCGCAGACCGCCGGCCCGCACCGCCGCCGCGTACCGCTGGACCATCGCCTTCTGCGCGGCCACGACCAGCACGCGGTCGCCCTCCCCCGGCTCCCCACGGGGCCCCAGCACGACGTGGTCGAGCACGGCGTCCTCCAGGGGCATCGGGATGTGCTCGCGCGCCTCGAACTCGATGGCGCCTTCGAGGTCTTCTGGGGCCATCGGGGGGAAGTTCAGGACGCGGACGACGACCTTCTGGTTGGAGACGCCGAGCACGACGGATCGGCTCCCGAACGCGTGGGCGGACCAGAACTCGGAGATCTCCTCGCCAAGCAGCGTCAGGTCGGCCACCTCGCCGTCCTGGATCGTGCCTGGCGGCAGCCTGTGGTAGCCGACGTGCCGCAGGGTGTACGCGCCGCCGCTCGCGGAGACCTGGACGGCCTTCATGGCACCCCGGTCGATGTCGAGCCCGACGGCCGAGGAGCCGGGGCGCGCGAGGGTCTTGAGGCGCTCCACGCCCCTAATCCTCCTCTGACGGACCGCCGGCGTCGGTAGAACCCTCGACGACCGGACCCGACGGCAATCCGGATCTCAACCGCCACTCCTCGTCGCCCGCTCGAGCGCCCCGACCTCCGCGCTGGCCGGCACGCTGGCCTTCCGGTCGACGCCAGCGTTCGCCCCCAGCACCGCCCGTGCCC
>CAXUFZ010000418.1:0-1193 GCA_964250345.1 uncultured Rubrobacteraceae bacterium
AACTCCACGCGATCTCCCTTCGTGGGCCTGCGGTCAGACGAAATCTAGAGGGTCTGGACGCCCGGCGCAATGGGCGTCCGCCTCGATATGCGTGCTGTAGAATGGTCCTCAACCTACGCATCCTGGTGGGAACGGGGAAGAACGGATGCCTTCTACGATAGAGACGCTGGAGCGCGAACTGGGCGAGGCCCAGGCCGAACGCGAGGACGAGCAGCGGGCCGTGTTGCGGGCGGAGAACGCCCACGAGGCGGCGTGCGGCGCCAGGGACGACGCTTGGTCCGAAGGTGACACCACGGACCCCGAGGTCGGGCGGCTGACGACGCTCGTCTACCAGCGGAGGCGGGAGCTCTACGAGGCCATCGACCGGCTCAAAGCGGCCGAGGGCAAGGAGCGCAGGATCAAGAGCCGCCTCATGTACGTGCTCCCTGCCGAGCGCCGCCGCTACCTCTCGGGGACGGTGGACGAAGAGTTCGAGGCCCTGCTCGTCGCCGTGCGGGAGACGTACGCGGACACGCTGCCCGTGGCGGAGGTCGCCATCGTCACGGAGAAGCCGGGCGAGGTGGATCTGCGGGGGGACGCCACCTGGCGCGCGTTGGAGCGGCTCTACGCCGGCACCGTCAGGCGGTGGGTCGAGATCCGGACCCCGGCTCCATCCCCCGACGCGGCGAGGATGGCCCGCCAGATCGGCTACTACGCGGGCGGCCACACCCCCCGCGTGTTCGCTGGTTCCGAAGAGGTCCGCGTGGGAGGCCTGCGCGGAACCGGAGACCTCCGCCCGCTGGGCGGCTACGACACCCCCGAAGGCCGGCTCGCGCTCTCGCGCATCACCACGCGCCGGTACCTCGACGAGACCTCCGTCGGCCGCCTGGAGAAGCGGGCACGCAGCATGAATCAGGTCGCGGAGATCGCGCGCCTCTACCAGACCATGAACCTGACGGTGGACGAGATCCGCTGGCGCCTAGAACAACTCATATCCCTCCGCTTCGAAGTCCTCGAAGCGGTCTACCACCTGACCGGCCAGCGCCGCCGCTTCTCCTTCTACGAGATAGCCCGCGCCGCCCGCCTCCTAGACGGCCACTTCCCCGACGCCGGCATTGCCGCCGAAGTCCTCACAAACTCCGTAGACCAGGCATTAAGGACCGGCGTCCCCCTCGTGGACGTCGCCTACATGAGCGTCACGAGCCCCGGGCCGT
>CAXUFZ010000418.1:1203-2713 GCA_964250345.1 uncultured Rubrobacteraceae bacterium
CCTCCGTCCCCCCGGCATAACGCCCGGGCGCCCCCCGCGGGGCCGGCGCCACCATGCGCCGCCCGCGCCCGGGGCCCTGTGCCCCGGGGCGCACGCTTCGGCTTCGCCTCCGCCTGTCAGCACGCTGCGCCCCAAGGGCTCCGCTCTCAGCAACGCTTCGGGCCTTGCGGCCCTCGCTCTCAGCACGGCCCCTCTGGGGCCTTTCAGCTAACCCCTTGTCGCCGAGGCTTGTGGTGGGAAATGCACCGCCCTGGAGGTCGGGATCGTGCCCCCGGTGAGGTGTCGGCCACCCGACGCCCTGTAGGGGCGGGGGGCGGCCCCCCCCCGCCCCCCCCCCCCGCGGCCAGACCGCCCCGCCCGACGACGCGTCTTCCTTCCCGCCCCGACAATCCCACCGAATCACGCCCGCAGGATTGTGGCTGAAAGCGACCGGAGGGAGCGTACCGAAAGGCGCGAAGCGCCAGGCTGAAAGCGCAGGCCGAAGGCCGGAACGTGCTCAGACCGCCAGGTCTGCCAGATCGTGCTCGGGGACGGAGAGGTTGTATGGCCGCGCGGGTCTCTCGGCCAGCACGCGCACCTTGTAGACGAAGTCGGGGACGAACTCGCCGCGGCGGACCTCGAGGATCTCGACGGGCTGCATGGTCGCCTTCAGGGCGGCGCGATCGCCGGGGGCGTAGCGCGCGGGCCGGCTCCGATCTACCAAGGTGCGGCCTCCTTTTTGTGTGCCGGTATAATGTGCCGCTCGACCCGGAGCGGTCTCGGGATATTCTGGCACAGTCGGCGACGGAGTTTGGGAGGAGACCTGTGAACGAGCGCTACGACCTCGTCGTCGTGGGGGCCGGCCCGGCCGGCGCCTCGACGGCGCACCACGCGGCGAAGGCGGGCTTGAAGACCCTACTTCTGGACCGTCAGGAGTTCCCGAGAGACAAGCCTTGCGGGGACGGCCTGATGCCCCACGCCGCCGGCGAGGTCGCCCTGATGGGCCTCGGCGACTGGCTGGACGAGCCGCACCACGGACAGTTCACTGGCTTCTCCATCTACACCGCGACGGCCTTCATCCGCCAGGGCGTGCCACCCTCGCCCCACGGGCCCCGCGGCTACGTGATCCGCCGCGAGGAGACCGACGCGAAGCTGCTGGAGCGCGCCATCTCCGCCGGCGCCAAGTTTCGTTCCGGCGTCCGGGCCACAGATCTTCTGCGCTCGTCGTCGGGCGACGTGACCGGGGTTTCAGCCCAGAACGGCGCGGGACCAATGGAATTCGACGCGCCACTCGTGGTCGTCGCCGACGGCGTCGGGGGCCTCGCGGGCGAGATGAAGGCCCGCCAGAACGCGGTGGCGAGGCGCCAGTATTTCCGAGATGTGGACGGCCCGAACAGGCAGGATATTCAGATCTTTATGACGGAGGACCTGAACGCCAGCGGGGCCGGGTACGGCTGGGTCTTCTACCTCGGAGACGGGCGGGCCAACGTGGGGGCCGGCGTCTCCACGACGACGCTCTCGCGCACCGGCC
>CAXUFZ010000419.1:0-2690 GCA_964250345.1 uncultured Rubrobacteraceae bacterium
CTCCGACACCCCGGGCCTCCTCTACGCCGAGGGCATTGAAGAGGGCGGCGTCATCACCTCCGGCAAGACCCGCTCCGCAACCACCGGCGAGGCCTACGCCATAAAGAACGGCTACCTCGACCTCCTCAAGGGCCGTCTCGGCGCGGATAACGCCGCCAACCTGACCAACTTCCTCCCCGGCGCCGGCCGCGGCTACGAACCCCTGTGGCGCGTCCGCTCCCTCACGCTCCTCACGGGCGAGACCTTCCCCAACGGGCGCGAGCTCGAGATCATCACCGGCCTCGTTCGAGAGAACACCACCGGCCCCTGCCTCGACCTCGGCTGCTCCGCCGGCCTCTACGCCCGGAACCTCACCGGCGTCTTCGAGGCGGGCGTCGTCGGCGTGGACATCTCGCCCTCCATGCTCCACGAGGCGGCCCGCCGGTCGGCCGCCGCAAGCCCGAAGCCCTCGTTCGCCCGGGCCGACGCCGAAGAGTTGCCGTTCGCCGACGGGAGCTTCTCGGCCGCCGTCTGCGGCGGGACCGTCAACGAGATCGGGGTCCCAGCCCGCGCCCTGCGCGAGACCCACCGCGTCCTGAAGCCCGGTGGCCGGCTCGCCATCATGGGCATCCTGAAAGCCCGCACGCCGAACGGAAAGCGCCTCCAGCGCTTCCTCTCCACCGGCGGCATAAAGTTCTTCTCCCCGGACGAGATCCAGGGCCTCATCCGCGCCGCCGGCCTCGAACCGGACCCGCTACAGACCTTCGGCGCCGTCTTCTTCGCCGCCGCGACGAGGTAGCAGCCCGGCTTCCAGCCCGTCCCAACCGTCGCCCCCGCGTTGGGAGTGCCCAACACGTAGGGACCGGGGACCCCGACGTTCTCCGGCAGTTCGCAGAGCTCCCCCGCGGGCCGGACGGGCGGTGAGCCCACCGGATTTGCCGCTTTGGGGTGGAGAAACGCAACGAAGGTCAGGAGGCTCCACCTTCGGCCGCGACCAGGGCGCTGCCCCCGCTTTGGGCCGGAATTTTGCCGCCGGGGTCTTCCCCGCGCATGTTGGATGGCGGCGTCGGGTGGCGCGGGCTCTTTCGTCGCATCGCGTTCGGATGGAGAGCCCCGGAGCGCGAGCTAGTCAACCTCTTTGGAGGTCGGCAGGGCGCCCTGTGCGCCCTCTTTGGTGACGGCGACGGCCCCGGCGCGGCAGGCGTAGGCCACGGCGTCTTCGAGCGGGGCTTCGCGGGCGAGTTGGAACGCGAGCGCGCCGACGAAGGCGTCGCCGGCGCCGGTGGTGTCCACGACCTCGGCTTTCGGGGCGGGGACGTGGTCCGCGGTGCCGGCCCGCGCGAAGACGGCGCCTTCGGGCCCGAGGGTGATGACGGCGGACTCCGGGCCGAGGGAGAGGAGCTTCGGGGCGGCGGAGAGGGCGCCGGAGACTCCCTCCACTTCGTCTCCGAGCAGGAGGGCGGCCTCGTGCTCGTTGACGACGAGGGGGTCGAGGCCCCGCAGGAGTTCGGGCGGAACGTTCCGCCAGGGCGCGAGGTTGACGAGGGGGCGGACGCCGGCGTCGCGGGCGAGTTCGACGCCCCGCGCGACGGCCTCGACGGGTATCTCCATCTGGGCCACCAGCACGCGGGCCCCGCCGATGGCCTCCGCGGCGGCGTCCACATCCCCAACCGTCAGGCGCCGGTTGGCGCCGGGGGCGACCGTTATGGCGTTCTCGCCGTCGGGGGTGACGGTTATGAGGGCGGTGCCGGTAGAGGAATCGGACGCCTCTTCGACGAGGGACGTGTCGACGCCCTTTTCCCGAAGCGCCTCCGTCAGAGGACCGCCGAAGCCGTCGTCGCCGACGCGGCCGAGCAGGACGACGGAGGCGCCGAGGAGGGCGGCCGCCGCGGCCTGATTGGCGCCTTTGCCGCCGTTGTGCGTCGCGAGCACCGCGTCCGCGACGGTCTCGCCCGGTCTCGCGCGGCGTTCGACGTTGAGGACGAGGTCCTGGTTTATGGAGCCCATCACGAAGACGTCGGTCACGCCGGGGCCTTCGCGTCGGGGCGGCGGGTCGTTACCTGCGGGACAGGGCCAGTTTGCGGACGAGGATGGAGGCTACGGCCAGCGCGACCGTGCGGGCCAGGCCTTTGAGAGCGGCCTCCAGGATGTCGTCTCTGACGCCGCGGCGTTCGGGGATCTGCTCCCCGATGAACCTGGTGAGCGGGCGGGCCAGAACCTGGGACCCCACTATCCCTATCGCCGTCACGAGCATCTTCTGCGTGCCGTCGCTCATGCCTCCCCTTTCCAAGCGGTCGCCTCCCCCGAGGCCGCGCACCTCGCGCGCCCGGTCGAGGCCCGCCACGGTGAGCTCGTAGTCCTGCGCCTCGCCCGCCGCCGGGGTGCCGACGGGTTTTATGTAGCCCTGATCTAGCAGGTACCGGACGGAGACGTCGTCTTCTATGGAGCCCGGGTCTATGCCGGCCTTCGGCGCCGCGCCCTTGGCGGGCTCCCCCGGGACCGTCACCGGGACCGGCTGGTTCAGCTTGCCTCCGGCGAGGTCGTGGATCGCGCCCAGCAACCGTAGCGCCGCCTCTTTTACCCCGCTGTCAGCCATCTCCGTCCCCTTTCCAACGACCTACCTTCCGCCCTTCCCGCCACCCTCTGTCTGGGCCTCCAGCCTTTCGAGACGCCTCTCCAGGCGATCTATGCGCTCGTCGTGGTTATCGAGC
>CAXUFZ010000420.1:0-2649 GCA_964250345.1 uncultured Rubrobacteraceae bacterium
CTTCCCGGCCCCCGGCCCCGGGGGTGGGGGGGGGGGGGCCCCCGCCGGGGGGCCGGGGGGCCTTTGGTCTGGAGAGGCAGGGAAGCTTATGACGTTCGAACAGGTGGACCCCAGGGTACGGTTCCCGGAGCTCGAAGAGAAGATCCTCGCCAGGTGGCGGGAGCGGGAGACGTTCCGCCGGTCCGTGGACGAGAGGCCGGAAGACAAACCCTTCGTCTTCTACGAGGGGCCGCCGACGGCCAACGGGCGGCCGGGGTTCCACCACGCGCTGTCGCGGGCTTTTAAAGACCTGATCCCCCGCTACAAGACCATGCAGGGGTACAGGGTCGAGCGCAAGGGCGGCTGGGACACGCACGGGCTGCCCGTCGAGATCGGGGTGGAGAAAGAGCTCGGCCTCCAGGGCAAGGACGATGTAGAACGCTACGGCGTCGAGGAGTTCAACAAGCTCTGCCGCGAGTCCGTCTTCCGCCACGTCGAGGACTGGCAGAGGATGAGCGAGCGCCTCGGCTTCTGGGTGGACATGGACGACCCGTACCGCACCCTCGACAACTCGTACATAGAGAGCGTCTGGTGGGCCCTAAAAACCCTCCACGGCAAAGACCTCCTCTACGAAGGCTACAAGGTCAGCCCCCACTGCCCGCGCGACCAGACTTCCCTCTCCTCGGCCGAGGTCGCCCTCGGCTACCAGCAGTACCCCGAGGACGTCGTCGACCCGAGCGTCTACGTCAGGCTGCCGCTCGAAGATGAGGACGGGAGCCTCCTGATCTGGACGACGACGCCGTGGACCCTCGTCTCCAACGCCGCCGTCGCCGCCAACCCGACCGTAGACTACGCCACCGTCGAAACGAACGGCGAGAAGCTTATCGTCGCCTCCGAGCTCCTGGAGAAGGTCTTCGGGGACGAGGATTACGAGGTTCTCGAAACGCGCAAGGGCGCCGAGCTCGAAGGCCTGAAGTACCGGCGCCCCTTCGACTACGTGCCCGTCGAGCCCACGGAGAACCTCTGGACCGTCGTGCTCGGCGACTACGTCACGACGACGGAGGGCACGGGCCTCGTGCACACGGCACCCGCCTACGGCGAGGACGACGCCCGCGTCGGCCGCCGCTACGGGCTGCCCACCATCCACCCGGTGAAGCCCGACGGCACGTTCGACAGCCGGGTCGGGCCCTTTACGGGCCAGTTCGTCAAGGACGCGGACCCGGGGCTCGTCGGGGAGTTGCGGGGGAGCGGCCTGCTGTTCCGGGCCGAGGAGTTCGAGCACGCGTATCCGCACTGCTGGCGGTGCGGGACACCGCTGCTGTACTACGCGAAGAGGGCCTGGTACGCGCGGACGACCGCCGTGCTCGACGATCTTCTGTCCGAAAACGAAGGCATCAACTGGGTCCCCGAGCACGTCAAATGGGGGCGCTTCGGGGACTGGCTCAGGAACAACATAGACTGGGCGCTCAGCCGCGAGCGGTACTGGGGGACGCCCCTCCCGATCTGGCGCACCGAATCGGGCGACGTCGTGGTCGTCGGCAGCGCCGCGGCGCTGCGGGAGATCGCCGGCGACCCCCCCCAGGTCCCCCACCGCCAGGACCGGCCAAACATAGACCGGGTCCGCGTCCGGCATCCCAAGACGGGCCAGGAGGCCCGTCGCGTGCCGGAGGTGCTCGACGTCTGGTTCGACTCGGGCTCGATGCCGTTCGCCCAGTACGCCTACCCGCACTCGGGCGAGGAGAGCGCACGGCACTTTGATCGTCAGTTCCCGGCGGACTTTATCTGCGAAGCCGTGGACCAGACGCGGGGCTGGTTCTACTCGCTGCTCGCGGTCTCGACGATGCTCTTCGGCCGGTCGTCGTACAGGACTTGCCTGGTGCTCGGGCACATCCTGGACTCGCGGGGCAAGAAGATGAGCAAGTCGCTCGGCAACGTCATAGACCCGTGGGCCGTCTTCAGCAAGCAGGGGGCGGACGCCCTGCGGTGGGCGCTGTACACGGCGACGAGCCCCGGCAACACGCGGCGGTTTTCCGAGGATCAGGTGGATGAGGCCGTCCGCAAGTACCTCCTGACCCTCTGGAACACTTACTCCTTCTTCGTCACCTACGCCCGCATCGACGGCTTCGACCCGAAGACGGACTACGTCGAACCCGCCGAGCGCACCCTGATGGACCGCTGGGCCCTCTCGGAGCTCCAGCTCACGGTCCGAACCGTCGCCGAGCGCCTCGACGCCTACGACGTGACGGCGGCGGGCCGCGCCGTCGGGGCGTTCGTGGACGAGCTGTCGAACTGGTACGTGCGCCGCAGCCGGCGCCGGTTCTGGAAGGGCGAGGACGACAAGGACAAGAAGGCGGCCCACTCGACCCTCTACGAGTGCCTGACGACGGTGGCGAAGCTCACCGCCCCATTCACCCCGTTCGTCGCCGAGGAGCTCTACGGGAACCTGGTGGCGAACGCGGACGCCGCCGCGCCCGACAGCGTCCACCTCGCTAGTTGGCCGGTCTACGACCAAGCTTTGGTAGATGAGGGGCTCTCGGGGCGGATGGAGGCCGCGCGGCGCGTCGTGGGGCTGGGACGGGCGGCGCGCAACGCCGCGGCGATCAAGAACCGCCAGCCGCTGCGCGAGGTCGTGGTCGTGGACGAGGTCGGGGACGGCGAGGGGTTCAGGGA
>CAXUFZ010000421.1:0-2631 GCA_964250345.1 uncultured Rubrobacteraceae bacterium
AGCCCGGGGCTATGGAGGCGGGGATACCGCGCGGGCGTGAGGCGGAGTTGCTCCGGGCCTGGCACGCGAGGGACGCGGGGTAGGCGACGGGATTTCGTGGGATGAACCTGACGCACGAGTACATGCACCACCGGACGGGCTACAGGCTGGGGTCCGGGAGCTACTGGGTACGCGTCTACAAAGGCGCCGCCAATGACGCGCCCGTCGTCGTCTGCCAGGAGTTGTTCGGGGCCGACGCCGCCCCCGAAGAGGTCTCCGGCTTCCTCGCCGCCGAGGTGATCCGTGAGCACTTCGGCGGCGGCCTGCCGGACCTGCCGAGGCCGCTGCTCTGGATCGAGCACCGACCCGCCCGCCGCCGCGGACCGGGCAAGTATTCTCTTCACACCTTCGCCTCTTACGCCCCCAAACTCGTCGGCGCCGGCTTCGTCCGGCGCGTGCCCCTCGGCGCATCCCACCCCCCCCCGCGGTCACCGTCCGCGGTCGAGGCGCTGACCCGGCCGGTCTGAGGCTGGCTGTTGGGGCTTGCTTCTCTACCGGCGCCCGGACGCCGAGCGCACGGCTCGCGACCCCCACCCCAGAACCCGTATAGTGGACCCGCGAACGACCGGAAGGCACCGCATGGAAGAACGGAACACGACCGAGTACGCCATAAAGCAGGTCGGCGACCGCTACTACCCCGTCGTCATCGACCGCGAGGCCGGCGGGCACTACGAGATAAACAACCCCATGACCGGCGGCGTCCTGAGCTACAACAACCCCGAAGCCGCCGAGAAGTACGTAGAACGCGCCCGCAACAGCGAAGCGTAGCCCCGCCAGACGGAGCGGAAGAGGGGCGCCCCGCCTACCCGGGATACCCCTCTTCCGTGCGTGCTATGTGCCTCTCCGGCGGTGCGTCTAGCGGGTGTGGACGCGCTCGCAGTCCTCGCTCACCTGGTCGGCCTTGTCGGCGTAGACCGTGTCCGTGCCGCCGCCGCAATTCACCACGTCCTTCGCGGCGGGGACGTCGCGGGACTGCACGGTGTCGTTGCCGGGGCCGCCGCGGAACTGGTCGGTCGAGGTGTCGTAGCCCTGGCCGATAAGGTTGTCCACGCCGTCCCCGCCGCGGACCTCGTCGCGCCCCTTGCCGTCGCCGATCTCGTCGGGGCCCGCGCCGCCCTTTACGAGGTCGTCCCCGCCGCCGCCGTGTAGCCTGTCGCCGCCTCCGAGGCCGGAGATCTTCTCGGCCTTGTTGGTGCCGTCCATCTGGTCGGTGCCGTTGGTGCCGGTGAGGCTGGGCAGATCCGCCGCGATCGCCGCCGCGCCGAAGAGGAAGACCATAAGGGACATCGCCACCGCCGCCATCGCCGTCCGCCTCATGCACGCCTCCTCATCCTGCCCGCCCCCGGCCCGTCCGGGGGTCGTTGAAGAGCATGTTAGGTCCCCCCGGTAACGCGTTGGTGTCTCTACGGTAACGTTTTGGTAACGGTTTAGGGTGAGGGAGTTTGAGCCCACAAGAATGCGGTTTTGAGGTTTGCGGCCGAGGCGAGAGCCACCCCGGATCAGCCGAAAATCTCAATCAAACTTCACTTTTCCGAAACGGTGCGATAAACTGCCCGCGATATTTACGGTGGAACGCAGGAGGGGGGCCCCATGCGTCGAGCAATCTTGGTGTTATCCGCGGTTCTTGCAGCAGTGACGATATCCGCATTCAGCGCCGTTCTGGCTCAGGCGCAGGCGGCGGACCAGTACGAGGATTCCACCGGGAGTTCCCGGGAAGCGGGTGCCGCCCCGAACGTGTCAGCCCCCGCGGACGAAGTCCCCCCACCGCCGGAGAACATCGACGAGCCGACGGCGGCCGGGTTGGACGATCGGGTGCTCAACACCGTGGCCGAAGACCCCTACAGCCAGGTCGTGGACAACGCGAAGTCGGGAAGTTTCTCGGCCCCCGGCTGGCGGAAGGTCAAAGACGCCTCGGCCTACGGAGGGAGCTTCGTCAGATCGGTGGACGGGCGTAAGTCCGATGCCCGATTCGAGATGAAAGTGCCGGAGACCGGCTACTACACGGTGTATGCCCGCTGGGCCGAGACGACCTCCAACACCTCCGACGCCCGCATCGGCGTCTCCGCCTCGGACGGCGTGCGTTGGGACTCCGTCGACCAGACGATGGACGGCACCGAATGGGTGACGGTGGGGTTCTTCAAGTTGGAGGAGGGCGCGAACCGTCCCGTTCTGGTGTCGCCGGGGGACGGCGGTGACGCCGTCGCCGACGCCGTCATGATCTCCAAGAACGTGCTCGTCGGTTCGAACGCCGGGATGGCCAGCGTCGGCGACCCCGACCTGACCTCCAACGACGGGGCGTCGACCTCGCGAAGCACCGACTCCTCCGCCAGGAATACTTTCAAGGAGCGCAAGTCGGTCATGCGCGCCGCCAGGAACCACATGGGCATACGTTACGACTACGATCACCGTACCTGCAAGAAGGGCATGTCCCGCGAGGACTGTTCGTGCCTCACCCGCAACGTTTACCGGCACTTCGGCAAGATGCTGCCGGACTCCCCGGTCTCCCAGTGGAAGTACGGCCGGAAGGTCTCCTGGGGCAACACGAAGCGCGGGGACCTGGTTTTCCAGGATCTCAACAAGGACGGTCGCCTC
>CAXUFZ010000422.1:0-2629 GCA_964250345.1 uncultured Rubrobacteraceae bacterium
GCCCACGCGGGGCGTGCCGGGGCCCCCCGCCCCCCCCCCGCCCCGCGGCCCCAGCTGTATCACCAGACCCCCCCCCCCAACGACCCCCCCGGGCCCCCGCCGGCCGGCGGACCGCTCCGCCTCGAAACTGAAGCTCAAACTCTCCAAGACCCACCCATCCTTTCCGTACGCTGCCTCTCAAGAGCATCGAGGAAGATGGCCGCGGAGAGGAGGTCCGCGGACCCGCCCGGAGAGAGCCACCTTGAGAGCAACGCGCGTTCGAGCGCCGCCAGGGCGCGCCGGCCTTCCGGTGAAGCAACGCCCCCCATCTCCAGGACGCGCGCGGCCCCCCGTTGCGCCAGCCGGAGCCCGGCCCATCCGCCGCGGTGCAGCAGGCACGTATCGTCGAGGACGGACATGATCCCGACCAACGCGTCGAGCCTGGCCGCGTCCCCGTCGCGACCTTCCGTCCTCCCGGCCCGCAACACGGGCAGCGCGACCCCGACGACGCGCGGGAACCCGGACCTTGCCTCCCCCCTCGCCCCCACGACGCTGTACCTCCCCCGAACCTTCGACCCGTTGGTGCCGCGCGGGATGCCGCGCGGGTCGGGGAGGCGGGCTATCCGGGCGGCGGTCGCCGTGATGTGTTCGCTCGCGGCCTCTCGGTCTGTCAGGGCCGTCCCGGCGACGAGGAGGCCTAGCGTCCAGATCGCGCCGCGGTGCGCGTTCGCCCCGCCGGTCGCCGCGAGCATCGCCGCCTCCCCGTCCCGACCGATGGCCCCGAGGGTCTCCCGCAGGTCCTGATCCACCCGCGCGCCCTCGCAGGCCGACGCTATGCCGGCGAAGGTCTGTCGCAGGCTCCCGGCGGAGCGGAGCATGAGATCCAGGCTCAGGTCGTCGTGCGCACCGGGTCCCCGCCGGTCCACGAGCCCCGGTTTGGGGGTGAGGAGGGCCTCCTCGACGAGCGCCCGCACGGCCAGATCGGCGAGGACGTCGGGCGTGGAGGTTGCTGCTGGCCGCGCGGTCTTTGTCACGATAGACGTCGTCATCTACCAGCTCCGGAACTGGGTGGGCGGGTCGTAGAGGCCGCCGGACCAGGCGACGAGGTCTTCCACGCTGCGGGCGGCGAGCAGGGATCGGTTGGCCTCTGCGGGGTCGACGCCGAGGTCCTCGGGGAAGGCGACGAGGCCCCGGCGGCGGAGGTCTTTGGTGAGCGCGCGGTCGTGGCGGAGGCCGATCGGGGTAGCCCCTGCGACGGCGGAGAGGGCGTTGCGACGCTCTTCGAGGTTTTTGGCTTTGTAGAGGTAGGCGACGCCTTCTTCGGTGACGACGTGGCTGACGTCGTCGCCGTAGATCATGACGGGCGCCAGCGGCATCCCGGCCTGCTCCCCGAGCTCGACGGCGTCCAGGGACTCGACGAACGTCGGCACGCCGCCGCGCTGGAACGTCTCGACGACCTGCACGACGAGCTTGCGCCCGCGCGAGATCTCCTCATCTGTCTCGATCAGGCTGAGCCACGCCGGCGTCGGGTGGCGGCGCCCGTGCGGGTCGTGGCCGAGGTTGGGCGCCCCGCCGAAGCCGGCCAGCCTGCCGGTCGTGACCGTGGAGGAGTTGCCGTCGCCGTCGATCTGGAGCGACGACCCGATGAACATGTCCGTGGCGTAGAGCCCGGCGAGCTGGCTGAAGACCCTGTTGGAGCGCAGGCTGCCGTCGGGCCCGGTGAAGAACACATCCGGGCGGGCGGCGACGTACTCCTCCATCCCCGGCTCGCCGCCGAAGCAGTGGACGCTCTCGACCCAGCCGGACTCTATCGCGGGGATCAGGTTCGGGTGCGGGTTGAGCGTCCAGTACCGGCAGACCTTCCCCCTGAGACCCAGCCTCTCCCCGTAGGTCGGCAGGATAAGCTCGATGGCGGCAGTATCGTAGCCGACGCCGTGATTGAGGGACAGGACCCCGTGGCGCTCGTAGACGCCCCTTATGGCGAGCATGGCCTTCAATACCTGGACGTCCCCGATCTGGCGCGGGTCCCTGGTGAACAGCGGCTGCAGGGCGAACGGCCGGTCGGCCTCCACGACGAAGTCCACCCAGTCGGCCGGGATGTCCACCCGGGGCAGCTCGTCCACGATCTCGTCCGCCTGCGCCACGACGACCCCGTGTCGAAACGCCGTCGCCTCGACGATGGCCGGCGTGTCCTCGGTGTTGGGCCCGGTGTAGAGGTTGCCCTCGCGGTCGGCCTGGACCGCGCACACGAGCGCCACCGAGGGCGTCCGGTCCACGAACATCCGGGCGTACAGCTCGATGTAGGTGTGGATGGCCCCGATCTCGAGCTTGCCGTCCTCCACCATCTGCGCGGTCCGCAAGGCCTGGGGGCCGGCGTAGGCGAAGTCGAGCTTGCGGGCTATCCCCCGCTCGAAGAGGTCGAGGTGCTCGGGCCGGCTGACGGAGGAGATGAGCATGTGGAGGTCGTACACCTTCTGAGCGTCCACCGAAGCCAGCGAGCGCGAGAGAAAATCCGCCTGCTTCTGGTTATTGCCCTCCAGCGCCACGAGGTCGCCGGGGCGTAGGATCCCCTCCAGGGCCTCCACGATCCGACCCCCGTCGAGCACCTTGTCCCCGGCGAACTCCCCGCCCGCGGCCACCCGCTCCGCCT
>CAXUFZ010000423.1:0-2583 GCA_964250345.1 uncultured Rubrobacteraceae bacterium
ATCGGGGAGAGGGGCAAACGCCATGGAGTCCATACCGAGCGCCAGCTATAGCTTCACCTTGCGGGTCGAGTTCCCGCACCGGGCGGGGTCGCTCGGCAGGATCCTGACCGTCATCGGCGAGGCGGACGGGATGGTCGGCGCCGTGGACATCGTCAGGATGCGGGAGGACAGGACCGTCCGCGACGTCACCGTCAACGCCCGCGACTCCGAGCACGGCCAGCGCGTCGTCGAGGTCGTCGAGGAGCTGCCCGAGGTCAGGGTCGTCAACGTCTCCGACCGGACGTTCCTTATGCACCTCGGGGGTAAGATCGAGGTGCGCTCCAAACTCCAGATCCGCACGCGCGACGACCTCTCGATGGTCTACACCCCCGGCGTCGCCCGCGTCTGCCGCGCCATCCACGACGACCCCGACCGCGCCTTCAACCTGACCATCAAGAGGAATACTGTGGCGGTGGTCTCCGACGGCACGGCCGTTCTTGGGCTCGGGGATATCGGGCCGCGGGCGGCGATGCCGGTCATGGAGGGGAAGGCCGCGCTCTTCAAGCAGTTCGCGAACGTGGACGCCGTCCCGATCTGCCTCGATACCAAGGACGCCGAGGAGATCATCCAGACCGTGAAGCACCTCGCGCCCGGGTTCGGGGGGATCAATCTGGAGGACATCTCGGCGCCGCGGTGCTTCGAGATCGAGGAGCGTCTGAAAGAGGACCTGGACATCCCGGTCTTCCACGACGACCAGCACGGCACGGCGGTAGTGGTGCTCGCGGCGCTCATCAACTCGCTCAAGATCGCGGACAAAAAGATCGAGGACCTCCGCGTCGTCGTGAACGGGGTCGGCGCCTCGGGCGTCGCGTGCGCCAAGATCATGATGTCCGCCGGCGCCGCGAACGTGGTCGGCTGCGACTCGAAGGGTATCGTCCACGAGGGCCGCGAGGACCTGAACGCCGCCAAGCGCTGGTACGCCGAGAACACCAACCCCGAGGGCCGCACCGGCGGCCTCGCGGACGCCGTGCGCGGCGCTGACCTCTTCCTCGGCCTCTCCGTCCCCGACGTGCTCACGGTCGAGCACCTGGAGACGATGAATGAGGACCCCATCATCTTTGCCATGGCGAACCCGGACCCCGAGATCCGGCCCGAGGTCGCGATGGGCCGCGCCAGGATCATCGCCACCGGCCGCAGCGACTACCCGAACCAGATCAACAACGTCCTCTGCTTCCCCGGCATCTTCCGCGGCGCCCTCGACGTCCGCGCCACGGAGATCGACGAGGAGATGAAGCTCGCCGCCGCCCGCGCCATGGCCGACGTCATCCCCGAAGAAGAGCTCTCCGAAGACTACATAATCCCCTCCGTCTTCGATGAGCGCGTCGCTCCCGCCGTCGCCGACGCCGTCGCCCAACGCGCCAAAGAGACCGGCACCGCCCGCCGCGTCCAAGACCGCTCCGAAACGGGCCTCTCCGCCACCACGTTCTGACGTTCTGTGCCTGGCGGGGGGCCGCTTTTCAGGAGTCGGGAGTCGCGAACCCCCGTGAGTCTTCCACGACTCCCGATTCTCGACCCCCGACGCACGGATGCTGGATTTCCTGGCAACGCAACATACACTTTAAGCGTGAGCACTTTTCGTCAGATATTCGTCTGCGCGACGCCCGGGGAGGGGCGTTGCGGCGCCAAGGGCGGCGAGGAACTTCTGGGGGCGTTCAAGGAAGAGGTCGAGCGGCGCGGGCTGTCGTCCTCGACGGTGCTGCGGAACGCCTGCACGCGCCGCCACGAGGTGGGGCCGGTCGTCTTTATCTTTCCTGACGACGTCTGGTACACCGAGGTCGGGTTGGATGATGTCTCCGGGATCGTCGAGAAGCACCTCTCCCCGGCCGGGGTCGAAAGGTAGCGCAGCCGCCGTGCAGGGCTTTCCGGATCTCTTTGATGGGCGCAGGAGGCGGGTACAGATGATCCCAGCCCGTGTTGTCGGGCGGTAACCCGGCTTCCGGGTGAGCGCTGCCGTTGGCCTTTGATCCCCGCTTCGATGCCCTGGCAGGTCTGCTGCCAGACGAACTACGCCCATACATGACCGGGCTCACCGGCGCGGTGTTCTACCCGTCAGACCAATCCGACGCGGTGTTCCGCCTGACAGGTGTGGGTGAAAGCGATGCGTACCTGAAGGTGCTCCGAACTGTCGGCGCCCGGCCTGGTTCGCTACAGAACGAAGCGGACCGGCTGGGGTGGTTGGGCGGCAGGCTCCCCGTCCCGAAAGTCCTCGCGAGCGGTTCGCGTGGCGGGTACGAATTCTTGCTCTCGAGGTCGGTGCCAGGAGTGCCGGCCCACGACCGTTCGGCCGGCCGGAGCAGGCAGGAGATCTCCTCGTTGATGGGTCGGGCGTTGAGAAAGTTCCACTCCGTACCGGTAGCGGATTGCCCTTTCCACCATCCCGTCGTAGGTCCCACCAGCGAAGAGGACCGGGTGCTGGTGCACGGCGATTATTGCCTGCCGAACGTGCTGTTCGATGCCGGCGGCTGTCACCACCTGGACGTCGGAGAGGCGGGGGTGGGGGACCGCTACATCGATATCGCGGCCGGCATCTGGAGCTTGAGACAC
>CAXUFZ010000424.1:0-2578 GCA_964250345.1 uncultured Rubrobacteraceae bacterium
CCGTGAAACCGAGCTTCCACCCCCGCTGCCCGCCGCTCCCCGCCTCCGCATACGCCCGCCCGAGCTCGTACCACAGCGCCAGCGTCTCCTCGCCAAAAGCGTCGGGTGTGCGCGGACGTTGCACGCGCCCTATTCTACCCACCATGACGGCCACACCTTCATCCTTCGCCCGCGTCATCACCAATGTCCTCAACCCCTTCGCCATCTTCACCGCGTTTTACGCATTGGTGGCTTTCGCGGAGGCCGACGCCGGAAGCGCCGCTCTCTACATCGCGCTAGAACTTTCGGCCGCCGCTGTAGTCGCCGGCTACGTGCTGTTGATGCGCCGACTCAAGCGGGTGGGAGACTTCTGGATCTCCATCCGCGCCGAACGTCTCGGCCCCGCCGTCGTGTTGTTGACCACGTTCGTCGCGCTCCTGGTCGCCCTTTACTCTCTCGACGCTCCGCGCGACCTCTTCCTCCTGACTTTCTCGATGGGCCTCGCGAGCGCCGCCGTCGCCGCCGTAACGCTCTTCTGGAAAGCCAGCGCTCACTGCGCCGTAGCCGGTCATGCCGCGGCGGCTGGACTTCTCTTGCTAGGTCCTCTTGGTCTTGTCTTCGTGCTGGTCCTGCCGCTGGTAGCCTGGTCCCGCCTCGCGCTCACCGCGCATACCTTGTCGCAGATGCTGATTGGGGCGGGGATTGGCGCAGCGTTCGCTACCGTGTTCCTGGTTTAAGAACCGTTGTAGGGTGCGCCAACCCGCGCCGTCGGATGCCAACGCGAAGGACGGGCTCGACTGTACAATGCGGCAGTGCTCAAGCTGCTCGCACTTACGATGGTTCTGGCGACGACCCTGGTGGTAGTCACGCCCGCACACGCTCAGAACCCATCCGACTTCGGCAGCGCCAGACCCGTACCGGGCCACCCTGACTTCGAGATCACCGACGATGGCTACCTAATCTACCAGGGCGATATGGGGATAGCGAAATGTGGCTCGGTGCGTCGAGAGGACTACACCGCGTCGGTGCTCCACAGAGAGGTGGTCGAAATATGCGAGAAAGTGAGCTTCTCTTCGGAGAAGGCGCAAGATGCCGGGACGACCGAGTCCCAACCCCAGCTCCCGGAGACGGGCGGTCCTTCGCTCGTTTGCGTGTCCTTAGCTTTGCTGTACGCTGGCGCGGTTCTTGTACGCACAATCGCCTAAAGGCGAGGTCCTTGACGACCGAAGTCCCTTCGGACTTCGCCAAAAGAGCGGGTGCCCCGCCGGCACGCGAACACGGTGGAGAGAAGGGTATGGCCTACGGCGAGCAGAAGAGTGACCCCACCGGGATTCGAACCCGGGTTTTCGCCGTGAGAGGGCGATGTCCTTGGCCTCTAGACGATGGGGCCGTGCTTAGAAGCCGGAAGAGTTTATCGGACTTGAGGCGCTTCGTCAAAGCGTTCAGCCGGCTGATGCCGCGAGGTTTAGGAGATCAGGCGACGGGCTTCGGGAGCTGTCGCATCTTCTCGGCGGCGTCCTCTATCCTAGTCAGGCTGCGTTCGCGGCCGAGGAGGTTCATGGTCTCGAAGAGGCCGGCGCTCACGGTGCGACCCGTGGTGGCGAAGCGGAGGGGGTGTATGAGGTGCTTGGCGCCCTTCTCCCGCTCGGCGGCCAGGCCACGGACGGCCTCTTCGATGGCTTCTTCGGTCCACTCGGGGAGGGCCTTGAGGCGTTCGACGAGCTCGGGGAAGTTCTCCTGGACGAACTCTTTGCCGAACTGCTTCTCGAACTCGGCCCCGTCGTAGTCGAGGGTTCCGCCGTAGAAGTAGCCGACGGCGGAAGGTATCTCGACCGTTACGGCGATGCGCTCTTTGAGGAGGTCCATGATCTGTTCGAGGCGCGGCCTGTCCGCTTCCAGCTCCTCCTCCGTCGCGGCGCCGGACTCGGCGAGCAAGGGAATCGCCATCTCGGCCAGCTTTTCGGGGCTGATGCGGCGGAGGTACTGGGCGTTTATGGAGCGGAGCTTGTTCTCGTCGAAGATCGCCGGGTTGCCGCTGACGCGGTCGATGCGGAAGCGCTCGGCGAGCTCGTCGCGGGTGAATATTTCCTCGTCCGCGGCGTAGCCGGCGCCCAGCAGGGCCAGGTAGTTGAAGAGGGCGTCGGGCAGGTAGCCCTGGGCGGCGAACTCCTCGACGTGGGCCGAGCCGTGGCGTTTGGAGAGTTTCTTTCTATCCGGTCCCAAGACCATCGGGACGTGGGCAAAGCCGGGGACCGTGTTGCCGAGGGCCTCGTGGATCAGGATCTGGCGCGGCGTGTTGGAGAGGTGATCGTCGCCGCGGATGACGTGGCTGATCTCCATCTCCGCATCGTCGACCGCCGCCGCGAAGTTGTACGTCGGCGTGTCGGTGGACTTCATGAGGACGAAGTCTTCGAGGTTGGCGTTCTCGAACGTCACCGGGCCCCGGATCATGTCCTGGACGACCGTCTGACCCCCGCGCGGCGTCTTGAACCGCACGGTGTACGGCTCCCCGGCATCTATCTTCTCTCTGGCCTCGTCTGTGTCCATCTCGCGGTACTCGCCGCCCGTGTAGATCGGTTGGCGCTTCTCGGCCCTGGCC
>CAXUFZ010000425.1:0-2560 GCA_964250345.1 uncultured Rubrobacteraceae bacterium
GGCGGCCCGTCTTGGTGTGGGCGGGGTGGCCCGGCGGTCGGGGGCCGCCGGCCGCCTCGGCGTCCGTGCGGTAGGCCGGTAGCGTCCCCTCGCCCCGGTGTTTCCTGTAGGGCGAGAAGTCGTAGAAGAGGGCCGTGTCGTGCGCCAGCTCCGTCCGGCAGATCTTCTGGAGCTGGCGGTGGGACTCGCGCTCGCGGGCGAAGACGAGGGCCTTCGTCTTCGAGAGGGCTTCCCTGACGGGTCCAAACGAGGTGTCCACGGTGGAGGGGAGCACGATCACGCGCTCGAAACGCTCCTCTATCTCTGCGAGAACCTCCGGCCAGACGCGGTGGAAGGGACGGCACCACCCGCCTCCCCCGGTCACGAGCGCCGTGTGCCCCCGGTGGTCTTCGAGGCCAACGATGCCGTTCTTCCTGGTCCTTACGACGTTCGCCTCGCGGTAGGCCAGCCCGCCTAGAAGCCTCCTGGCCCCGGCGTGGATGAGTTGATCCCCAACGTTCCCGCGCCCGGTGATGAACGTGACGTTGGGCGGATCTCCTACAGCGCGCAGTATGCGGCGCCCGCTCGCGGCTATGCTCCCCCGCGCCAGCGCCAGCCGGCCGGCGTCCCGCGCCCTATCGGCGAGCACCGCAAAGCCCCGGCGGGACACCGAAGAGCCATTGGCCGCGACCGGGGTCTCCGGTCGGGCCGCGGGAGGGGCGACGGTCCGCGGCGCGTCGTCCTGTGGCCGGCTCCACTCGGCGACCGCGTGGCGCGAGCGGGGATTTGACAGGTCGAGGGCGGCGTCGGAGGCGTAGACGCTGAGGCCGTTCTGGCTGGGGAGCGAGATCTTCTCTTCCGCCAACCGGGCCCTGTAGCCGTGCCAGCCGTCCCGCAATTCGCCCGCGTCGTACTCCTTGTTCGCGTACTTCTCGACGAGGTGCGGCACGCTGAGGAACGGGTAGTGGCGCATTTTGAAGGAGACGGGGTAGAGCAACTGGCCCGGGAATCGTACCCGGTGCCCGGCGGAGGGGGCGAGCCGGACCCGCCCGGGTTGCTTCTTCCAGGCCTTTACCTGCTGCGGAAAGTTCGACAGGTAAGGGTAATAGTGCCGCATCGTGCGCGCGAAGTCCGGGTGGTCGTGGTCGGGGTCCTCCCGCGTCGGCACGAAGGTGAACTCGACGAAGTTGACCGCGTTGTAGCCCCACGCGTCTACCTCGGCGAACGCCTCCGCGAGCGTCTTGCCGGGTCCTGGGGTGAGGCGTACCTCGTCCGGGTCGGCGTGCATGAACCAGTCGGCGTCGAGCGCGGAGGCCAACTCCTCCTTGCGTTCCAGGATGGGGCGCCATTTGTAGACGCCGTCCTCGCGGGGGATGTTCTCCACCCCGATCAGGCCGCGCCCCAGATACCCCTCGGCGATCTCGACCGTCCGGTCCGTCGAGCCGTTGTCCAAGAGGTACGCCTCGACGCCCTGCGAACGGAGGTGCTCAAGGCACCCGCCGATGAACCGCTCCTCGTTGTAGGAGGCCAGTATCGCCACCACCCGCACCGTCACGACCGTCCGCCGGACCCGCCCAGTACCGCCGAAGCGAGGGAATCGGGGCCACGAAACCCACGCATCACGAGTCCGTCTTCGACGAGGGGGCGCACGGCGCGCAGTATAGCCGAGACGACTTTCGGGCCACAGGTCCCGGCACCAAAGATAGGCCGGCCGGCAGGGTCGAACCGGCGGACCCGGATCTACGGACCGGGCGACGCGGAAGCACCCGCCGAGGCGCTCGCCGAGACACTTGCCGACGCACTTGCCGACGCGGATGCGGAAGAGCCCACCGACGCGGACGCGCTCGACGATGCGGACGAACTCGACGACGCGGACGCGACTGCGGAGGCTACCCCGTCCGGTCCGCCGCTCATGGTGAGGAAGACCGGAGCGCCGGACCTCGCGTCGGTCCCGACAGCGGGCTCGATGTCCGTGACGGTCCCTGGCTCCGCCTGGCTGGCCTCCGTCCTGATGGCGGCAACGCTAAACCCGGCCTCGAAGACGGCCCGAGCAGCTTCCTCCAAACCCTGCCCGGAGACGTCGGGGACACCGTCGTCGGGCTCTTCGACGACGCCCGATTCACCGGACGGGGCTTGCTCCGGCGGGGCTGTCTCGCCGTCTACGCCCTGGTCGGCCTCCTGAGGCGCGCCACCCGCGTAGGCGTCCCGTGCCACCTCTCGCGCGGGACCTTCCGGTGTATCTCCTTGGGGCGCGGCGTCCCCTTGCGCGGCGTTCGCGGGGACGTCCCGGTCGGCGGACGCGGCCTCGTCGCCGGACCGTAGGGTGGGGAGCAGGAAGGCGAGGCACGCGCAGATCAGGAGCGCGCAGAGAACCGCCGCGGCGCTGGCACGGCGCCTCCGGCGGAGCGCGCCGAAGCTCGTCGGGACGCCCGCGCGTTCCGGGCCGGCCGGCTCGGCCCGTCCGGGCGTTGGGAGGTCGGCTTTGCCGTTGGACTCCGGGTGGGGCGCGGCCCCGCCGGAGATCCGGAGCCCGCGGGCGGCGGGGGGGTGGCCGCGCGCGGGGGGTGCCGGGGGGGGGGGG
>CAXUFZ010000426.1:0-216 GCA_964250345.1 uncultured Rubrobacteraceae bacterium
GGACGACCCCCCGCCCGACCTCTACACAAACATATAAATTCTACGAGAAACCAATCCCGCTCGCGTCTTCAGGCCGAGCGGGGGGCGCGTTGGGCGCTGCCGGCCCGCCAGGCTTTGAAGAGGGAGAGGACCTGCGGGGCGATAAAGATGGAGCTGTAGGCGCCGGCGAGGATGCCGACGAGGAGGGCGAAGGCGAAGTCGGCCAGGGTGGACTCG
>CAXUFZ010000426.1:243-2558 GCA_964250345.1 uncultured Rubrobacteraceae bacterium
CTGTTATCGGGATGAGGGTGAAGATGGTCGTGTAGATCGAACGCCGCACGACCTGACGAATGGAGGAGTTGACCATCTCGTCGAACCGCCGCCGGTTGTACCCGACCGTGGGCGAGTTCTCCCTGACGCGGTCGAAGATGATGATGGTGTCGTAGAGCGAGTACCCGAGCACCGTCAACACCGCGACGACGGTGACGAGGCTGACCTCCCTCTGGAAGACGGCGTAGAAGCCGACGGTCAGCAGGATGTCGTGCATCAGCGCAACCATCGCCGCTATCGCGAAGGCGAACTGGAACCGGAAAGAGATGAACGCCAGGATGATGAGCAACGCCGCCGCGACCGCCTGAAGCGCCTGGTTCCTGACCTGCTCCCCAAACGCCGGGCTGACGCTCGTGGCACTCACCTCCGCGCCGAGGGCGTCGGAGAGGGCGCCCTGTACCCCGTCGGACTCCTCTTCGCTCAGGACTGGCGTGCGGACCTCGTAGCCGCTCTCGCCGAGGGTGGTCACGGTGGAGTCCTCGGCTATGGCGGACGGCAGGATCCTCTGGACCTCGTCCTCGCTCAGTTGCCGGGTGGCGTTCGTGGCGGTGAACTGGCCGCCGCCCCGGAAGTCTATGCCGAGCTCGAGGCGGCCGAGGGCAACCGCGAGGACGCCGATGACCAGCAGGACGGCGGAGATGGCGAACCACAGCCGCCAGCGACCGACAAAGTCCACGCCGGGGAACACTACCTCACCCCCGCCGGCTGCCGGGACGGGATGCTCTTCTTGGAGACGCCCATCAGGCCAGGCGAGAGCTGCACGCCGCGCCCGGAGAGGAGGCCGAGCAGGGCGCGCGTCACGACGACGGCCGTGAACATGCTCAGGATCACCCCGATCACCAACAAGACCGCGAAGCCCCGGACCGAGCCCGTCGCCAGCGCAAAGAGAATGAAGGCGGTTATGAGCGTCGTCACGTTGCCGTCGAGAATGGCGCGGAAGCCGCGGTCGTAGCCGGCCTGGATCGCCACGCGCGGCGTCTTGCCCCGCCTGACCTCCTCCTTTATCCGCTCGAAGATGACCACGTTCGCGTCCGCCGCCACCCCGATGGAGAGCACTATCCCCGCGATCCCCGGCAATGTCATGGTGACGGGTACGGCGACGACGATCCCCCACATCAAAAACGCGTAGATCAAAAGCGCCAAAGCCGCCACCAGACCCAAGGCCCGGTAGATCGCCACCAGGAGCACCAGCACCAGAGCGAACCCGGCGAGCGCCGCTATGAGCCCGCTCCGCAAGGAGGACAGGCCGAGGCTCGGCCCGACCTCGGTCTGCGACTGGATCGTCATGTTCACCGGCAACGCGCCCGTGTTCAGCACCGTCTCCAAGCCTTCGGCCTCGGCCTGCGGCAGCCCGCCGGGAATGCCGCTGTTGGAGATCTGGATCTGGTCGCCCAGGCGCTGCTGCACCTGCGGAGCGCTCTGCATGTCCTGGTCCAGGGCGATGCCGAGCAGCGCCGGCTCGCCGCTCGTGACAGCGTCGTTGAGCATCTCCTGGGTCAGCTCCTGCATCTGGTCCCCGCCCTCGGCGGTGAGCTGCAAGGACACGATCCTCTCGCCGGTGTCCGGCGCGTACTCGACGCTGGCGCCGTTCTGCCGGAGCTGCTCGCCCGTGATGTCCGGCTCCCGGCGCACCACGTAGCCGAGGACGTCCGTGCCGCCTCCGCCGCTCACGGGCGGGCTCTCCTCGAACAGAACCTTGGTTTCGCCCTCTTCGAAGGCCTGGTCGTCCCGGAGGTCCTCCTCCATCTCGTTCTTGACGGAGTCTTTCTCGCCCTCCGGCGTGTTCGGGCTCTGGTCGGAGGCGAGGACCTGGTAGAAGCCGAGCTGGGCGGTCTGGCCGATGATGTCTATGACCTCGTCCTGGTTCTCGACGCCGGGGATCTGGACGACGATCTGGTCCGTCCCCTGCACCCGCACGTCGGGCTCCGCGACGCCGAGCCGGTCGATGCGCTGCCGGATCAGGTCCGACGCCGTCTCCATCTCCCGCCGCGAAACCTCCCCCCCGCCGGTCTGCGTCCCCTTGAGCTGCGCGCTCACCCCGCCCTGCAGGTCCAGACCCAACTGCGTGGCCTGCGTGACGGGTTGGCGGATAAAGATCAGGTAAGCGGCCACCCCGATAAGGACGACCACCAGCCCGAGGATGATGACGTTGTTGCGCGTGCTACCCATAGAATCGGTACGAGATTCTAACAAACGTGACGGTCCTGCATTCGGGAGTCGGGAGGGGGGGGGGGGGGGGGGGGGGGGGGGGGGGGGGGGGGGGGGGGGGGGGGGGG
>CAXUFZ010000427.1:0-2540 GCA_964250345.1 uncultured Rubrobacteraceae bacterium
TCTTGGAGGTGCCGCTGTAGGGCTCCCTGTCGAAGGGGTACTTCCGGGGACGCAGCATCGCCTCGACCGCATCGTAGTGCGGGTCGAGGTCGGCGCGGGTGACGGGCCAGTGCTCGAGGCCGCCGTTCTGGAGGTCTTCTTTGACGAACCATCTCTCGTCCTTGCGCATCAGGACGTTGGCGTAGATCAGGGACCCCCCGCCCAGGCCGCTCGCCACGAGGGCATGAATTCTGTGGAACGACCAGAAGTTGAAGAGCCCGTGCAGCCCCTCGCTCGGGTCCCAGAAGTTCTCGCGCATCTTGTAGGGGCTGCGGGGGAACGAGCCGGGCGGATAAGCCTTACCTCTCTCCAGCAGGCACACCCGCAAGCCCGCCTCCGCCAGCCGGTAGGCCATCACCGAGCCGCCGAACCCGCTGCCGACGACGACTGCGTCGAAGTGCGTCTCCTCCATCGCGCCTCCCTCTCCCTCCTTCGAGCAACGGCAACCTCGCCCCTCGCGAGTTTTCCCGGCACGCGACCTGCGCAGCAGTCTAAAGGGCGGTCGGGCCGATTTGTACCTCGACCGCCGGCGGGGTTGACGACCCTCCGCCGCCCGCGCTCGTGGCGGCCGGCGGGGCCCGCGTCCGATCCGCGCGGGCCCCCACGCCGTCCGTCAACGTTCCGACGATACTACCTACTCCCTCCTCAGCGCCTCTACCGGGGCGAGGCGGGCCGAACGGTAGGCGGGAAGGCTGCCGAAGAGGACGCCTATCAGGGCAGACACCCCGAAGGCGAGGCCTATCTGCGCCGCCCCGAACGCCGCCGCCGGAAGGTCCGCTATCAGCACGGGCAGCAGGGTCGAGGCCCCGACGCCGAGCGCGACGCCGGCGAGCCCGCCGAGGACCGCGAGCAGGACCGCCTCGAAGAGGAACTGGAAGAGCACGTCCGCGTCGGTGGCGCCGAGGGCTTTTCTGACCCCGATCTCGCGCGTCCTCTCGGACACGGAGACGAGCATGATGTTCATGACGCCGATCCCGCCGACGAGCAGCGAGATCCCCGCGATGCCCGCGAGGAAGACGTTGAGCTGGTCCGTGATCTGCGTGAAGGTGGAAAGCAGATCCTCCTGCGTCTCGACGGTGAAGTCCTCCTGACCGCCGTGGGCGGCCTTTATCTCCGACGTGATGGCTCCCTTCGCCTCACCCACCGCATCGGCGTCCGTGGCAGAAACCAGTATCTGTCCGACCACCTCCGAGCCGGTGAGCCCCAGAGCGTCGCCCGAGCTCATGTAGGAGACGGCCGAGGCCGCCTGCACCAGACCGCCCTCCGGCTGCGAACCGAGCACCCCGACGACCTCGTACTCTTTCGTCGATGCTCGGACGGGCTCCTGCGCGACGTTCTGCGCCTGCTCGCGCGAGATGTTCTCCGGGAGCCGCTCCGGAGCTCCGCCGGCGGAGCCTCCGATGGAGACGGTCTCTCCGACCGTCTTTTCGGGGCTCCCGTCGAAGAGCCTCCCGGCATCCGAGTGGGAGAGCACGACCTCCCCGTCCTTCTGGATGAAGCGACCGGACGCGAGCTTGACGTTTCGGACCTCGTCGTAGGAGGGGTCCACGCCGGAGAACTGGGCGCTCTTGCCCTCGACGAAGGCGCCGGTCGCCACGTTCGAGGAGGCCGCCTCCACGGAAGGGAGGGCGGCGACGTTCTTCGTGTCCTCGGGCGTGAGCGTGCTCGTCATCTCGGCGTCCACGGCGCCGCCGTTGCCGGACGACTCCGAGCCGGGGCTTACGGTGACGATGTTCGGGCCGAGGTCCGTGATCTGTCCCGAGACCGAATCCCTGATGCCGTTCCCAAGCGAGGTCAGCGCCACGACCGACGCGACCCCGATGACGATGCCCAAGGCCGAGAGCGCCGTCCTGACGGGCTTGCCGTAGAGCCCGCGCAATCCCATGGCGATTATCCTGAAGATCTTCATCTCTTTCCTCCGTTCTCTCGTGTTTGCCCTTAGCTCCGGCCTGAGTCGCCGAAGAGCCTGCCGTCGCGGATCTCTATAGTTCTCCCGCCCCTATCCGCGACCTCCGCCTCGTGGGTGACGACCATGATGGTCACGCCCGATTCGTGCAGCTCCCCGAACAGGCCCAGGATCGCCTCCCCCGACGCCGAGTCGAGGTTTCCAGTCGGCTCGTCGGCCAGCAGCAGCGACGGCCCGTTGACGAGCGCCCGGGCTATCGCGACTCGCTGCATCTGGCCGCCCGAGAGCTCGGTGGGCTTGTGCCTCGTCCTGCCGGACAGGCCGACCCTCTCCAGGGCCTCCGTCGCGCGTCCGCGCCTCTCTTTGCGGTTGACATCCGCGTAGACCATGGGCAGCTCGACGTTGGCGAGGGCCGTCTCCTGAGGCAGCAGGTTGTAGCTCTGGAAGACGAACCCCACGAGGTCTCGCCTCGCCCGGGAGAGCTCCGAACCCTTGAGCCCGGAGACCTCCCAGCCGCCGAGGCGGTAGGAGCCCGCGGTGGGCCGGTCGAGCAGGCCGAGCAGGTTCATCAGGGTGCTCTTGCCGGAGCCGGAGG
>CAXUFZ010000428.1:0-2537 GCA_964250345.1 uncultured Rubrobacteraceae bacterium
GTCTGGAACATCGAGGAGGGGGCGCGGTTGGGTGGGCCGGGCGTGGGTCGGGCCGCGAAGATGCGGACGGAGATCTTCCACCGCGCGCGAACCTTTATGCAAGCCCACGAGTTCCTCGTCCTACCCGTCAGCCAAGTGCCGCCCTTCGACGTGCGTCAACGGTGGGTCGAGGAGATAAACGGTGTCCCGATGGAGACGTACGTCGACTGGATGAAGAGCTGCTACTACGTGACGGTTATGGGGCTGCCGGCGATCTCGGTCCCGTGCGGTTTCACGCCGGAGGGCTTGCCTGTAGGCGTCCAGATCGTGGGCCGCCACCGGGACGACCTCGGCGTCCTGCAGCTCGCCCACGCCTTCGAGTGGGCCACCGGCTTCGGGAAACGACGCCCAGCCGTCGTGGCCTGACTACAGTTCCTCTTCCGGCGGTCCGACAAGTGGGGTATAGTTCGTCGGGCCTCGCGTAGGGGTCCTGGTTCGGAATCTTGGAGGGGAAATGCGGCGGATAGCTTTGGTCTTGTTGGCGGCGCTACTGGCCTTTGGCCTGGCCTCGCACGTGCAGGCGCAGACCGGGACGGAGGACAGGTCCGGTCAGCGGGATCGCGGGGAGATCCTGGGCGGCCCGCGCCACTCGAAGGCGCAGGCCATCGCCTACGCTCGCAAGATGAACAGCACCCGATACATCATGAAGACCATCCCGATCTACTACAAGCTCGCCCCCCGCCGCGACATCGCCCCCGACGTCCTCGTGGCCCAGGCCATGGTCGAGACCGGCTACGGCCGCTACGGCGGCGACTCGAAGCCGTGGAATATGGCGGGCATAAAGAAGGGTGGCATCGTCGGCGACGCCCCCCGCGACTTCGAGCGTCCCAGGACCGCCTACGCCGGCGTCAGGATGCACGTCAACCACATGGCCGCCTACACCGGCAAGCGCCCCATCGGCAAACCGCACGACCGCTACTACGACGCCCGCGCCGCCCAGAAAAGCCGCGGCTACTGGATCCGACGCGTCGGCCAACTAGGCGACGGCATCTGGGCAACCGACCCCAACTACGACAACAAAATCCGCAACAACCTCTACGGCATGAGCCGGCAATAACAAACCGGGACGCATACCGCCAAACCATGTAGGGGCGGGTTTCAAACCCGCCCGCGCCCCGAACGACGCCGCACGAAACCGACGCCCGCAACCGCTACGTGACCGCAACCAGACGAAGCCCGCAAAGTTCCGCCCGAGCGTCGGAGGTCAAAGACCAGAGGACGGAACGCTCGGGGAGCGCGTGCTACACTCTGCCCGCCGCGCTAAGCGGGGAGCTGGCGATGCCCTGTACCTGCGATCGCCTAGCAGGGCCTAACCCCCCGCCCGAGGCGCGAACCGGGTTCGAATGAAACCGGTGCGGCCGATGTTGATGGCCCGGTCCCGGGCAATGGGACCCCGTGAATCGTGTCAGGACCGAGAGGTAGCAGCACTAAGCGGGTAACCTCATGTGCTTAGGGGTAGCCGGACCGGAGTCGGCGGCCGGAAGTTCGCCGAACGCGGTCGCGTCGAAGGCGGGGTGCGCGGTGTTTTTGTCGGTCGCGTTCTGTTGCGGGCGTGAGTCCGCTTTTCGGGAGTCGGGAGTCGGAAAACCTCTAAAGGGTCAACGGTTCCCGACTCCCGTTGAGCAAAGTATCCGCTGTGGGCCGCAACCCCACGCCCACGGTCCCCGATGGTTCGAAGCGAAGCGTCCGTTATACTATCGGCGTGACTTTGACGATGACTTTTCTTCCATGAGACACGCTACGCTTTATCGGAAGTGGCGTCCGCGGCGGATGGACCAGGTGGTGGGTCAGGAGCCGGTGATCCGTACCCTGCGCCGGGCCATCGAGACGGACCGGGTGGCCCACGCCTACCTCTTCTCCGGGCCCCGAGGGACAGGGAAGACCTCGACGGCGAAGGTGCTGGCCATGGGGCTGAACTGCGAGAGCGGGCCGACCCCGGAGCCGGACGGGACGTGCGAGAACTGCCGGGCCGTCGTGAACAACTCCTCGCTCGACGTCGTCGAGATGGACGCGGCGTCGAACCGGGGGATCGACGAGATCCGGGACCTCAGGGACAGGGTCAACCTCGCGCCCGTCGCCGGGCGAATGAAGGTCTACATCATCGACGAGGTCCACATGCTGACGCCGGAGGCGTTCAACGCGCTGCTGAAGATGCTGGAGGAACCGCCGGAGCACGTCGTCTTCGTGCTCGCCACGACCGAGAAGCACAAGGTCCTGCCGACGATCATCAGCCGGTGCCAGAGCTTCGACTTCCGCCGGCCGAGCATCGAGACGCTGGCCGGGAAGCTCGGGGAGATCTCGAAGGCCGAGGAGATAGCGGTCGAGCCCGAGGCGCTGACGGTTATCGCCCGCGAGGGGCGGGGCTCTTTCCGGGACGCGGAAGGGCTGCTGGATCAGCTTTCATCTTTCGTCGAGGGTGAGATCACGACGGGCATGGTTCGCGAGCTGCTCGGCAGCGTCGGGCCCGAGTTCCTCGGCTAGACGCCCTCCGCCCTGCC
>CAXUFZ010000429.1:0-2527 GCA_964250345.1 uncultured Rubrobacteraceae bacterium
CCGCCGGTCGCGTTCGTCGCCGCCCGACCGTTCCGCGTCGAGCCTGCCCCTGACGGATCCGGCAAGGTCCGGGGTCGGCGGGTACTCGACGCGGGGGCCGAGGTCCCTCAGCTCGTCTTCGAGGTCTCGCCGCCTATCCGGTGGCATCTCTGTCCTCCGTCATCTTCTCCCGCAGTCGGCCGATGGCCCGCGAGAGGCGGGATTTGACCGTGCCGCGCGGGCATCCCAGGGCGGCGGCCGTTTCGGCCTCCGTCAGCTCCAGGAAGTAGCGCAGCGAGATCACCTCCCGGTCCTCCTCGCGTAGTCCCTCCACGGCGGAGAGCAACTCCGCCCGCCGCTCCTCGGCCACGACCGTCGTCTCCGGCGACGGAGGAGCGCCGCCTGGAGCTCCGCCCTCCGCGGCCCGGAGTGCTAAACCCACGCGTCGTCCGGCGGCCCGGCGCCGGTTCCTGGCCTCGTTGGCGACGACCGTTAGCAGCCACGGCCTGAAAGGGGCGCCGGAGCGAAAGCGGCCCAGGGTCCGGTAGACCTTCACAAATGCTTCTTGGGCGGCGTCTTCGGCCTCGGCGGCGTCGCCCGTGATGGTGAACGCCGTGCGAAAGGCCACGGCCTGATGGCCGCGCACCAGACCCTCGTACGCGGCGGCATCACCACCCTTCGCCCGCTCGACGAGCGTAGCCTCCTCCGGGCCTACGGCCGATCCTCCCTCTCGGAACTCCTTACCCCTTCTACAACGCCAAGGGCAAAGCGGTTCCCGAACCCGGCGAGGTTCACAAGTATTCTGTTGGATCTAGGACCGCTGGGCGATGTCTCTCACGCTCCCACGGCCGAGATAGCTTCTTGCCGCGTCCAGGAACCCCTTGCCATCTGTGATCATCTCTCCGACTTCTTCGTCGCTGAAGTCGAAGGTCAGGTCGTAGTCGGCGGATCGCATAGCATGGAACGATCGGATGAGCAGCGTGTGGAAGTCCGGGTGCAGCCGTTCGGAGGTCGAGTAGAGCCGACCGTACTCGCCGATCGTGCCCGCGTGCGTCGGGGCGGTCAGCCTCCGGTAGAGCAGCAAGGCCCTGGCGACGTAGAAGCAACCGTAGTGGGCTCTCGACGCGGCGAAGTCCCCGTACTCGTTGGCGAGCAACATCTCCGCCGCAGCGAACGACCTCGCGGCCTTGTTTAGATAAGCGCCAACCGTACCCAAACGAGCCTCGCCCCCTCTTTACGGACGTTCACAGCCCCGGTTCAAGATTCTTGCCGCTTCCCACATCCCTCCAGCAGCCCTTTGCCTCGTCTCTACATCCTACCCGACGCGCGACGCCCCCGGCGGAAACCGGGGGCGCCACGTGTCGCACATGTCCGCAAAGGCGCTTCGCGAAGCGCCCCTACATGGTCCTACACCATCAGCATGACCGGGTTCTCCAGGACGCGCTGGACCTCGGCCATGTAGATGGCGCCGTCGCGGCCGTTGGCGATGCGGTGGTCGGCGGAGAGGGTGAGCTTCATCATGCTCGCGGGAACGACCTCGTCGTTCTCGCCGAAGGTCGGGCGGCGGACGATGGAGCTTACGGCGATTATCGCTGCCTGGGGCGGGTTGATGATCGCGGTGAAGCTCTCGATGCCGAACATGCCCATGTTGGAGACGGTGATCGTGCCGCCCTGGTACTCCTCGGGCTTGAGACCACCCTCCCTGGCGCGACCGGCGAGATCTTTCGATTCGCGCGAGATCTGTGCGAGCCCCTTGCTGCCCGCGTCCCTTATAACGGGCGTTATGAGGCCCTGATCCAGGGCCACCGCCATCGCCATGTCGACCTTCTCGTGCAGCTCGACGCCTCTCGTGGTGTAGATGGCGTTGAGGTTGGGGTTGTTGCGGAGCGCCACAGCACAAGCCTTCATAACGAAGTCGTTGACGGAGAGCTTGATGCCTTCGGGTTCGAGCTGGGCGTTGAGGTCTTTCCTCAAGGCCATCGCGTTGTTCATGTTGACCTCTACGGTGGCGTAGAAGTGCGGGACGTGCTGCTTGGCCTCGGTCATCCGCTCCCCGATGACCTTCATCATGCGCGTCGGCTCGACGAGCTGCGTGCCGGGCTCGTCGGTCGGCTCGGGGAGCCTCGCGGGCTGGAAGCCCTGCATCTCGGCCTGCCCGTCCGTCGGCTGCTCGGGCGCCGCCACGTCGGCCTGTCCGTCCGCCTGCCCATCGGCCTGGCCGTCGGCCTGTCCGTCCGCCTGCGCGTCGCCGCGCTCCATCGCCGCCCGCACGTCGCGCTCGACGATGCGCCCGGCCGGGCCGGAGCCGTCTATCTTCGACAGGTCGAGGTCGTTCTCCCGCGCCAGCCGCTTCACGATGGGCGAGGCCCTGAACTGGCCGTTGCCACCGGCCCCGTTCCCGGAGGGAGCCTCCGCCTGCGCCTCTCCCCCGCCGTCTTCGGTCTCCTCTTCCTCCTCGGTCTCGGTGGCGGTGGCCAGGGCCCCACCACCCACCTCGCCCCCCACTTCGTCCACATACACCGCCACGCCCCCCCCCCAGCCCTCGCCC
>CAXUFZ010000430.1:0-2522 GCA_964250345.1 uncultured Rubrobacteraceae bacterium
CTCCCGCAGGATGTTGCGGCCGGTGCCCGTCGCGGAGAGGAGGTCCGGGACGGGCATCTCGCCCCCACGGTCGTTCAACAATTCGAAGACTTCCCGCTGGCGCCGCGCCCGACGCAGGTCGGGGTCGGAGGCCGGCCGGACGACCGCGTACTCGACGGTCTCGCGCTCAGGGACGGCCGGCGAGAGCAGCACCCGGCCCTCGGTCTCCGCCTCGCGCAGGGCGTCGGGCCCGAGCGCCTTCTTGATGGCCGTCCGCGAGGCGTGGGAGCCCGCCTCCCACGGCCACCAGGCGGCGGGGCGGACCACCCGGTACCTGCTGGTATCCAGGGCCGGCGGCAGGGCGGCCCGCAGGACAGCGGGCAGGGACACGGCGAACGAGTCGCAGAGTTCTTCGCAGGCGTCGAGCAGGTCGGGCGGCAGGGAGACCGCGGGCACGACGGAGACGACGTCTTCCCTGGCCCGGTCGGGGTCGGCGTCCGGGCCCATGACGACGCCGAGGCGGGAGCGCCCGGAGAGCGGAGCGACGACGACGGTTCCCCGCCTTATCTCCGAACGCAGGTCGTCGGGGACTTTGTAGCTCAGCGGGGGAAGGGCGTGGGTCGGGATGAGCAGGCTAACGCGGACGCTCTCGTGGGTGCGGGCGTTGCGGGGGCGGCGGTGCCCGGTGGCGCGGACCAACTACAGGCCGGCGGCGCGGCGCAGGGAGTCGGCGTGGGGCGTCTCCTCCCAGGTGAAACCCGGCTCGCGGCGGCCGAAGTGGCCGTAGGCGGCCGTGCGGGCGAAGATGGGGTTGCGCAGCTCAAGGTCGCGGATGATGGCGCCGGGCCTCAGGTCGAAGTGCTCCATCACCAGGCTCCCGAGCGTCGTCGGGTCCACCCGCGCCGTGCCGAAGGTCTCGACCATCACGCTCACCGGCCTCGCCACCCCGATGGCGTAGGCGACCTGGACCATGCACCGGCTCGCCACGCCCGCCGCCACGAGGTTTTTCGCCACCCAGCGGGCCGCGTAGGAGGCCGAGCGGTCCACCTTCGTCGCGTCCTTGCCCGAGAAGGCGCCGCCGCCGTGCGGGGCCGAGCCGCCGTAGGTGTCGACGATGATCTTCCGCCCGGTCAGGCCCGTGTCGCCCTGGGGACCGCCGGTCACGAACCGGCCGGTGGGATTGACCAGGACCTCCGCGCTCCCCTCGTCGAAGAACTCTTCGGGCATAACGGGTCGTATCACGGTGTCGAGGAGGTCGTCTTTGATGTGCGTCTCGACGCCGCCGCGGTGCTGGGCGGAGATCAGGACCTTCTCCACACCGACGGGGGCGTCGCCCTCGTAGCGGACCGTCACCTGGCTCTTGCCGTCCGGGCGGAGGTAGTCCAGGTCGCGGTTCTTGCGTACAAGCGAGAGGCGGCGGGTCAGGGCGTGGGCGAGCGTGATCGGCAGCGGCATCAGCTCCGGGGTTTCGTCGCAGGCGTAGCCGAACATCATCCCCTGGTCGCCGGCGCCGATCTCGTCGAGCGCCTCGTCGTCCTCCCGGATCTCCAGCGCCCGATCAACGCCCTGGGCGATGTCCGCGGACTGGGGGTCTATGGAGGTGATGACGCCGCAGGTCTCGGCGTCGAAGCCGAACTTGGCGCGGGTGTAGCCGATGCCGGAGATCTTCTCGCGCACGAGGGTAGGGATGTCCACGTAGGTGGTCGTCGTGATCTCGCCGGCCACGATGACGAGCCCGGTGGTGACGAGCGTCTCGCAGGCGACGCGGCTGGTCGGGTCGTCGGCCAGAGCGGCGTCGAGGATGGCGTCGGAGACCTGGTCGGCGATCTTGTCCGGGTGCCCCTCGGTGACGGACTCCGAGGTGAACAGGTGCGAGGTCCTGAGCTTCTGATCGTCCGCCGCGTTCCAGGTGGTCCCAGCCGTCTTCTCCGCCATCTCTAGCTCTGCCTCTCCTCGTCCATAAGGGCCATCAAGCTGTGCAGGATCTCGCGGGCCACCTCCGCCTTCGTGGCCCGCGGCACGAAGCGCTCCCCACCGCGCCCGACCACGTAAACCTCGTTGTCCTCGGCGCCGAACCCGACGCCCTCACGCGAGATGTCGTTGCCGACGATGAGGTCGGCACCCTTGCTGATGAGCTTCTCGCGGGCGTCGGGGACGGGGTCCCCGTGCGTTGCGGCGAATCCTACCACAAGGAGGTCCGAATTCTGCCCCCGAACCGACCCGAGAACGTCCGCCGTCGGCTCCAGCTCCAGGCTCCTGATGCCGCGGCTCCGCCGGATCTTCTCCTTCGCCACCGAAGCGGGCGTGAAGTCCGACACCGCCGCCGCCATGACGAGCGCGTCGACGTCGGGCGCCAGCCGCAATACCTCGTCCCTCATCCCCGCGACCGTCTCCACCGCGACCGTCTCCACCCCGGGCTCGACCGCCGCGACGTTGGCCGCCACGAGCGTCACATTGGCCCCCATCCTCAGCGCCTCCCGGGCCACGGCGAGCCCCATCTTCCCCGACGAGCGGTTCCCGATGAACCGCACGCTGTCTATGGG
>CAXUFZ010000431.1:0-2519 GCA_964250345.1 uncultured Rubrobacteraceae bacterium
GTCATTAGCACCGCCGTCCCGAACGCTCTTCTCAACCTCTCGATGCCCAACTTCGTGACCCTTCCGTGTCGTTCTAGCAAAGCTACCTACGGACGAGAAGTTACTACGGATGTGCGGGAGAGCCTGTGAGCGCTGACATGAACCGGTCCGGCAAGGGACCGTTCTTCACGCCTCCGGCCGCGCCCCCGCGCGCCCGACGGCCCGGCCCGCCAACTCCGCGCCCCGCCGCAGGGCTTCGTCGGGCGGACGGCCGTCGAGCCACAGGGACAGGAACCCCGCGCAGAAGGCGTCCCCGGCGCCGGTCGTGTCCTCGACCCGAACCGGCGCGGCGGAGACGCGCTCCCGGCGTCCATCTCTGTCCGCGTACAGCGCCCCCTCAGGACCGAGCTTGAGAACGACGGCGGCGTAGGAGTCGAGCAGGCGGTCCGCGATGCGGTCGGGGTCTTTCTCGTCCGAGAGGAGCTCGCCCTCCGGCCGATTCGGGAAGAAGAGGTCCGCGCCGTGTGTCCAATCCAGGAACTGCTTCGGTCCGATGGACTGGAGCAGCGGAACGGAGGAGGGGTCCAGGGAGACGGTGGCGCCCGTCTGGCGAGCTGAGCGCAGGGCTTTGGTCGCGAGTTCGCGGCGGGTGCCGCCGGAGAAGGTGTAGCCGGAGAGGTGGAGGTGGCCGCCGGCGAGCAGGTCTTCGGGGAGGTCTTCGGGGGAGAGGGATTCGCTGGCCCCCCTGTCCGTGATCATGGTCCGCTCCCCCGCCCCGTCCACGAGCACGAAGACCTTGCCGGTCGCGAGCGTCGGGTCGCGGGCGACGTGGGTCGTGGCGCCGGCGCGCTCCAACTCGCCCTCAACGAAGCCGCCGAACACGTCGTCCCCGACCCGGCCGACGAAGTGCGTCTCGACGCCCGAGGCGGCGAGCCAGGCGGCGGAGTTCGCGCCCGAGCCGCCGGCGGCGACCCGGATCGGGATGAACGTGTCCACCCCGAGGGTTACCTCCCCCTCCACCTTGGCGAGCATGTCGTAGAGCAGGTCCCCGACGACCACGACCCGGAGACCGGCCACGGCTCAGGAACGACCGGAGAGCGCGACGGCTATGCGGGCGGCGACGCGGGCATTGTTGAGGATGATCTTCTTGTTCGTCCGCAGGCTCTCCCCCGCCGTCTCCGCCACGAACCGCTCCAGCAAGAAAGGTGTCACGTCCCCGCCGCGCACGCCCCGCCGACGGAGTTCTTCGAGGGCGATACTCAGGGCCTTTTCGTGCAGACCGGGATCGAGCTGTTCTTCCCGCGGTATGGGGTTCGCGATGATGAGGCCGGAGTCTTCGAGGCCGAGGTCGGGCATGGCACGGATCACGCGCGCCGCCTCTGCCTCATCTTCCACGGACCAGCCGAGCGGGCTGCCGGAGTCGGTGAGGTAGAAGCCGGGGAACCGTTCGGTGCGGAACCCGACGACGGGCACGCCGAGGGTCTCCAGGTACTCCAGCGTGGCCGGGACGTCGAGGATGGACTTGACGCCGGAGCAGACCACGGCCACGGGCGTCCAGGCGAGGGCGGCGAGGTCGGCGGAGACGTCCCAGCTCTCCCGCGCCTCCCGGTGTACGCCGCCGAGGCCGCCGGTGGCGAAGAGTTTTATGCCGGCGAGCGCGGCGAGGTGCGCGGTGGCGGCGACGGTCGTGGCCCCGTGCACGCCCTTCGCGGCGGCGGCGGGCAGGTCGCGGGTGGAGAGTTTCTCGACGCCCCCGACGGTCGCCAGGAGCTTCAGGTCCACCCCGTCCAGCCCGACCTTGGCCGCGCCGTCTATGACGCCTATCGTGGCCGGGACGGCGCCCTCCTCGCGGACGATGCGTTCGGACTCGTGGGCGACTTCCAGGTTGTCCGGGTGGGGTAGGCCGTGCGAGATCAGGGTGGACTCCAGCGCCACGACGGGCGCGCCGGCCTCTAGAGTCTCCCTTACTTCATCCCCGACCCCGAGGCTCAAGCCGCCACGGGCTCCACGCAGCGCTCGTCGTTATTGCGGGGGCTGTTGACGAAGCGGCTCACGGGATAGGCCTCCAGGTCGTCGCCCTCGTAGGGGACGAGCAGGGAGGCGAGCTCTTCTTTCTCGGCCTCGGGGTCGAGCCAGGCGTCGTAGTTTTCAGCGGGCAGGATGACGGGCATGCGCTTATGGACCTCGCCGACGAGGTCGTTGGCCGAGGTTGTGAGGATCGCACAGGTCCTGAGCTCGTCGTGCCAGCTCTCCCACAGGCCGGCGAAGGCGAAGGGGCTGCCGTCCTTCATGCGGATGTAGAACGGCTGCTTGCCACCCTCCTCGCGCTTCCACTCGTAGAAGCCGTCGGCCGGGATCAGGCACCTGCGCCGCTTGAAGGCGCTGCGAAACGAGGGCTTCTCCGGGGCCGTCTCCGAACGGGCATTGATCATACGGGCGCCTATCTCCGGGTCGTCCGCCCAGGAAGGCACGAGCCCCCACCGGAGCGTCTCCAGCCGCCGCGCCCCGCCCTCGGCCACGACCGTCGCCACCCCCTGCGG
>CAXUFZ010000432.1:0-2518 GCA_964250345.1 uncultured Rubrobacteraceae bacterium
TCCGAGGCGAGATCCCCCGGGCCGGGATCTTCCGGGGCGGGGGAGGACGACCCGGAGCGCGTCGTCGGGGGGGGTATGCCGGCGTCCAGGACGGACATGGACGACAGGGAGACGTACCTGCGGGTCACGGGAGCCCGAGGCCTGATCTTCCTGGGCCGCGTGGACGACTCCGGGACCCCGGAAGAGGGCATCAGGTTCGAGACGACGGTCCCCGGCGAGTACGAGCTGGAGGTGGACCGGGAGGGCCTCGTCCAGGGCTACTTCGCCGATACGGCCTCCTTCTTCTCCGGGACAGAGGACCCCTGGCTCAAGGCCGAGATAGTCCACGAGGACCGGGTCGTCAGCGAGGCAGAGACGCGGGCGCAGGGCGGCAGGTTGTACGTCGGGTGGTCGCCGGACGCGCCCCCGGCGCCGCGCGACAGGGACGACACCGTGACCGTCAGGTTGACGGGAGAGGAGGGTATGCGCTTCGACGGGACGCTCGGCCGCGGCTCCAGGGACAACCTATCCCGCGACGCCGGGAAAGGGGCGAGTGTGCCGAAGCGGTACGAGATCCGGAGCGTCAAAGGCACGGTCCCGGCCGAGTATGAAGTCCCGCTCGACCTCGACTCCGAGATGGCTCTCGCGAACTTCACGAAGGACTTCACCGACGAGGTAGACGGCGAGCTCCAAGTAGAGCTGATCCACGCCGGAGAGGTCGTCGAGCGCACCGGAGCCGGCGAACGCGACGACCCGCTGGGAACCACCTGGCCCGACCCGCAGAGATGAGAGCCCGCAAGTTTCGGGAGAACCGAAGCACGCGAAGAACGCAAGGCCCCCGAGCCGGAGACGGGGCCACGTGACGAACCGCACAGACGTCCCGCGCGCGCCGGCCTACCCGCTGGAGCTCGTCCTCGACGAGGGCCCCCTGCTGCTGCGGGCGACGGACGCGGCGGGCCGCTGGGTCTCCTGCGTCTACAAGCGCGGCTCCGGCCCGCGCGGCGCGACCGTCTACGAAGACGAGAGCCTCCGGCGCGTCCGCTTCCTCCTGGAGGACGACGCCCGCGACCGGCACCGGTTCCTCGCGGATCTCGGAAGCGGCAGGAGGCCGCTCAAGGACCTGTCCGAACCAGACCTCGCCTGGCCCGCCCCATCCGCGCGCCCATCCGACGCGCCGGGCCGGGTAATTCGCGGGCCCGACGGCAGGCGTCTGGGGGCGCTCGCCGATCCCGCGACGGCGTGGGAGGTGATCTGGCACGGCACCCACGAGGTCGTGGGTGCTTCGGGGGAAAACCTGGGCCGCATCCTCCGCGACGACCCTCTCCGCCCGGCCCGCCGCGTCGAGCTGCGCGGCGCGACAGTTCTGCGCCTCCGCAAGGAAGGCCCCCCACGAAACGGCTACCGACTCGAAAAGACCGCGGACTTCCCCGCCGCGGAGGGAGAGCTGCTCCTCGCCGCCGTCGTGGCGGTCGTCCTCGGCGACTGGTGGAGGCGGTAGCGCGGGAAGATGGCTTCTCCGCCGGTCCCGGCCGTTTCCAGGTAGGCCCGTACTTTCGGTCGCCGAGAACGCGACTCCCGGAGGGTGCGGCGGGTGCGGCGTCACGCTAGCATAAATGTAGATTTGTTCGGGAAGAAGGGAGCAGGAGGAGATGGACTCAGAACGGCGTACCCGGTCCGGGAGCGGCTCGATGAAGGCCGTGGGGGCGGCCCTGTGCCTCGCGGTGGTGTCTTTGTTGGCGGGCTGCGGCTCCACCGAGCCCGAGGGTCAGGGAGGCTCGGGGGGGCAGGAGGTGGCGGGCCTTCGCGAGGAGAACGAGGAGCTGGAGGACGAGGTCGCGCAGCTGGAGAAGGAGGCCGAGGGGCTCCGCACCGACGTCGCGGAGGCGCAGGTCGAGGCCGAGCAGGCCGAAGAGGCCGCCGGGGAGGCGCAGGCCGGGGCGGAGGAGTCGGCGTCTGGGGACTCCGGCGGGACGCTGACAACCGTGGGGCCCGACCAGATCGAGGGCGAGCCCCTGCCGGAGGTCATACCCGACGACTTTCCGTTGCCGTCCGGCGCCTCCGTCCGGGACGTGTACCAGGACGAGTCCAACTTCAGCATGACCATCTTGCTCGACTCCACCTACGACGAGACGCTGGCCTTCTTCGAGGACGAGCTCTCTTCGGAGGATTGGGAGGAGCTCGTCGGCGAGCGCGTGGAGAGCACGACCGAGGGCTTCCAGGGCATCGACACCTCCTGGGAGCGGGGCACCTACATCCCCCTCGACAGCCCCCAGGACGACCCCGACTACGAGCAGACGGCGGAGACCCTGGACGTGGGGATCTACGAGCTCGACCCCTCCGGCGTGCAGGTGGACATCAGCTGGTACGACTACGAGCTCGCCGACCGGCAGCGGGAGGCCGAGGAGAACGGCACGTCGGAAGGCCAGTCGAGCTAGGTCGGCGCTTCGCGCCTCCCGGGAGTCGGGAGGCGGGGGGGGGGGGGGGCGGGCGGGGGGGGGGGGGGGGGGGGGGGGGGGGGGGGGGGGGGGGGGGGGGGGGG
>CAXUFZ010000433.1:0-2509 GCA_964250345.1 uncultured Rubrobacteraceae bacterium
CGAGCCTGTTCGGATTAGCGGCGGTTTCTACCCTGGCCTTCTGCGTCGCGTATCTCGCCATAAAGCTGGGCGAGTCCGACGACAACGTCGCACGCACGCAGCTGTCGACGATCCTGCTCGGCGTCTACCTGGCGCGGCGGGCCTGAGGTAAAGATATCCTGACGCGGAGACCCCGGCGCGGCGTCTCTACCCGGTCCGGGCCCCGGTCTTATCCAGGAGGAACTTCCGCGCCTCTTCGTTGAAGGTGTCGGCGCGTTCGTCGTGGGGCAGGAGGCCGGCGTCGCGGAAGACGCGGGCTTCGGCGCGGGGGTTGAGGCGGGCGAAGTACTTGAGTTCGGAGAGGGGGACGGTCTTCGACTCGGCGCCCCAGCAGATCAGGGACCGCTGCGGCGCCCGCGGCCAGAGGTCGGCGACCCCGAAATTGAGCTTGCCCGCGACGAACGCCGCCGGAAGGTACTTCGCCCCGGGCCCGTGGCCCGTCCGGTAGTAGTCCTCGACGAGGCCCCCGGTCACGAACCCCGGGTCGTGGTAGGCCAGCCTGCCCAGGTAGTAGCGCAGGCCGGGGCGGGAGACGAGGGCGTGGTAGATCGTGTCGCCGATGATCGGGGCCGCGAAGAGGCCGTGGATGAGGTCGCCGAGCCGGCCGGAGGGACGGTCCAGGGTCTCGTAGCCGGTCGGGCAGATGAGGACGAGCTTCTTGAAGAGCCTCGGGCTCCGCACGGCGGCGGGCAGGGCGAGCGCCGCCGTGAGGGAGCTTGCGACGAGGTGGGCCTGAGCCCCGATCTCCTCCCGCGCGAAGTCTTCTATCTGCGCGGCGACGTCTTCCGGCCCGTAACGCCGCCGGGGTTTGTCCGAGAGGCCGCAACCGAGGAGGTCGGGCGCGTACACCCGGAAATCTCTGGATAGCTCGTCGAAGTTCTTGCGGAACTCCAACGAGGAGGCGCCGGCGTAGATGCCGTGCAGCAGGAGCAGCGGCTCGCCCTCGCCGGCGCCGGCGTCGCCCCCCCCGCCTCCCCTCCCCCGCCCCCGCCGCCCCCCCCCCCCGGCCCGGCGCGGCGGGCCGGAACCCCCCTCCAACCTCCTGTTCAGGGCCCACAGACCGCCCGCGGCGGCGACGGCCAGGGCCGCCTTCCATCTGACCATAAATTCCCCCGTCGCTGCGAAACTTCCGGCGGGTAGGATCGTACCCGAAACCCACCGATGGCGAAAAGATCCACCTTGACAGATGCGTCCCGCGCTTCAATAATTAAGCAGTTTAAATAAGCCGCTTAAATTTGTAGGAGAATTCACGTGGACCGGGATCGGGTGGTAGAAGAGGTCATGATGCTGTTGCCGGTTTTGTGGCGCGAGGTCGGTAGGCCGGACCCGGTCGAGATGGAGGAGCTGGCTTGCCGCGGGATAACGGTGGACGCGCACCTCTCGCCGGGGCACGTGCAGATCCTGTTCGCGCTGACCGGGAGGCCCCATTCGGTGGGGCAGTTGGCCGAGTTGTTGAACGTCTCGCCGCCGGCGGCGACGCAGCTCGTGGACAAGCTGGCGGAGCAAGGGCTGGTCGAGCGGCGCCACGACCCGGAGGATCGCCGGGTGGTGCTCGTGGACTACGTGGAGGGGATGCGCGAGGTCGCGCGCGGCATCACGGGGATGCGGCGCCGGCGGCTGGCGGAGGCCCTGAGCCCGCTGACCGACGTGGAGGCCCTGGCCTTCACCAAGGGCCTCAAGCTGCTGGCCGGTAGCTTCGGCGCCCTGCCGGAGGCCATCCCGGAGGGGGTCTAGCTTTATGCAGGCCGTCGTCCGCTGGTGCCTCAAGAACAAGTCCGTCGTCATCCTGGCGGCCGTGCTCCTGATAGCCGCCGGCGGTTACGCGACGACGCGCCTCAACCAGGAGCTCCTCCCCGACATCGAGTTCCCGCTCATAACCGTCTCGACGCCGGTGCCGGGCGCGGGGCCCGACGTGGTGGACGAGCAGGTAACGCAGCCCCTGCTGGGCGCCGTCGAGGGCATAGAAGGCATAGAGGGCCTGCAGGCGACCAGTTCGCCGGGGTTCTCCGTGCTCGTCGTCGAGTTCGGGCTCGACGCGGACACCGACGAGGCCGAGGAGGAGATCAACGCGGCCCTCGACGGCGTCGCGCTGCCGCAGCAGGCCGTCGACCCGGAGGTCTCCCGCCAGTCGGCCTCCGAGTTTCCCGTCCTGAACATCTCCCTCTCCGCCGGGGACGGCGACCTCGCCCGCGTCACCGAGTACGCCGAGGACGAGGCCATACCGCTCATCGAGGACGTCGAGGGCGTGGCGGGCGCCGACCTCGTCGGGGGCTCGGAGCGCCAGATCGAGGTGAACCTCGACCCCGACGAACTCGAAGAACGCGGCATACCCGCCGAGGCGGTGGTCGGCGCCATCTCGGGCTCCAATGTGAACGCGCCCGTCGGCGAGGTGAACGTCGAGGGCCTCTCGACCCCCGTCCGCACCACCAGCGAGCTGACGACCGTCGAACAGCTACGCGACCTCCCCGTC
>CAXUFZ010000434.1:0-2207 GCA_964250345.1 uncultured Rubrobacteraceae bacterium
CAACGTGACCGAAATCCTGGCCGCCGTCGCCGACGGCTCCCTCCCCCCCACAGAGGCCGCCCGCCTCCTCGAAACCGGCGAGACCCGTTACCTGGACGAGTTCGCCGTCCTCGACGCGGGCCGCGCCGCGCGCAAGGGCGTACCCGAGATCGTCTACGCCCCGGGCAAGACGCCAGACCAGACGGCCCGCATCTGCGAAGCCCTCCTGAAGAGCCAGGAACGCGTGATAGTAAGCGCCCCCTCCCCCGACCACGGGGCTGAGATCCAAGCCGCCTTGCCGGACGTCCCCGCCAGGGAATCCGGCCGCGCCCTGGTCCTGGGACCGGGCGAGCCGTCGCTGACGGGCGGGCGCATCGGCGCGATCTGCGCCGGGACCTCGGACCTGCCGATTCTCGGCGAGGCCGTCGCGGTAGCCCGCGAGATGGGAGCGGAGATCTCAACGTTCAACGACGTCGGCGTGGCGGGCATTCATCGTCTCGCGGCCCCCCTGCGCGAGCTGCGGGCCTTCGATCCCGACGTCCTGATCGTGGCGGCCGGCATGGAGGGCGCCCTGCCGACGGTCGTCTCGGCGCTGGTCGCCGTGCCGGTGATAGGTCTCCCCACCTCCACGGGCTACGGCCTCGGCGGCGACGGGACGGCCGCCATCCTCGGGATGCTCCAGTCCTGCTCCCCGGGCCTCTCTGTCGTGAACGTGGACAACGGCGTCGGCGCCGGCGCGACCGCCGCCCTCATCGCCAACCGCGCCGCCTCCGCCCGAAACCCCGACGCCCCGTAGCCACGCCGTGCGACTCTTCGTCGCCGTCTTTCCCTCGCCCGAAGTCCAGAACGCCCTGAACGAAGCTGCCCGAGCCCTCACCCCAAGCGGCGCCTTCCGCCTTACCGCCCCCGAGAAGATCCACCTGACCCTGAAGTTCCTCGGCGACGTGAGCGGGGAAGACCTGGACCAGACCGTCGAGGCGCTCGCGCCGCTCTCCGACGGCCACGAACCATTCGACGTTTCGACGGAAGGCTTCGGCGTCTTCCCGTCGGCGCGGCGGGCCAGGGTCCTCTGGGCCGGCGTCGGCGAGGGTTCGGACGGGTTGGGCGCCCTGGCCCGGGACGTCGAAGCGTCTCTGGAGGGGGTCGGCTTCGGGCGCGAGGTCAGGCCCTACGTTCCCCACCTGACGCTCGGCCGGGCGCGACGTCCGGTCGCCTTCGACCCCGGGGACGCGCGTCCGCCCGGCCTCCGGTTTGCGGTGCGCGAGGTGCGGCTGGTGGAGAGCAGGCCCGAGGGAGGCGGGGTCGCCTACTCGGCCCTGGCGGGGTATCCGCTCTAGAGGTCTTCGGCTAGAAGGCGGAGATCAGGGGTCCGATGGACATGATGATGAAGAGCAGTATGAGGATCATGACGACCACGGCGATGAAGTTTGGTCCGCTCATCGTATCCGGCTTCCTAAAGGTTTCGGGCTACGGCCTATCGGCGGCTGATTCTAGCCGGTCCGCGGCGCGCCTGCAGGCGCCCCGGAACCTCCTCAGCCCACGGCCCTGAACTCGTTGGCGTAGAAGACCCGGCGGCCCGGCGCGGTCTCCCCGTCGGCCGAGAGCTTCTCCCGCGCGGCGTGGAACTCCTCCACCTTCTCGGAGATGAGGCGCACCACCGGGTCAGGGTCGGAGCGGAGGTCGAGGATCTGCTCCAGGGCGGCCCCGACGCTCATCTGCTCCACGCTACCGGCCTGCCGCGGCTCCTTGTAGAAGACGCGGCACTCGTAAGAGGCGCTCCCGGCGTCGTGGATCACCAGCATCATCTCGGGCCTCGTCGTCGCCACCCGGGGAACGTTGTCTAGCTCGTACATTATCCTCCGTCGCCGGTAAACTTCGCGCTGCGTCTCTTCGCGTATTATCTCCGCGAACCCGTCACCCTCATCCAGAGAGTAAGCCTCGTCCCGCGCCGCCTCGGCCCCCCGAACCCACCGGGCCACCGCGGCCTCGTCCAGACCCTCCCCGCAGACCGGACACCGGAACACGGACCCCGCCGAGGCCTTCAAGCCCCCAAGATGCAGGCAATTTTTGGTCCCTTCCACCATGTAGAGGGGTATTGTACCCTTTTCTACGCCCCACGCGACTTTTACCCCCAACGACAAGACACCGTCTACCTGAGCTTCACGGTTATGTACGCCGGATACCCCCGGCCGTTTTTCGCGGGATGCCCCCGTCGCCCGGGGGCCGGA
>CAXUFZ010000434.1:2283-2499 GCA_964250345.1 uncultured Rubrobacteraceae bacterium
GCGCGCGCGCGTCGGGCGGTCGCTGGAGGCCCGCGGGGCGCGGCCGGTCTGGCACGTGACGGGGAGGCCAGGGGAGGCGGAAGAACTCGTCCGCGCGTTGCCCGAGGGTTCTCCCGTGGTGGCGGTGGGAGGAGACGGAACGGTCCACGAGGTCGCGGCGGCGTGCGCCGGGAGGGGGCGGGCGATGGGGATACTGCCGGTCGGGCCGGGCCAGGC
>CAXUFZ010000435.1:0-2485 GCA_964250345.1 uncultured Rubrobacteraceae bacterium
GCCCCCCTCGTCCTCCCCGCCGCCGTGCTCCGGGGCCTCCTCGAACGTCTCCGCCGTGGCGTCCGGCGCGACGAGGGCGACGCCCCCGGGGTCGAGGTGCGCCGCCACGGTCTCGAGCGCCGCGCGCAGGTCTCCCTCCGTGGTCATATACATCACCGCGTCGTGGACGAAGACCGCGTCGAACCTTCGGCCGAGCCGCACGGCACGCATGTCGCCAGCCACGTGCTCGCACTCCGGGTTGAGCTTGCGGCTCAACCCCCGCATCCCGTCCGCGGGTTCGACGAGGGTCACGGAGAAGGCGTGCTTCATGTGCGAGGCGTTGTTACCGCCGCCGCTGCCGAGCTCCAGCACCTCTCGAACCGGGCGTCTGGCCGCCGAGCGGATGGCCTCGACGTAGATCCCCGCCTCCTCGGCGTACTCGGATGGCGGCGAGACCGCCCGCCACCATTCGGCGAGGTCGCCGTAGAGCCGCTCCGTCACGAATAACCTCCCCGGTCGCTGCCCGGCGGGATGGACCCGCATTTCATGACGCGATAGATGGGGTTGTATCATCCCGCGGCCCTCACGGATCCCTTCTCGGGTCGTGGTCTCGCGCACATTTAACCCGCATTTCGTCGCGCATTAACACAACGCCCGACGGCCTCTCCTATAGTTGCTGGCGTGACGGGGAACCCGGTCTGGAGGTGGCGCGATGAACGGTAGGCGTGTTCTGTTGGTACTGGTAGTAGCGGCGCTGCTCGCCTTTGGCGCCTCGGCGGTCGCCGCGCAAGACAAGGATTCCGGCGGCAGGCCGGAACCTTTCGACGTCGGCCTGATCGGGGACTTCCCCTATTCGCCGGAGCAGGAGCGGGAGGCGGACAACCTGCTGCGAGAGTTGAACGGAGAGGACCTGGCCTTCGTCGCCCACGACGGCGACATCAAGAGCGGCTCCACGGCCTGCACGAACGACGTGTACCGCCGCGAGTTCCGGCGCTTCGAGTCCTCCAAGAACCCGTTCGTCTACACCCCGGGCGACAACGAGTGGACCGACTGCCACCGCGAGCCGAACCCGAACCCGCAAGAGGCCGACCCGCTGAACCGCCTGGACCTGCTCCGGCGCACCTTCTACGCCGACGACGACTCTCTGGGGCGCGAGGAGATCCCGCTCCGGCGCCAGTCCGACGCGTACCCGGAGAACGCCCGCTGGAACGAGGGCGGCGTCACCTTCGCCACCCTCCACGTCGTCGGCTCGAACAACAACCGACCCACGACCGCCGCCCCGACCATCGGCGACGAAGAAGAGTGGCGGGCGCGCAACGCGGCCAACGTCCGCTGGCTGAAGAGCGTCTTCGGGGCGGCCGGGCGGCGCGACAGCGAGGCGGTGATGCTCGTGATCCAGGCGAACATCTTCGAGGGGAACACGGCACAACCCTCCGGCTTCGCGGAGTTCAAAGAGGCCTTGAAAAGCGAGACCATCGAGTTCGGCCGGCCCGTGGTCCTCGTCCACGGCGACAGCCACTACTTCCGCGTCGACAAACCCCTCTACGCCGAAGAGGGCAACGAGGACACTCGCGTCCTGAACTTCACCCGCGTCGAGACCTTCGGCGACGCCGACGTGCACTGGGTGCGCGCCACCATAGACACCCGCGACGACGAGGTCTTCTCCTTCGAGCCGGAGCTCGTCGAAGAGAACCTGGCGCCGTAGGTCGGCGCTTCGCGCCTCCCCGGGAGTCGGGAGTCGTAAAACCCGGGGTTGATCTTGCGACTCCCGACCTACGCCGGATTACCGACGCCGAGCGAACACCGGTTGCCCGAGAGCGGGGCCAATTCGGTGTTCTTGAAGCCGCTCACGAACTGGCCGAGGCGCGGGTCGTCGGCGCCTTCGAGGTCGAGTTGGACCCGCCAGGCAGTGGCGGTCACGGGGGCGTCGAGGCCGGGGTAGGGGCTGACGATCACGTAGTCTTCGTCCCCGTAGGAGCGGAGTTCTTCTATCTGGGCGGTGGGGAGGTCTGGTCTGTGCGTGATCCAGACGACCCCGTGGTCCATGCTGTGGACGGCGTGGCGGTCTTTTATGGGCTCCTCGTAGGCGCCGCAGTTCTGCCACAGCGGGTCGTGGTCGCCGTTGGTCGGCGGCTGGCGGCCGTAGTCTAGCGGCTTCCCCGTAACCTCGTTGGTCGTCGCCGGGTAGACCTCTATGCCCTCGGGCGGGTCTTCGGGCAGGGGCTGGGGCTCGTCCGGCCTCTTGCCGTCCGCGGGGAGCATGTTCTGGATCTCCTGATTGCCCACCTCCGCCCGCGCGAGCTCCGCCGCCTCGCCCGAAGCCCGGCTACCCCCAGTCGCCTCCATCATGGTGGTCTCCCCGGACGATCCCGACCCGCCGGACGCGCCCTCGGATGCTCCCCCGGACGCCGCCGCGCCCTCCTGCGAACCGCCGGACCCCTGCCGCGCGCCGTCAGACCCCTGCCCGCCGCAAGCCGTTACGGTGACGGCCAGGACGGTCATTAGC
>CAXUFZ010000436.1:0-2478 GCA_964250345.1 uncultured Rubrobacteraceae bacterium
GTGTAGCGGCCGGCCTTGTTCGTCGGCAGCACGTGGTTAGTGCCTATGGCCTTGTCCGAATAGGCGACCGTCGAGTGCTCGCCGAGGAAGAGGGAGCCGTAGTTGGTCAGGCGCTCCAGGAACCAGTCTGGGTCGCGCACCTGCACCTCCAGGTGCTCGGTGGCGATTTCGTCTGAGACGCGCACCATCTCCGCGTCGTCCCCGCAGAGGATGACCTCGCCCCGGTCGCGCCACGCCTTGCCGGCCATCTCCTTCGTCGGCCAGTCGACCTCCAACCAGCGGTCGACCTCCTTTATGGTTTCCTCCGCGACCTCGCGCGAGGAGGTGATGAGGACCGCGGGCGAGGTGGGGCCGTGCTCGGCCTGGCCGAGCAGGTCCGCGGCGAGCAGGTGCGGGTCGGCCGTGTCGTCGGCGATTATGGCGACCTCGGTGGGGCCGGCCAGCAGGTCTATGCCGACGGTGCCGAAGAGCTGGCGCTTGGCTTCGGCGACGTAGGCGTTGCCGGCGCCCACGATCATGTCCACCGGCTCGACCTCCTCGTAGCCGAAAGAGACCGCCGCCAAAGCCTGCACGCCGCCCAGGCACAGTATCTGGTCGGCCCCCGAGGTCGCCATGGTGTGGAGCATCGGCTCGTAGATGCCGTAGGGCTTCCCGTCCTCGCCCTTGCGCGGCGCCGCCGCGGCCACCACGCGCCCCACCCCCGCGACCTTCGGGACCGCGACGGTCATGATGGAGGAGGCGAACATCGGGTAGAGCCCGCTCGGGGTGTAAGAACCCACGGCGTTCACGGGGATCTGCTTCTGCCCGAGCACCACCCCGGGCAGGGTTTCTTTCTCGAAGTCGACCAGCGTCTCCTTCTGGAGCCCGGCGAAGTTCTCGACCTGCTCCCTGGCGAACTCGATGTGCCCTTTGAGCCCGTCGTCCACCGCGTCGGAGGCCCTCTCTATCTCCTCCTCGGAGACCACGAACGAGTCGGGGTTCCAGCCGTCGAGCTGCTCGGAGTAGCGCCTTATGGCTTTTATGCCTTCCTTCTCGACGTCGAGTAGGATGCGGCTCACCGTGTCCTTTATGCCCTGGGTGACCTGCTCTCCTACCGGCTCGGCCTTCTTCAGGTGTTCCACGGTTCGTCTTCCTTTCTTTTCGCCGCCGTCTGTTGCCGTTTAGCGATCATTGGGCCGTCCATCCGCCGTCCACGAGCAGGCTCGCGCCCGTGACCATCGCCGCCGCGGGCGACGACAGGAAGACCGCCGCCCCCATCACGTCTTGCACCCGCGCCAGCCGCCCGAGGGGTATGCGCGAGAGCGTGTCCTCCCGGAACGCCGCGTCCTCGAGAAACGGCCCCGTCATCGGCGTCTCGACGAACGTGGGGGCCAAGGAGTTGACCCTGACGCCGTGCGGCGCCAACTCCAAGGCCATCGCCTTCGTCAGGCCCTCGACCGCGTGCTTTGTCGCCACGTAGGCCGTGCGGTTCGGGGCGCCGACGTGGCCCATCTGGGAGGTGACGTTGACGATGGAGCCGCCTCCGCCGCGCTCGATCATCTTCCCGGCGGCGGCCTGGGCCACGAGGAAGACGCCCTTGACGTTCAGGGCGAGCATCCGGTCGAGATCCCCCTCGGAGACTTCCAGGAACGGGGCCGGCACGTTGGTCCCGGCGTTGTTGACGAGAACGTCCAGACGCTCCAAAGATCCGATCGCGTCCGCCACCTGCCGCGCGTCGGTGACGTCGCAGACCCTCGGCCACGCGCGGCGCTCCGTCTCCCGAACCTCGCGGGCTACATCGTCGAGGGTCGCCGCCGAGCGTCCGACGAGCACCACGTCCGCGCCGGCCTCGGCCAGCGCGACCGCGTACCCCCGGCCCAGGCCGCCGCCCGCCCCGGTCACGGCCGCCACCAGCCCGTCCAGGCGCAGCGAAGGCGTGGCTAGCCGGTCGGTCCGGAGCCCGCCGCCCGCTTGCGTCATACGGATCCCGCCCCGTCCGCGTCGTCCCGGCGCATCGCGGACCTCAGCGCCGTCCTCAGCAGGGCGGGCTCGTGCTCGGGGGCCATGAAGGCGATCAGGCCGAGGGACACCGTCCCGTAGTGCCGGGCGAGGCGCGCGGCGGCGGCGTCCGGATCCCTCATCAGGACGGCGTCGAGGACCGCCCGATGCTCGGGGATGCCGCTGGCCCAGCCGCGCGGCGTCTCCACCGTGTAGGCGTGCCTGTAACGCTCGGCGTGGTCGGAGAGCTGCGCTATCATCTTCAGCAACCGCCCCCCGGCGGGGGCCACCAGCCCGGAGTGGAAGGCCCGGTGCGGGGCCTGCCATCCCTCGTAGTCCTCGGCCGCGGCCGAACGCTCCATCAGCGCGAGGTTCTGTTCGAGAGAGCCCAACTCCTCCCCGACGAGGCGGGGCACGGCGTAGCGTATGGCCAGCGTCTCCAGCTGTATGCGGTTGGCGTAGAGCTGCTCGAGGTCCCCCACCGAGAACTCGGCCACCCGC
>CAXUFZ010000437.1:0-2476 GCA_964250345.1 uncultured Rubrobacteraceae bacterium
GTGGAGGGGCTGCTTGGCGACGGTTCAGAGACGCCGCGCCCGACGGGGGATGGCGTCGGGGCGGTCGAGCCGCTGGCCGAGGCAGTGGACCTCTACGTCGGGGACGTGATGGACCGACTCCGGCCGCGGGCCGGCGGGATGAAGATCCTGCTGGACTGCGCGAACGGGGCGGCCTACAGGGCGGCGCCGGCGGCGTTCGGGGAGCTTGGCGCGGATCTGACCGTCACGGGCGCCGACCCGACGGGCACGAACATCAACGAGGGCCGCGGCTCGACGCACGTCGAGAAGCTCGACGCCGGCGGGCACGACGTGGCCTTCGCCTTCGACGGGGACGCCGACCGGGTGCTCGCGGTGGACGAGCGGGGGAACGTGGTGGACGGGGACAGGATCATCGCGATCCTCGCCCGCGACCTGAAGGAACGCGGCAGACTCGGCGGCGGGGTGGTGGTCACCGTGATGAGTAACCTCGGCTTCTTCAAGTCGATGGATGCGTTGGGGATCCCGTACAAAGTCACGCCCGTCGGGGACAGGCACGTCGCGGGGGAGATGACTCGAAGCGGCGCGGCCGTTGGCGGGGAGCAGTCCGGGCACGTTATCCTGTCCGAGCACGCGACGACGGGCGACGGCCTCGTCACGGCGCTGGCGCTGCTGGACGTGATGGTCCGCGGCGGGAGGCCGCTCTCGGAGCTTGCTAAGGTGATGGACGTGTACCCGCAGACGCTCATAAACGTCGCGGTGCGGGAAGGGGCGTCCGCGAAGGCCGTGGCGGCTTCGGAGAGGGTCGAGGGGGCCGTGGCCGATGCTGAGGGGAGGCTCGGGGATCAGGGGCGCATCCTGCTCCGGCCGAGCGGGACGGAGCCGGTGGTGCGGGTGATGGTCGAGCACGAGGACGGGGCGGTGTGCCGGGAGGTCTGCGAAGAAGTGGCGGGGGTCGTCGAGGCCGCCGGTAAGGAGGAAGGTTGAGGTTCATAGGTTGCGCGCTGGCGTGGAGGCCTGGCGAGGCGCGGGAGAAGGAGTCCTGCCTGGTCGTCCTGGACGAGCGGGGGAGCATCATCGCCAACACCTTCGCGGGGACGCCGGAGGAGTTGCGGGGGGCTGTGGAGGCCTACGGGGAGGATCGGCGCGGGGTCATCGTGGGCGTCGACGCGCCGCTGGCCGTCCCCAACGAGCGGGGGACGCGGAAGATTGAGCGCATTCTGTCGAAGGTGGCGCTGCCGGCGTACTCCGCCAGCCGCCGGATGTTCGGCGACGAGCCGCTCGCGGAGGATCTCCTGTCGGAGCTTGAGAAGATCGGGGTCGAGTACACCGATTACCCGTTCCCGCGCAGCCGCGGCCAGAGCACGGTCGTCGAGGTGGACTCCTCGGCGACGCTGAAGGTGCTCTCCCTGGAGCGCTCCGGCGGTTCCAACGGGGACCCGGCCGGGCAACTGCGCTCCATGAACGACCCGAAGTTCCGCAAGGGGAACAAGGAGGGCCGGGCCGCGGCGATCCGGGGCGCCGTCGAGGTCCTCTGGGACACGCCGGGCCTGCGCCTGAGGACGGGGAACCTCTCCTCGGACCTCGCGGCCACGGAGAACATAGACCTCTCCAAGCTCGACGTCTCCCCCTCCATGTCCCACGCGGACCTCGACCGCGTCCTGGCGCTCGTCGAGGGGACGCTCGCGGCCTACACGGTCCACCGTCACTGGCGCGGCCGGGACGGCTCGATGGTGCTCGGGTCCGGCGACCAGGGATCGGTCCTCCTGCCGGCCAAGGACGCGCTGCGCGAGCGCATCGCCGAGGAGGCCCGCGCCGCCGAGGTCCCTTACGTGTAGCGCCGCCGGGGGCGGCGCGCACGCCCTGGCTTGCGCCTCCGCGTCAGCACGCTCCGGCTCCGCCTTCGCTTTCAGCACGGCGCTCCGCGCCTCTCGGCACGCAGCCTGCGGCTGCTTTCAGCTTTCGGGGAGGGCGCGGTTGCTAGACGGTTGCGTTGGTCGGTGCTGGCAAGCGGTGGTGGATTGTCTTAATCTCTGGGTACGCGAAGGAGGTTGGGGATGGTGGCGATGGATGTGATTCCGTGGGGCTGAAGGTCCGCATCGTGCCGTGCCTCGACGTGAGCGTTGGGCGGGTGGTTAAGGGGACGAGGTTCAAGGATCTGCGCGACGCCGGGGACCCCGTCGAGCTCGCGGCCCTCTACGACCGCGAGGGGGCCGACGAGATCGTCTTCTACGACATCACCGCCTCCCACGAACGCCGCGAGACCGCCAGCGCCCTCGCCCGCGCCGCCGCCGAGGAGGTCTTCGTCCCTTACACGATAGGCGGCGGGGTCAGGACCGCCGACGACATGCGGGCCATGTTGCGCGCCGGGGCGGACAAGGTCTCCGTCAACAGTGCCGCCGTCAGGACCCCCGGCCTCATCGACGCCGGCGCCGAACGCTTCGGCGCCCAGTGCGTCGTCCTCAGCGTGGACGTGAAGCGCAAAGAAGGGGGGAGGGGC
>CAXUFZ010000438.1:0-2464 GCA_964250345.1 uncultured Rubrobacteraceae bacterium
TCGCGGGGCGGTTCCGGGGGTCTCTCCGTGGGGTTCCCGGAGGAGGCCATCATCGCGCCGAAGCGCGACCGCCACGCCCCCGACAGCCTCTTCCCCAACGTGCGGCGCGAGAGGAGCGAGAGTCCGTATGCCGCGCCCCCGAGCAGCACCACCGAGAGCAACGCGAGCGTGCCGAGGTTCAGGCCACCTCCCTCCCCATAATCGTTCTCCAGAGGCGCTGGTGGGGCGTCCTCCGTTGTCCCCGCGCCGTCCGCCTCTTTCCCCCCACCGTCCAGCCTAGGCTCTGGGGCGGCTACCTCGGCGGCCCCCTTCTCCTCGTCTGCGCCCTCCTCGACGGCGGCTGCGGAGTCCAGCTCTTGGGCCTCCCGGCGGTAGCGGTCGGCGAGGCCCCCGGCGGAACCCCAGTAGATTCCCGAGTCGATGTCTATCGGCGCGGTCTCGCCCCACTGCTGGAGGGCGTCCAGGGACTCGGCCTTCCTCCTCTTCTCTTCGGCCTTCTCCCGCAGACCCTCGGGTAGGGGCGCGGACGTGATGTCTTCGAGGCGGGCGTTCGACAAGGCGTTCGCGGCCTCTGTCTCGTCGGGCATTTCAGCGAGTTCTTCCTGCAGCTCGTCGCGCCTCGGGCCGAAGTCGAAGGCCTCCTCCAACTCCGCTATTTCCGCCTCTATCTCTCCGACGCGGGCGCGATTCTGTTCCGTCTCCCTCGCGAGCCGGGCGGTCTCCTCGGAGTCGTAGCGGGTCAGGGGGTCGGAGTCGGCGGGGCCGGTCGTCTCCTGGGCCATCGCCGGGGACGCCGCGAGCACCGCTAGGAGCGCGACGAGCAACGCCACCCTGAGCGCCATCATCACGCCGCCCTCCCCTTCGCGCCCGCGTGCGCGGCGTGGATGCGGTCGAGGTCTCCGGTGCTCGCGTAGTAGGCCTGGAACTGCTTCAACCGCCCCGACTCGTACCAGACGCCCCTGCCGCTTATGCCGGGCAATTCGGCGGCCATCGGCGACTCGATAGCTACGTCGGAGCCGGTACGGTCGAGACCTCCCATGGCAACGCGGGCCTGGACGTTGCTCTTTATCAGGCCGTCCACGACGTCCACGGTCGGCCTCTGGGTGCTGAGCACGAGGTGGACGCCGGACGCCCTCCCGAGCTGCGATATGCTCACCATGTCGGCCCGTATCCCGGCTTTGAGGTCGTTCTCGGCCTTGGTCTCCTCGGACTTGCCCTTCCCCTCCAGGATGAGCTCAGCGACCTCGTCGCACATCACGGCGACGTGGGGCACGCGCGCCTGCCCGCGGCCCTCGCGCAGCCCGTTGAGCTCGTGGATGTTCTGCACCCCGGCCTTCTCTATCGCGGAGTACCGGCGCTTCATCTCGGCCCGGGCGTTCGAGAAGACCCCGGCGGCGGGTTCCAACTCGACCGCGACCTCCCGAACCACCGGGGAGTAGCGGCGCATGTAGCCTATCTCGACGCGCTTCATATCGACCGCGTAGAGCACCCAGTCCTCGGGGTGCATGAGCATGTGGGCGGCTATCATCCTCAAAAGACACGACTTTCCGCCGCCCGGCGCACCTGCGACCAGAAGCGACCCGTAGAAATTTTTCGGGTCCCACGCTATCTCCAGGCGGCCCTCCCTCGAGAGCGCCACGCCCAGGGGGATTCTGAGGGGGTCGGAGGAAAGAGGTCGCGTCCAGTTCGGGGCGTACCCGGCGGCGCTCGCCTGGGCATCCGACATGGCCGCCGAGAGGGTGATGGAGGTCGGGATGTCCTTGACCGCGACCGCGTGGCAAAGGCCCCGCTTCAACTGCCAGTCGAAGCCGAAGGAGGTCCCTTCGACGGCGGGGAGCCGGTTCCTGAACCTGGTCTCCAGCTCCACCAGGTCCACCGGCTGCACCGCCGCGGGCACGGAGAACCTGAAGTCGTAGTCGCCCGCGTGGAGCCGGAGCGGGCCGCCGACGCCGTAGCGCGTCCGAGACCTGCGTTCCTCCGTCTGCCGGTAGCGCGGGACGTTCTCGCGAAGTACCTCCTCGACCTGTCCGCACCACTTGTCCCACCTGCGCACCATCACGCCCCCGACCACGAGCGCCGCGAGGGAGGCGCCGAAGGTTCCGACGACGGGGATGCCCACCATGTCGCTGCCCCACGACGCGTCCCAGAGCATGGCCGAGGCGAGCGCGAACGCCGCGACGCGTCCCTTCATCGTAGACACGAGCAGCACCCCGCATTGGGCCACCGACCTCGTGCCGAACCTGAGTACCCGCGCGAGGCCAGGGAAGCCGAACTCGATGAGGGCCTTGCGGACGCCGCGGGGCAGCTTGCTCCACATCCAGGCGAGCGCGACGAGCACGACCAGCACGACGAAGAGCAGCGCGGCGAGCAGGGAGGTCATCGCGCCGCCTCGGGAGCCATGTGTACGACCCTCGCCACCTCGCGGCCCACCGCCTCGAGGGACACCTGGGCCCGGTTTTTCGCC
>CAXUFZ010000439.1:0-2449 GCA_964250345.1 uncultured Rubrobacteraceae bacterium
GTCCAGCTCGCCTCCCAGTTCTACACCACGGCCCAATCCGCCCTCGCCGGCGCCGAACGCAACTACAACATCCTCGACGAAGACCCCGAACCCCCCGACCCGCCCGAGGCGAAGGACGTGGACGCCATCGAAGGCCGCATCTCCTTCGAAAACGTGACCTTCGCCTACGAGCCCGGCCGCCCCGTCCTGCGCGACGTAGACTTCGACGCAGAACCGGGACAGACGGTGGCGCTCGTGGGGCCCACCGGCGCCGGTAAGACGACGATAGCCAGCCTCATCCCCCGCTTCTACGACGCGACGGAGGGCTCGGTGCAGATAGACGGCCGCGACGTGCGCGGGTACGCCCGCAAGCGGCTGCGAGAGAACATCGGCATCGTCTTGCAGGAGCCGTTCCTGTTCTCCGGCACCATCAGGGACAACATCCGCTACGGCCGCTTGGACGCCTCCCAGGAGGAGATAGAGGGGGCGGCCCGCGCCGCGAGCGCCCACGGATTTATCTCGGAGCTGCCCGACGGCTACGAGACGGAGTTGGGCGAGGGCGGCGGCTCGTTGAGCCAGGGTCAGCGCCAACTCCTCTCGTTCGCGCGGGCCGTGTTGACGGACCCGCGCATCCTGATCCTGGACGAGGCCACTAGCAACATAGACACGCGGACGGAGAGGGTCATCCAGGACGCGCTCGCGACGCTCTTGAGGGGGCGGACGAGCGTCGTGATCGCGCACCGGCTCTCGACGATAAGGAACGCCGACCTGATCCTGGCGGTCCGCGACGGACGCGTCGCCGAGCGCGGGACGCACGAGGAGTTATTGGAGAAGAACGGGCTCTACGCCGACCTCTACCGGCGACAGTTCCGGGAGCCGGTCAGTTCCTGACACGACGGACGACGCGGGACTTCGGCGCGTCGTCCGTCGGTCCGTTCGGGCACAGGACCGGCGTCCTGAGGTCGGCGCGGTCTATTCGGGATTCGGCTCGGGCGCGGTGACCCGCGCCGACCGGCACCCTTCGCCCGCGCACCCGGAGATCTCTTCCAGCTCCCGGTCCAGCGCGTCGCGCGCCCCGGCGTAGTCGGGGTCGTCGTGCTTGGAGTCGAGTTGGTGCGGGTCTGAGTTCAGGTCGTAGAGCTCGCGGCCCTCGCCTTCGGTGTACTCCACGTAGAGGTAGTCCCTCGTCAGGATGCCGCTGTAGTTGGGGTCGGTGGGTGGCGTCTGCTGGCGCAGCCCCGGCGGCGTCTGTGCCAGGGCCTCCGCGGGCACGCTCGCCATCTTCTCCAGGGCGATCGCGCGCTCCCCGTACCTCTCCGGATTCTTCGAGGCCTCGAGCAGGGAAACACCGTCCAGTTCGTAGCCCGCGTCGGGGCGGGCGTTGGCGGCGTCGAGGATGGTGGGCGCGAGGTCGACGTTGGCGGCGAGCGGTTCGACCTCCCTCCCGGCCGGCACGCCGGGGCCGCGCATCAGGAGCGGCAGGTGGTTCGAGGGCGCGTACGCCCAGTTCTTGCCGTCGGGGATGCGGTGCTCGCCGTGAAGGTAGCCGTTGTCCGAGGTGAACACGATGAGGGTGTTGTCGAGCTCCCCGCTCTCCTCCAGGGTGCGCACGATCTTGCCGACGGCCTCGTCTACGGCGAGCAGCGACTCTAGTTCCCTGCGGTAATAGTTCGTCATCTCGGAGATCTCCCCCTGCCCGAGCCGCTCGTAGGAGCGGACGAAGGCCGGCTTGTCGGAGACGTCCTCCTCGTTGAAGGAGGGCGGCCGGGGCAGCGGCTCGCCGTCGAACTCCCCCCGGTGCCGGGGCGCGGGCTTCGCGGGCGCGAACCCGCCGTTCGTCGAGATCAGCGGGAACTCGCCGTGCGGGGCGAGGAACGCGACGTTGAGGAAGAACGGCTCCTCGCGGTCGGCGTTCCGCTCTATGGCCTCCGCCGCCTTGTCGGCGTAGACGTCGGTCTGGTAGAGCTTCGGGTCCCTGGTGTCGGGATCCCCGTAGGTCTTGGTCTTTCCGTTCTCGTTGAGCGTGTAGCCCCAGAACTCGTAGGTCGTGGGGTCGACGGCCCCGTACCACTCGCTCCAGCCGGGCGGCACCTCCTGCGGGTCCTGCTCGCCGTAACCGTTGAGGTACTTGCCGATGTGGACGGTCCGGTAGCCGGCGTCCTGAAGCCACACGGGCAGCGTGCTGCCGTGGTCCAACGCCCCGTACCCGCCGTTGGGCGGGGAGTTGCCCTCCACGCCGTTGTTGTGGGCGTACTGCCCGGAGAGGTAGGTCGCCCGCGATGGACAACAAAGGGGGTACGAGGAATGGTAGTTCCGGAAGGTCGCCCCGGCCATCCCGATCTCGCGCCGCACCACGGGCATCACCCTCAAAGACTCCAGCGTCTGATCGTCGGTCATCACGACCACGACGTTGGGCCGCCCGCCCGCGTCCCGCCCCGACGACGCCTCCGGCTCCGCGCCGCACCCCGCG
>CAXUFZ010000440.1:0-2445 GCA_964250345.1 uncultured Rubrobacteraceae bacterium
GTGCTGGAGTTGGGCGAGGAGGAAAAGGCGGGCATCGCGGATATACTGGGACGGGCGGCGAGGGCCGGCTATCTGGAGGTTGCGGACCTGAAGTTCGAAGCGCGCCCGGGCGAGGTCTCTTTGAGGGCCCGGGTCTACGAGCCGGAGGAAGAGTATGAGTGAGACGATGAGCGGCCCCGCGCCGTCCCCGATACCTCTGACGACGAAGCCGAAAAAGCCCGCCGCAGGAGCCGCCCCCGGCGCCGGGAAGACGGCGTGCATCAGGACGTTCGGGTGCCAGATGAACGTCCACGACTCCGACAGGATGCGGCGCATGATCCTGGACGCCGGGTACGCCGAGGTCCCCCGCTACGAGGACGCCGACCTCGTCATCCTCAACACCTGCTACGTCCGGGAGAACGCCGTCGACCGCGTCCGCGGCCACCTCGGCGAACTGAACCGCCTCCGCCGCGAAGGCCGCGTCAAAAAAGTCGCCCTCACCGGCTGCATCGGCGCCGCCGAAGAGTCCCAAACCCTCCGCCGCCAGTTCGGCATAGACCTCGTCTTGGGCACGCATAATACATACGAATTGGCGGAGTTCGTGGGGTTGCCGACGATGGAGGAGACGTACACGCCGGAGTTGCCTGGGACGGAGGGGGAGCACGCGGCGTTTCTGACGATCATGACCGGGTGCAACTACCAGTGCAGCTACTGCGTGGTGCCTTCGGTCAGGGGCAGGATGGTGTGCCGGTCTAAGGAGAGCATCCTCGATGAGGTGGACCGGCTGGTCGCCGGCGGGGCTTCGTACATCACGCTGCTCGGGCAGACGGTGGACGCGTGGCGGCAGGAAGGGGAGAGGTTCTGCGATCTTCTGGAGGCCGTGGCCGACAGGGCGCCGCGGGTGTGGTTCACGACGAGCCACCCGTCCAACATGGAGGATAGGACTCTCACGGCCATCGGCACCCAGGACACCATAGTCAAGCGGCTCCACCTGCCCGTGCAGTCGGGGTCCGACAGGATGCTCAAGGTCATGCACCGCGGCTACAAGGCGGAGCGCTACCGGCGCAAGATCGGGGTGTTCCGGGATGCGGCGCCGGAGGGGACGCTGAGCACGGACATCATCGTCGGCCACCCCGGCGAGACCGAGGCCGACCACGAGGCGACGCTCCGGCTGGTTGAGGACTGTGGGTTCGACTCGGCGTACGTCTTCAAGTTCTCTCCGCGGAGCGGGACGGAGGCCGCCAGCATGGGCGACGTGGTCCCGCCGGAGGTGGCGCAGAGGAGGTTCTTGCAGGTCTTGAGGGCCGTCGAGGGCAGCGCGCTCGAGAGGAACCGGCGCAGGATCGGGGCCACCGAGGACGTCTACGTGCGGCACGCGGCCAACGAGGACGGCCGGGCCATCGGCGAGACCTGGACCGGCCATGCCGTCCACCTGAACACGGACGCCGCCCCCGGGCGGTACGTGAGGGTCGGCATCGAATCGGCGGGACCGCACGTGCTGTACGCGGGCGCCCCGGTGGGCGACCCGAAGACCGCCCGGTAGCCGGGGGCGCTCGCGGACGGCACGGGTAAGAAGGTCCTGGTGGTCTGCGGGCCAACGGCCGCGGGCAAGAGCGCACTCGCCGACGACCTGGCCGACGGTCTCTCCGAAGCCCGGGGCACGAGGACCCCGGTCGTGGTCGTCGACTCTATGCAGGTCTACGAGGGGCTCTCGGAGATCACCAACCAGGCCCGCCGCAGGCCCGCCGAGCTCGTCGGCTTCGTGCCGGTCTCGGAGCGGTGGACGGTGGCGCGCCACAAGGAGGCCGCGGACGCGGCCACGTCCGGCCACGAAACGTTCGTCCTCGACGCCGGCACCGGGATGTACCTGAACGCCGTCCTGCTCGACCTGCCCCTCGCGCCCGAGGTCCCCGAAGAGGTCAGGCTGCGGGCCGCCCAAGCGTCGGTCAACGCGCCGAACCCCAGGCGGGCCGCGCGCGAGCTCGAGCTCTCCATGGTCGGCGCCGACGAACGCCGCTCCGTATGGGACGCATCCCCCAGGTTCGACGCCGCCCTCGTCTACCTCAGGCCCGACAGGCCCGCCGTCGACGCCGCCATCTCCCGCCGCACGACCCGCATAATACAATATGGTGTGGGTGAGGCGGAGGCGTTGAGGGATCTACGGAATCGGGGCCGTGCCATAAACCCCTCCGTCCTCGACTCCGTCGGCGTGAAAGAGCTCCTGGCGTCCGTGGACGGCTCGATGACCCTGGACGAGGCCGCCGAGCGCATCGGGGTGCGGACGCGCCGGCTCGCCCGGCGCCAGATGCGCTGGTTCGACAAGCTGGCCCGCGCCCTCGAAGGACGGGCCGACGTCCTCGTGACCCGGGACCCCTCCGACGACCGGATCGTGCATACAATGCATGGTAGAATGTGACCATGTACGAGGACGGAGACGGGGCGGGGCGGAATCGGGCGGTGTTGGTC
>CAXUFZ010000441.1:0-2441 GCA_964250345.1 uncultured Rubrobacteraceae bacterium
CGAACCGCCACGCGGGGGGCGCATTCCGGCGCCCTGGCGTCCGGGGGGGCGGCGCTCACCGTCCCGGCGAGGGCGGCGGTCCAGAGCGTCGCCAGGATCGCGGCGAGCGTGATCAGGCCTATCAGGACGCTGGCGTTCCGGCGGTCTCGGGTCATGGCGCTATTCCTTTCGGGCGGGGATGGGGGGCGCGTCCACGGGCCCGTCGCCGGCCGGAGGCGGGCCCTGGGTCAGGAAGATCGGGTTGGTCAAAGCCTCCATGTCGAGGCGGCTGGCCGCGGGGTTGTCCGGGTCGGTGAAGGGCTCGCCTCTTAGCTCGGCCCGCACGTAGCCGCCGGCCCCGACGGGTTGTGCCAGGGTGACGGTCTGCTCGTCGGAGGTGATGGGCCGCGTGAGCACGGGTGTTCCGTCGCGCAGCAGCACGAGGCGCATACCGGAGCCTTTGCGGACGAGCGCGGAGAAATCGGCCGTGTCGGCGGGCTGGCCGTAGACGGTGCCGCCGACGATCCGGCGTTGCCCCTCCGGCCCCGTGGCCGACAGGTAGACCTCGGCTCCCCCCTGGCGCGGCGGGCGGCGGGTGACGAAGCCGCGACCGGCCTTGAGGGCGGCCACGATGCCGTCCCGGGAGAGGGCGTCGGCGTAGACGACGGTTGTCGGCATCCCGGGGCCGAAGCCGCCGGTGTTCTCGACCCCGTGCGTATCGCTGCCGCCGTTGGCGAAGATCCTGCGCCCCTGGCGCAGCAGCCGGTCCCACTGCTCGATGGTCGCCTCGTCGTCGGGCAGGAGCGAGGGGTCGGCCTCGGCGTCGGCGAAGAACTGCCCCGGCGCCAGCGTCCCGACGCCGACGGCCGCGCCCAGCCAGGAGAGAAACCCGCGCCTCGAAAAACCCACCGTTCAGCCCCCTAGTAGACCCGCGGAAACCCGCGACAGAGCATACTGGTTCGCCGCGAGGCACAGGTTACAAGGGCGTAAATTCTCGGTAAAAGATGCGGACGTCCCTCCGAACCGGAAGGGCGCCCGCGGGTCGGACTGGTGGGGCCCGCTCCTACACCAGCGAGGCGCCCAGGCGGTCGAAGGCTGCGGCCTGGAGGGTGTCCATGCCGTGGCGGTCGGCCGCTTCCGCGAGCTCGGCGGAGACCGTCGGCGCGAGCTCCGGCGGCGGGGCGGCGACGGCCATCTTCTGCCGGCGGGCGGCGTTGCGGTAGCGGAAAGGCCCCCAGATGGCGAGCGTTATGCCGGGGTTTTGGATGTTGACGAAGAAGGTGTCGCCGCCCGGGGCGAAGGTCGGGCCGGCGAACTCCGAGTCGCCCTTGGCGTTGCGGGCGAACGTGTAGACCTGCCCGCTGGGGGTGACGCCCACGACGCGGTTGACGCTGTTGCCGTCGGTCGTGGCCTCGTCCTCGGCGAACCACAGGTCGCCCCAGGGGGTCAGCGTTATGTTGTCCGGGCTCTCTATCTTTCTCGGGCCGCCGTCTATAGGATTCGCGCCCTCGTAGAAGAGCTGCAGGGTGTTCGTCTTCGGGAAGTAGCGGAAGATCTGGCCGAGGCGGTCCTCGCCGCCGTTGGTGTCGTCGAACCAGAAGACGCCGTCCCTGAAGAACGCGCCTTCGAGGCGGTTGAACTTGACGGCGTTGGGCGTGGCGAGGGCCTGCTCGTGGGCGGCGTTCGGGTCGGTTATGGTGGCCCAGCGCACCGCGAAGCGCTGCCCGCGCTCGTAGAGGTCGGCGTTGGTGTTCGCCACGTCCTCTATGGTCATGACCTGGAGCCTGCCGCCCTCCTGCAAGGCGCCGGGCTTTTTGGCGCGGTTGTTCGGGATGAAGCGGTACAAGAAGCTCGCGCCGGTCTCCGCGGCCGGGTCGCCGGTGTTGGAGATCCCGCTGGGGTCGTCCTCGGTGAGGTAGGCGATGCCGGTCTCGGGGTCGATGTCCACCGCCTCGTGCGAGAAACGGCCCATCGCGGTGATGGGTGTCTTCGAGAGGTCGCTCCCGGGATACCTCGGGTTCACCTCGAAGACGTAGCCGTGGACCTCGGCCCCGGCCTCCTTGGTCTCCTCGCAGGTGAGCCACGTGCCCCACGGCGTCGCCCCGCCCGCGCAGTTGGTGCTCTGCCCCGAGGAGGTGACGAAGTCCCGGATGACCCTCCGGCTGTCGTTGTCCACGAGGACGCCCGTCGTGCCGCCGAGCTGGGCCGGGTCGTAGGGGTTACCATCCTCGACCGCCTCGTTGTCGCCGGAGGCCCCGTCGCTCACGGAGAGCTCGTGGTTGCGGACGAGCAGGGTGGTTCCCCGCCGCGGACCCCGGAAGGCGGCCATGCCGTCGGGGTCGCTCGGCACGGGCGCGCCGTTCGAGAGCTTCGTGCCCTCGCGGGAGATGGGCCTGTACTGAAACCCCACCGGCAGGTCCACCACGCCCCGCGGGTCGGGCCGCAAGCTGCCGTAGCCGGCC
>CAXUFZ010000442.1:0-2407 GCA_964250345.1 uncultured Rubrobacteraceae bacterium
GCCACACCGCGATAAACGTCTCCTGCAAAGCGTCCTCCACCGCGTGCGCCGGCATGACCCGCCGCAACCGGGCCGCCACCCAGGGCGCGTGCCGGCCGAAAAGCTCCCTCAGAGCCTCCCCATCCCCCGCGGCGACCGCCCGCACCAATCTCTCGTCACCCATCATGTCTATTATCCCTGTTGCGCGAACGCCGGGTTAGGTTCGATGCTGCGCCCTTCGGGCTCCGCTTGTCAGCACGGCGCGCCTTTCAGCACGCTCCGGCTATCGCCTACGCTTTCAGCACGCCGCCTGACGGCGGCTTTCAGCTAAACCCTTGTCGTCGCGGCCCGAAGCGATGGATGCGCCACATCGGGGGTCGGCTCCGAGTTCTTAGAGGACTGACGGCAGCGCGGCGGTTTGCGAACCGGCCCAGCCCGACGCACCGCAGCCCAGTGAGCCCGAAGGGGCTTGGCTGAAAGCGTAGGCGATAGCCGGAGCGTGCTGACAGCGAGGGCCGCTAGGCCCGATGCGTTGCTGAGAGCGGAGCCCTTAGGGCGGAACGTGCTGACAAGCAGGCGGCGTGCGGCGAAGCTACCGCTTCGCCAGATACACGCCGGCGACGATGACGGCGGCGCCGATGAGTTGCCGGATGCCGAAGCTCTCGCCGAGCAGGGCTATGCCGGCGCTTACGCCGGTGAGGGTGACGAGGTACTGGTAGATGAGGACGCGGTTGGCGCCGGTGCGGGAGACGCCGAAGCCCCAGGCGGCGAAGCCGAAGGCGGAGGAGAAGAGGGTGGAGTAGGCGGCGGCGGTCCAGGTGGTCGCGTCGATGGCGGCAAAGTCCAGGGGGTGGGGGTCGAGGAGGGAGAGCGGGAAGGCGACGAGGCCGCCCAGGACCATGGCGTGGCCGGCCAGCGAGATCGGGGGGATGCGGTCGAGAAGGCCGAGCGAGAGCACGGTATACGACCCCCAGAAGACGGCCGCCCCGAGGATGAGCGCGTCGCCCACGAGGCTCGTGCCGGCGAAGTCCAGGCCGCCGTAGACGATAAAGCCGACCCCGACGAGGGACAGGCAGATGCCGGCTATGCCGGCGAGGCGGGGGCGTTCGAGGCCGAGGGCGAAGGCCAGCATCATGCCCCACACGGGGGCGGTCGAGTAGACGAGGGCGGTGTTGGCGGCGGTCGTGAGGGACACCCCGATGGTGAAGACCGTCTGGGTGAGGGTTATGCCGACGACGCCGAGGCCGAGCACGGGCAGGAGATCCCGCCGCGCCAGGCGGCTGTTAGGCTCGACGAGGCGTGAAATCAGGAGCAGCAGAAGCCCGGCCGCGGTGAAGCGCGTCGCGGCGAAGAGGACGGGCGGCACGTCGGCGACGACGAGCTTGACCGCGACGAAGTTCGTCCCGAAGAAGAAGGCCGTGAGGAGCAGGGATGCCTCGACGAGCGCGGGGCTTCGGCGTTTTTCGTCCCTCTCGGTTGTCGTCACGGGCCCTGGATCAGCGGACGAAGTCCGCGTCCGCGTCGAGGCCCTTGACATAGGCGGCGATCACGCGGGCGCAGTTCTCGACGTCCTGGAGATCCACCATCTCGTTGGGCGAGTGCATGTAGCGGTTCGGGCACGAAACGAGTCCCGTGGCGATGCCGGCCCTCTGGAACTGTATGGCGTCGGCGTCCGTCCCCGTCGAGCGCGAGTCGGCCTGGAGGGTGTACGGTATCTCCGCGGCCTCTGCCGCCGAGATCAGGCCGTCGGAGACGAGCGGGCTCAGGTTGGAGGCCCTCGCTATGACGGGGCCTGAGCCTAAGGCGTGATCCCCGTTCTCGTTCTTGGAGATGCCGGGCGTGTCGGTGGCGTGGGTGACGTCCACGGCGATGGCCGCGTGGGGGTCGAGGCCGAAGGCGGCGCCGCGCGCGCCGTAGAGCCCGATCTCCTCCTGCACGCACGCGACCGCCACGACCTCCGCCGAGACGTCCTCCTCTTCCGAGAGCAGCCGCAGGGCCTCGAGCACGACGAACGCGCCCATGCGGTTGTCCACCGAGCGGGAGGCTATGCGACCGTTGGGCATCTCGACGAAGTCCTGATCGAGGACGCCCGCGTCGCCGACGCGGACCTTTTCTTTCGCCTCGTCGCCGTCCTTGGCGCCCATATCGATCCAGAGGCCCTTTATCTGGGAGACCTTCTTGCGCTCCTCGGGCTCCATCAGGTGGATGGCCTTCTTGCCGATTACGCCGACGACCTCGCCGCTCTTTGTCTGCAACCGGATTCGTTGGCCGACGAGGACCTGCGGGTCCCAGCCGCCGACGCCGGTGAAGTGGACGAGGCCCTGATCGTCGACGTGGGTGACCATGACACCGATCTCGTCGATGTGCCCGGCGAGCATGACCCGCGGCCCCCCGCCGGCCCCGATGGTGGCGAGCGAGTTGCCCATCC
>CAXUFZ010000443.1:0-2404 GCA_964250345.1 uncultured Rubrobacteraceae bacterium
CTACCAGGCCTGTGCGTATCTCGACGCGCTAGGCGAGATCGCGCCGTACGTCGTGATCCCGGGCAACCACGACATCCGGTGGCTGGGGGCGGTAGCCCGAAACCTGGGCTTCGCGGGGCTGCTGCGGCAACAGGCGCACAACTTCAAGTATTCCCGCTACATCAGGCACGTCTCGGAGGATTTGAGCCCGGCTCTGGAGATCCCGGGGGCCGTGGTCGCGGGGGTCAACACGGCGCACGGGATCACCCGCGGCTCGTTTACGAAGCGTTTCCGGGACCTCGGGGTTATAGGACACGTCAAGCGCGCGGACGTCGAGCGGGTGCGGGCGGCCTTCGAGCGGGCCGCGCCGGACGCCGCCCGGATCGTGATGATCCACCACAACCCCATCAGGGGCGAGCTCTCGGGCCGCCACGGCCTGGCGAACACCGAGCAGGCCCTCCGCTCCTTCGCCGACCTCGGCACGGAGCTGATCCTCTGCGGCCACGACCACCTCCAGGCGGTCCACACCATCGAGAGCGGCGCCCACGGCCTCGTCATCTCGACCGCCGGCACCATTTCGAACCGCCTCAAGCCGGGCCGCGCCTCGAGCTTCAACGTGGTCGAGATAGACGACCGGAACCTGCACATAAAGTCACACGCCTGGCGAAAGGGTGAGGGCTTCGTGTCCGCCGAAGATCGCATCTTTCCCCGCCGGGCGGAGGCCCTCGGCGACAACCGCACCGCCCGACCCCCCGCGTAGCCCCGACGGTATAATCCCCCGGGACAGCGCCACCGTCACGGAAGGGACCCGTACCATGTGGAGCAGACTGACCCGCGGCGGCGACGGACTGCCCCGCGAGAAGGTGGACGCGATCGTCCGCCTGATCGACCAGTACCTCTCCGAAGAAGCCGGCCTCCGCAACCTCCAGTCCGACAAACAGACCATCCACCCCCGGGACCTCCCCCCCGACAAACGCGAAGCCCTGATAGAAGACATCTTCGAGATCCTCAAAGACGCGGACAGGTAAAGCAAGGCGCCTCGCGCACTACGGCCCCCGTTTTCGGCCGGAGGCCCTTCGGTTGGCAGTCATTCAGACCTCTACGTTACGGCGGTCTTTGGATTGGGTCCGAACCGGTTGCTTCCAGGTATGCTGTCCTGGACCGCGAACACGAGCAGCACTATGGCGCCGATCAGGGGCACCAGCCCGATGAGGATCCACCAGCCGGTGCGGCCCGTGTCGTGGAGCCTCCTGACCAACGCCGCGATGCTCGGGATCAAGACTGCGAGCGTGAAGATGCCGCTCAGTAGGCCAAAGCCCGAGGAAGAATCGAAGGTGCCGGTGATGCGGTCGAAGATCGTGAGCACGAGGTTGATAATGGTGCTGAACAGGACGAAGTACCAGTACTCTTTACGCCTGGACCGCCCCCCGAAGACGGCGTACTTCTTCAGCGCCGTGACGAACCAACTCATGCCCGTCTCCTCCTTCTCCCGCGAACCGCCCGCACTCTGCTCCGTAGGATCGCAAGTTACCGTCACACTGTCCAGCGAACCCTAGCCGGCCCGCGGCGGCCCCTGCCCGATGCGACGGCGGAGGTCTTCGGGGGCGTTGGGCGGGGTCCAGGGCGACTCGATCCACCACGTCGCGCCCGCCTCGGCGTAGGGCCGCACCATCGAGGCCGCCCGCTCCGCGTCCTCGCCAGGCGTCTGGCCTTCGCAGACGATGTCGAAGGCGTCGTCCGGCTCCCTGTTCTTCTCGACGTACGCCCTGATCTCCCGGACGACCTCCGGCGTTACGCCGGGCGACTCGTCCCTTCCGCCCACCGCGGCGACCAGCACCCCGTCGTAGCGGAGCGCCCGGTTCATGGACTTCTCGCTCGGCCACGCGCCGACCACCCAGATCGGTATCCGCGGACGTTGCACCGGGGGCGGCCGGAAGGTCATCTCCTCCAGCCGGTAGTGCTCGCCCTCGTAGGAGAACGGCTCGCCGCTCCACAGACCCGTCAGGATCTCCAGCCCCTCGTCCAGCAGTCGCGCCCGGACCTTCCTGTCCGTCGGCTCCCCCACCTTCGAGAAGCCGCCGTCGTCCACCGCCCCCAACCCGACCGGCAACACGAGCCTCCCGTCCGAGAGCTGGTCCAGCGTCGCGGTCTCCCTGGCGAGCTTCCACGGCCTGCGCCTCGCCGGCGGCGTGAGCATCGCGCCTATCCGAACGCTCCCGGTCTCCATCGCCATCGCTGCCATGACGACCCAGGGATCGTACGTGTCCATCGCCCCGACGTTGATGCCATCCCAGTAGAAAGCCCCATCCCAACCGGCTTCCTCCGCCTCGCGGGCCAACGCCGCGACGACGCGCGGACCGCCCGAAGGGATCACGAACCCGTAGCGCACGATACGCCTCCTCTCCTCCCGACTCCCCCCTGAGTC
>CAXUFZ010000444.1:0-2395 GCA_964250345.1 uncultured Rubrobacteraceae bacterium
CTTTGGTGCCGCCGCCGGCGGGGATGAGGCCGACGCCGGCTTCGACTAGGCCCATGTAGGTCTCGCCGGCGGCGCCCACGCGGTCTGCGGGCAGGCAGATCTCGAGCCCCCCGCCGAGCGTCTGGCCCCTCGGCGCCGCGACGACGGGCTTGGGCGCGAACCGGAAGCCCATGAGCAGGTTCTGGAGCGCCTCGATGCTCTCGCCGACCCGGTCCAGCATCCCGTTCTGCACCGCGTAGGCGACCTCGCCGAGGTTCGCCCCAACGCAGAAGTTTCGGCCTTCGTTGCCGATCACGAGCCCGACCACGTCGTCCCTCTTCAACGCTTCGAGCGCCCGGTAGCCCATCTCGGTGACGCCGGCGTCGATCGAGTTGCCCCTGGAGTGGAACTCCAGGCAGAGCACGCCGTCGCCCAGGTCGAGCAGGCTCGCCGAGTCGTTGCTGGCGAGCTCCTTGCCCTCCCCGCGCAGCCGATCGAGCGAGACGTACATCGGGTCCTCGCGCACCGGCTCGTACTGTTTGTTCACCGGGCTGAACTGGAGCTCGCGGCCATCCTCCTGCTTGTAGAAGTTGTCGTTGTCGGCGTCGAGCATCTCTTTAACCCAGCCGCCGACCTCGATGCCGAGGTTTTCCATCTTTTCGACGGTCTCGCGGACGCCGAGCAGGTCCCAGGTGCGGAACGGGCCGGTCTGGTGGGCGAAGCCCCACTCCATCGCGTGGTCGGCGTCTTCTAGGGTGTCGGAGATCTCGGGCAGGCGACGGGAGGCGTAGGCCATGTAGGGCAACAAGGTGTCCCTGATGTACCTCGCGTGCCGGTCCTCGTCGGCCTTCTCGACGAGGAAGCGGAGCCTGGCGCCGAGGTCGCCCTGCTCGCGGGCCTCTTTGGCGATGGGGATCTCGGGGTTCTCGGCAGGGTGGTGCTCGAAGGTTTCGAGGTCGAGCACGTCGAAGACGGTCTTGCCCTCGCGTTTGTCGCGCTTGTAGAAGCCGGCGCCGGTCTTGTTGCCGAGAAGGTCCTTCTCCTGCATCTCCTTGAGCTTCCCGGGGGGCTTCAGGTCCTCGCGCGACTCGTCCTCGGGGACGGCCTCGTAGAGGTTCTCGGCGACTCCGACGGCGATGTCGAGGCCGACCTGATCGTTCAGCCGGAACGTCGCCGTCTTGGGATGGCCGATGAGCGGGCCCGTGATGGCGTCTATCTCCTCGATGCCGTAGCCGTTCTCGAAGGCGTAGCGGGCGGACTGCATCCCGGCGAAGGTGCCGAGCCTGTTGCCGATAAAGTTCGGCGTGTCCTTGGCGATGACGCCGCCCTTGCCGAGCACCCGCTCCCCGAAGGTCCTCGCGGCCTCGACGGTCTCCTCGCTCGTGTCCTCCGTGGGGATGATCTCCATGAGCTTCAAATACCGCGGCGGGTTGAAGAAGTGCGTCCCGAGGAAGCGCCTCTTGAAAGACTCCGAACGCCTCTCCGAGATCTGGTGCAGCGGGATGCCGGAGGTGTTGGACGAGATGATGGCGTCTTCCTTCGCCGTCGCCTCGACGCGCTCCATGAGCCCGCGCTTGGGCTCCAGCTTCTCCAGGATGGCCTCGACGATCCAGTCGGCGTCGGCGATCCGGCCGAAGTCGTCGTCGAAGTTGCCGACCCTCATCCGGTCGGCGATGGCCTTCGTCATGAGCGCGGCGGGCCTGGCCTTCTTCATCCGGTCGAAGCCGCCCGCGACGACGGCGTTCTTGTCGTCCCCCTCGTCCGCGGCGATGTCCAGCAATTCGACCTCCAGCCCGGCGTTCGCGCAGTGGGCCGCGATGGCGGCCCCCATCGTCCCCGCGCCCAGGACGGCGACCTTCCTTATGTTACGCGGCATGTTGCCTCCCTTGTCCCGTCTAACCGTAGATCTCTTCGTGCAGCGAGTCGAGGGCCTCGCGCACGCGGCGGAGGTGGACCTCGAACCGCCCCCTCATCTCCTGGTACTTCGCCTCACCCTCGGGGGTGATGGTGTAGAAGCGACGGCTCCGAGTATCCGGGTTCTCCCACCGGCCCTCGACGTAGCCTTTCTCCTCTAGGCGCCGGAGCAGCGGGTAGACGGCGTTCGGCGAGACGCTCATGACACCCGAGCTCTTGTCCCGGATCTTGTGTATGAGGCTGTTCCCGTACTCGGGCCCCTGCCGGACGAGGTGCAAGATCAAGATCGGGAACACGTCCCGGCTCTTGACCTCGCTGAGAAAGATGTCCTTCGGCGTCGTCCGCTCCACGGTCCCCATCTGGTTCTCAGGCTTCAAGCGTACAACCCCTCGATCTCCTCCCGGTACTTTTCCCCGACCACCCGCAACTTGACCTTGAGCGTCGGCGTCAACTCGCCGCCCTCGTGCGTCAGCTCCCGCTCGAGGAGCGCCACTTTTTTCGG
>CAXUFZ010000445.1:0-2387 GCA_964250345.1 uncultured Rubrobacteraceae bacterium
GGCCCTCGCGGGCGAGGAGGCCCCGCAACTGTCCGCGACAAACGAGTAGCCAGTTGGGCAGGGGGGGCGTAGGAAACGCATGCGCCCCGCGTCCCTTCCAGAACGCGATCTGCGGGCCTCCGGCGGGGGTTGGATCGGGAAGGGATAAGGGCTTGAACGACAAATCGATGCGCGTCTCCAGACCCCGCCGGGCAACCGTCGCCGCACTCTCCCTGGCGGCGACCGCCGCCTTCGTTCTTCTCCTGTGGTCAACGCCGACGCCGCGCGCCGGCGCCCAGGAGGTCCCCGCCGCGACGTACACCAACCCCGTCTCGCGCGGGGCGGTCGAAGAGTTCCCCGACCCCTCGATCGTCAAAGCCAAGGACGGTTACTGGTACGCCTACAGCACCTACCAGCGTACCCCCGACGACTTTCTCGGCATCATGCGCTCGAAGGACCTCGTCGACTGGGAGTACGTGGACTCGGTCTTCACGAGCGCCACCCGCCCCGACTGGCACTTCGAACGGAGCGACGACCGGGCGTTCGTGTGGGCGCCCGACGTCCGCTATCTGGAAGGCCGGTACTACCTGTACTACTCGCTGGCGCAGCCGCCCATCCCCAACGGGTACTTTACGGTGGGCGTCGCCACGGCGCCGACACCGGCGGGCCCGTGGACGGACGCGGGCGACCCCGTGATCCGGCAGGGAGCCTGCGACACCTTTACCAACATAGACCCGGCCCAGTTCACCGACGAGAGCGGCACCAAATACCTCTACTGGGGTTCCTTCCGCAACCTCTGCGTCGCGAAGCTCAACGACGCCGGCACCGAGATGGTCGGCTTCGCGAAAGAGGTCTACGACGGCCCGGCCGAGGGACCCTACGTCGTGCGCCACGGCGACTTCTACTACCTGTTCGTCTCGGAGGCCACCTGCTGCACCGGCACGCTCAGCGGCTACACCGTCAAGGTCGGCCGCTCGAAGAGCCCCATGGGCCCGTTCGTGGACCGCGAGGGCGTCCCGATGACGGACTCGCAGACTAAGGGAACGTTCGTGCTCGCCGCCAACGGCAACCGGTGGGTCGGCCCGGGGCATCACTCGCAGTTCACCGACCTCTCGGGGCAGGACTGGTTCGCCTACCACGGCATCGACCGTACAGACGGCACCGGCGGTCCCGAGGTCTACGGGGGGCGTCGGAGGGAGATGCTGATCGACCGCCTCGACTGGATCGACGGCTGGCCCACGGTCCGCGCCGGAGAATGGGCCTCAAAGGATGCCCAGACCGCCCCCGTCTCTACGTGGACCGCCGGCGACGACTTCAACGAGGGCGGGACCATAGGTGCCGGATGGCGCCGCGAGGGTGGTTCGCCGGGCGGCTGGCGCCTCCGGACGGGGGAGGACGCCGGCGGTTACGTCCGGCAGACCCAGGTCACCGAAAGACCTTCCTACCTTGCGAGTGCGACGCCCGTACCCGAAAACGGGCGTGCCGAGGCCGACCTGCGGCTCCCGCCCGGGTCGCGCGGGGCCGCCGGCCTGCTCGCCGCCTACCGGAACGAGAACAACCACGTGGTGGCCTGGCTCGACGCCGGGAAGGACGCCTTGATCACCAACGCCCGGGTGAACGGCCGGGCCGTGGGCGCCAGACGGACTCCCCTGCCCGCGGGCTTCCGGTTCGACCGGTGGCACAATGTCTCCGCCGAGATCCGCGACGGAAGGGCGGTGTTCGAGGTGACGGACGCCCGCCTGGGCGACCCGCTCGCGGTCCAGAGGCGCTCGTTGCCCGCGGGGGTGGGGGGCGGCTCGGTCGGCGTGGCCTCACTGCGAGCCCGTACCGGCGCGGACAACGTCGGCGGCGCGCCGCTGTACGAGCCGGTTACAGAGGAGGTGCCGGATCCCGAGGCAGGCGTGCTCGACCCGGCCTACAGCGACGAGTTCGACGATGGCGTGAACCCCGGCTCCGAGCCTGAATCGCCCTGGACGTGGGTCAGATCTCCCGAAGGAACGGAGGCCGGCGGAACGTTCGACTGGACCACCGACGGCGACGAGCTGTTCGGGGGCAGCGACACGGCTTCGGTGTTGACGCGCGATGCGCCGGAGGGCGAGTACACCGTCGAGACGAAGCTCGCGTTCGACCCGCAGGTCCCGTACCGGCAGGCCGGTCTCATCGCCTACGCCGGCGACGACCGGTACGTCAAGCTCGTCAGCAACGTGACGGGCAGCAGGGCTCCGGGCGCGGACTACGATGGGTTCCACCGGCAGACCGAGTTCGGCAAAGAGGTCCCCGAAGGCCCCGATGGTTTCTACGGGGTGATGTTCAACGGACCGCCGGCGGAGACGATGCGGCTGCGGCTCCGGCACACGGTAGACCCGGAGAACGGCGAGCACGAGTATCGGGCGTTCACCAGCCGGGAC
>CAXUFZ010000446.1:0-2385 GCA_964250345.1 uncultured Rubrobacteraceae bacterium
CCCCCCGCCCCCCCCCCGCCCCCGCCCCCCCCCCCCCCCCCCGCGCCCCCCCCCCCCCCCCCCCCGGCCAGGTCCTCCGCGGTGACGTTGACCGACAATCGCACCCCCGCCAGCGCCGCGGGCCAGCGCGCCGCCTAGGGGCCCGGTCGCGCCGGTGACGACCGCGACCTCTCCGGAGAGGTCGAAGGGGTCTTTGGGGTGGCCGCCTTCCGTCATTTCGGGCCCCCGGCGGGGCCGTCTCCGAGCCTGTAGGCGTCTATTGCGAGGTCGGAGGCGAGGTCGCGGGCCGCGGCGCGGGCGTCCTCCTCGTCCATGACGCCGGTCGCGAGCTTGTCTGCCAGCCAGTCGCACGTTACGCGGCGCCAGACGTCGTGGCGGGAGGGGATGGAGGCGAAGGCGCGGGTGTCGTCGTTGAAACCGGCGGTGTTGTGGACGCCGGCGGTCTCGACGACGGCGTCGAGGTAGCGGCGCATCCCGAGCGGGCTGTCGTAGAACCACCACGGCGCCCCGAGGAGCAGCGCCGGGTAATGCCCGGCCAGCGGCGCGAGCTCCCGCGCGTACGCCCCCTCGTCGAGGGTGAAGACCACGAGCCGGAAGCGCGGATCGGCCCCAAAGTCGTTGAGGGGTTCTTCGAGTCCCCTGGTCCAGTCGGCCCGAACGGGGATGTCCGCGCCGGCGTCGGGACCGAAACGGGCATGGATCGCCCGGTCGTGGTTCCTGCAGCTCCCGGCGTGCAGCTGCATCACGAGGCCGTCCTCTGCGCTCATGCGCGCCATCTCGTAGAGCATGTGGGCCGTAAAGCCCGCCGCATCGTACCCCGACGTTTCGCCGCGCAACGCCCGGCCGAAGACGGCCTCGGCCTCGCCCGGCGGGAGACGCCTGACGAGGGGGGAGAGGGCGCTGTGGTCCGTCGCCAGGGCACCCATCTCCTGGAAGAACGACCGCCGCTCCTCCAACGCCCGCACGAAGGAGCGGTAGTCCGTAACGTCGATGCCGGAGACGTCCGCGAGCCCGTCGACGTTCTCCCTCCACGCCGGGTCGGAGAGGTTCGTGACGCCGTCGGGGCGGAAGGTCGGGCGCACGGCGTCGCCCCAGCCCTCATCGCGCAGGGAGCCGTGGTGCTCGAGCGCGTCGCCGGCGGCGTCGGTCGTGCAGAGCGTCTCGACGCCGAAGCGCCGGAAGAGGGCGCGGGGGGAGAACTCGGGCGTGGCGAGCTTCTCCGCGAGGTCGTCGTAGATCTCCTGCGCGTTGTCGGCCGAGGGTTTCTCTTCGACGCCGAAGACGTTTGCCAGCTCGTCGCGAAGCCAGAGGCCGGTCGGCGTCCCGCGGAAGAGGTGGAAGTTCTCGCAGAAGCGCTGCCAGATGCGCCGGTGGTCCGTCTCGACAGGCGTCCCGTCGCGGGTGGGCACGCCGAGATCCTCCATCGGGACGCCGCGGCTGTAGAGCATCCGGTAGACGTAGTGGTCGGGAACGATGAAAAGGTCCGCGGGGGTGCCGAGGGTCGCGTCGGGGTCGGCGAGGAGCGCGGGGTCCACGTGACCGTGCGGGCAGACGAGCGGCAGGTCCTTTACCCCTTCGTAGAGGTCGCGGGCCGCGCCGCGCCGGGACGGGTCGAAGAGCCGGTCTGGCGGCAGGGCGTTGGATGCCCGCGGCGTCTCGCGCGTGTCGCTCAAGGTCTCCCCTTTTCGTTTCTGCCGGCCGTCCCCGGAGATACCCGTATCCCGGGCCCCGTAATCGGTTCTCCGGCGGGCATCCTATCCGGTCTCCGTCCGGTGTCCGGCGCGGGAGCCGCGGACAAAGTCCAGGTTGTGCCGCAGGGCCTCCCGGGTCGGGCGGACGGCGCTGAAGTCCTCGATCACGAGCCACCCGTCGTAGCCCGCGCGATCCAACCCGTCGAAGAGCCGGCCGAAACCTACGACCCCGTCTTCTAGGGGGGACCACCGGGCCTCCCAAACGCCGCCCCCCTCCGGGCGGTCGTAGGCGGCGTTTTTCAGGTGGACGTGGGCCAGGTAGGGGCCCAGCAGGTCGAGGCCCATCGCGTAGTCCTCGAAGCCCTCGTGGACCATGTTGCCGGGGTCGAAGATGACCCCGATCCTCTCCGGGTCCAGCCCGTCCACGAGCCGGTGGGCCAGCGACGCGCTGGGGCAGATGGTGCCGTGGTGTATCTCCACGAGCGCTCCGACGCCGTGCTCCCCGGCGAGCCCCTCTACCTCCTCCAGAAAGGCCCGGCTCTCCCCGAGCATCTCCCGGAAGGATCTCTCGCCGTCGGGCCTGCTGACGCCGACCCTGACCCGGGGCGCCCCGGCGGCCTTCGCGAAGCGCATCGCCTCCTCCGTGGCCCCCAGGTCCCCGACCCCGATGTAGGTGCCGAGGCCCGGTATCTCC
>CAXUFZ010000447.1:0-2384 GCA_964250345.1 uncultured Rubrobacteraceae bacterium
GGCTGGAGGCTGGCGGCCCGGATCTCTTTCGGCGGCGGCTCGGGGCGGTTGTCCAGTATCGGCGTGTCCACGATGCCGGGCAGGATGGCGGTGAAGCGGACGCCGTTCTGGTGCTCCTCGAACCCGGCCGCGTGGGCGAGCTCCGTCATCCCGGCCTTCGACGCCTGGTAGGCCGGACCCGAGGCGTCCGGCCACGAGCCCGAGACGCTGCTTATGAGGATCGTCAGCCCGCGGGAAGCACGCAGGTACGGCAGCGCGGCCCGGACTGCGTAGAACGCCCCCGAGAGGTTGACGGCGAGCATCTTGTCCCAGCCCTCGCCCGTGAGCTGCTCCAGCCGCCGCTCCGGGAAGTTCATCCCGGCCGCGACGACGAGCACGTCGATGCCGTCCGAATCGCCGATCCCTTCCAGCATCCGCCGGACGGAGGCCTCGTCCGAGATGTCGAGCTCGTGCGCCGTCACCTCCCTTCCCCCGGCGCCCTGCTCTATGGCGTCGCGGCGGCGAGCGGCGGCGTGGACGGTCGCGCCCGAGTCGGCGAAGAGGTTGGCGGTGGCGAGCCCGATGCCGCTGCTCGCCCCGATCACGACCGCCGTCTTGCCCGACAGTTCCGCCATCTACGACCCCGATCCCGCGAGAAAGACCTTTATCTGCGCCGAGGGACCCTTCACCAGGTCCGCGAAGACCCCGGGCCCGTCTTCGAGCGGCAGCACCGGCGGGAACTCCCCGATCCCGGCCTTCCCCTCCACCAGCCACTGGAGTGCCTGCTCGAAGTCGCCGGCGGTGTACGCGTAGGAGCCCTGGAGATCCAACTGTCCCCTCACGACGTCGTGGTAGCCGAGCGTCGTCCCGTCGTCGTGCAGCCCGATGAACACCGCGCGACCGCCCGGACGCAGCAACTCCACCGCCGCCCGCCGCGTCACCTCGGCGCCCACGGCGTCGATCACCAGGTCCACCCCCAACCCTCCGGTCGGGCCGCCGCGCCCCGCGACGGCCTCCTCGCCGGACGCGTAGACCGCGGTCGCGCCCAGGGCCCGCGCCTGTTCGCGGCGCGCCTCGTGGGGTTCTACGGCGTGGACCTCGGGGATGCCGTCTAGGACGGCGGCCTGCAGGCACATCAGGCCGATGGTGCCGGCCCCGACGACCACGGCGCGCTCGACGGGGTGACCGCCGGCCGTTCCCAGCCTGGCCGCGTGGACGCCGTTGGCGAGCGGCTCGGCGAGCGCCCCGGTGCGGGCGTCCACGCCGTCCGGGAGCGGGTAGACGTTGGCGGCCGGGGCGAGCGTGTACTCGGCGAAGCCGCCGGACGAGTGGATGCCGACGAGCCGGCGGTTGGGGCAGAGGTTCGTGAGCCCGGCCCGGCAGAGCTTGCACGTTTCGTCGGAGGAGAGTGGGTTCACGGCCACCGTCCGGCCGATGAGGCTTTCGTCCACGCCCTCGCCGACCTCCGTCACCGTTCCGGCGAACTCGTGGCCCATCACGAGGGGCGGGGTGCGGTTGCCCATCCTGCCGAGGTAGCCCTCTATCTCCGAGCCGCAGATGCCGGTCGCCGTGGGCCGCACCACGACCATCCCCGGCTCCGCCCTCGGCTCCGGCACCTCCTCCACGGACATCTCCTCCGGCCCGTGCCAGACGATTCCTCTCATAGTTCTTACCTTCCCCCTGGTCTGTCTCTCAAAAGGCCATTCTACTTGGATGTTATGCTCCGCGGCGACCCGTGCCCCGCGGGCTCCCCCGTTCGAGAGAGAGGCGCCAGAGTGGACGCGGATAGGATCCCTTGTTTCGGATGCAGCGCGCGCGTTTCGGGCGCGGACGGTCCGACCCACCGCTACCTCGGTGCCTCGCCCGGGTGCTGGGCCGTCTACGGCGAGGTGCTGGCGCGGGAGTACGAGGACTATGCGCTCTACGCCCCCGTCCACCGGCTCACCGTGGACGCCTACGCCGCCCAGCACCCGGGGGAGCCCACGCCGCAGTCGAGGCAGTCCGTGGGGGTGCACCTGATCCGGCTCCACCTCCAACTCGAACGCGACCTGCCCCACGAGAAGGCCAACGACGCCATGCTCCGCATCTCCGCCCGCTCCGAACGATTCCCCTGGCTCGACCCGCCGCCCTCCCCCGGCGAAGTAACCGTCTTCGACGTCCACCAAGCGACGAACCCACCCGAGCACATGGAGAGCGTCCGCCGGTGGGCAAGGTCGGTGTGGAAATCATGGTCGCCCCACCACGCCACCGTTCGCCGCTGGGCCGAAGAAGCATAAGAAGAACCCGCAGAAGGACGCGCCGGACGCGCCCAACCCCCTAGAGCCCCCCCCCCCGGGCGGCGGGCGACAACCCCCCCCCCCCAAAACCGCGAAATTACCGCCCCCCCCCCCCCCCGCCCCCCCCCC
>CAXUFZ010000448.1:0-2367 GCA_964250345.1 uncultured Rubrobacteraceae bacterium
GCAACCTGGTGATCGCGATGGGCGTGGTCGACAACCTCGGCAAGGGAGCGGCCGGCCAGGCGGTGCAGAACATGAACCTGGCGCTCGGGTACTCAGAAGACCTCGGGCTCGAGCATCTCAAGTAGGGAGTTTTAGGAGGCTCTATGGGCGCGACGCGCGCACCGGCGGACAAGACCACGCGGCAGGACCTGATCCTACGCCTCATCTCCGAGCGGAACCTGGGCACTCAGCAGGAAGTGGTAGCCGCCCTCGGCGACGAGGGCGTCGAGGTCGCGCAGGCGACGGTGCGCCGCGACCTCGCGGAGCTCGGCGTGCTCAAGGTCGGCGCCCGCTACCTGGCGCTCCCGCACGAGCCGGGCTCGGCGGGCATCGAGGTGCTGCCGAGCTTCGTCCTCGGCATCGTCCAGGCCCAGAACCAGGTCGTCATCCACACCCGCGACGGGACCGCGGGCGCCGTCTCCAGCGTCCTCGACCGCGTAAAAGGCCTCAAGGTCCTCGGCACGATCGCCGGCCAGGACACCGTCCTCGCCGTGGCCCCGGACAACCCCGCCGCCGAAGAGGTCGCCGGCCTCATAGCCGACGTCTGCCGCGCCCGCACCCGCCCCGCCGGAAACGTCGAGTAGGCCGGACGAGCCGTGATCCTACGCTTCCTCAGGCACGCCACGTTCACGGTCGAGACGGGCGGGCTCCGGCTGCTGGTGGACCCCATGCTCGGCCCCGCCGGGACCGCGCCCCCCGTCGATAACACGCCCAACCAGCGACCGAACCCGCTCGTGGATCTGCCGCTCGACGACGAAGAGTTGTCCGATCTTCTCGACGGGACGGACGCGGTGCTCGTCACGCACACGCACGACGACCACTGGGACGACCGGGCGCGCGAGGCCATCCCGAAGGACGTCCCCGTGCTGTGCCAGCCCGAGGACGAAGCGAGGATCTCCGGTGAGGGCTTCGCGAACGTCTCCGCGGTCGACCCTGATCTAGCGTGGGAGGCGTTGCGGTTCTCGCGCACCGGCGGGCGCCACGGGACCGGGGAGATAGGGGCTCAGATGGCCCCCGTCTCGGGGTTCGTGGTCCGGGCCGAGGACTCGCCCACGCTCTACGTCGCCGGAGACACGATCTGGTGCGACGAGGTCGCCGGGGCCATAGAGACCCACCGCCCGGGCGTGATCGTCGTGAACGCCGGCGCCGCGCGCTTTCTCGAAGGCGACCCCATCACCATGACGGCCGCGGACGTCGCGGAGGTCTGCCGGGCGGCGCCCGAAGCCCGCGTCCTCGCGGTCCACATGGAGGCCATCAACCACTGCCTGCTCGCCCGCCGTCAGCTCGCCGAAGAGCTGGACGCGGTGGGTCTCGGCGGGAGGGTCGGGATCCCGTCCGACGGCGCGACCCTCGAGCTCTCGGCGTGACCACCGCGCCCCGAAGCCTGCGCCTCGCCGTGCTCGACGGGCAACTGGCGGTCTGCCGGCTGGAGCCTGGAGCCGGGATCCCGTCCTGGGCATCGGGCGGCGAAGTCTTCTCGGTGACCCGCACGCCGGACGAGCTCTCCGTGGTCTGCCCGGACGAAAACGTGCCCGCCGGCGTCCAGAGCGAGGGCGGATGGCGGGCCTTGAAGCTCGAAGGGCCGTTCGAGTTTACGGAGGTCGGCGTGCTGGTCTCCGCGGCGGCACCGCTGGCGGAGGCGGGCGTGAGCCTCTTCGCCGTCTCCACCTTCGACACGGACCACGTGCTCGTGAAAGAAGACCAACTCGACCTCGCCGTCGCCGCGCTGCGCGGCCACGGGCACGAGGTTTCGTGAATCCTCAAATCTCGCAAGGAGGAAACATGTTGGAAGGAAAAAAGGTCGTGCTCGCCTACTCCGGGGGGCTGGACACCTCGGTCTGCGTGAAGTGGCTCGAACAACAGGGGGCCGAGCCCTACGCGCTCTACCTCGACCTCGGCCAGGGCGAGCCGGCGGGCGACGTGAAGGCCAAGGCGCTCCGGATCGGGGCCGCCGACGCCTTCGTGCGCGACGCGAGGGAGGAGTTCGTCGACGAGTACGTGGCGCCCGCCATAAAGGCCAACGCGCTCTACGGCGGCAAGTACCCGCTCTTCACGGCGCTCGGGCGCCCGCTCATCGCCAAAAAGCTCGTCGAGGCCGCCCGCGAGGTGGGGGCGACGCACATCGCCCACGGTTCGACGGGGAAGGGCAACGATCAGGTCCGCTTCGACGTCACGACCGCCTCCATAGCCCCCGACCTCACCGTCGTGGCCCCGGTCCGCGACTGGAACATGAGCCGCCCCGAGGAGATGGCCTACGCCGAGGAGCACGGCATCCCCGTCCCGACCACCAAAGACTCCCCCTACAGCGTCGACCAGAACCTCTGGGGC
>CAXUFZ010000449.1:0-2365 GCA_964250345.1 uncultured Rubrobacteraceae bacterium
CGCGCCACCCCCAGGTCTCCCCCCCCAACCCCGCCCGGGGCCACGGCCGCCCGGGGTGGCGCCAGCCGGGACAAGAACCCGTACCAGGCCTGGTCGTACGAGGCGATGCGGTGGTCGATGATCGAGATGAGATTGAGCAGGTTCTCCGGGAAGGTAAAGAAGATCAGCAACACGAGCGCGGTGACCGCGAGGCTGGGGATCACACCGCGGAAGAGCACGGACACGAGAAGCGCCACCCCGAGCACGAATAGCGCTACCAACCACATCATCAGGCCGAGGAGCAAAATGCCGGTAAAGCTGATGTTCTCCAGGGGGTAGCCGCGCAGGGCCGCGACGGACACGAGCAACACACCGCCGAGGACGGCGGAGACGAGCAGGACGGCGGCGCAGACCCCGTACTTGGTGAGCAGGACGCGGGTCCGGGTCAGCGGACGCGAGAGCAGCGTCAGAATGGTGCCACTTCCCGTCTCTACTGAGACCAGGGTTGCCCCCAACAGCGCCGCCAGCGCGCCCAGCGCGATTAGGCCTCCCACATTGTAGAAGCCCCACACGTTCTCGAGCGCCAATCGTTCCGCGAACCCGTCCTGGTCCGACCCCATCATCCTCTGTATCTCGGAGTACGGCGGCAGGTACAGGGACGACAGGAGAACCAGGATCGTCACGACCGCGAACTTCCACCGCGCGTCGCGCCACTCTTTAGCGACCACCCTCATCCTCCACGTACGCGACGAAGATATCTTCGAGGGTCATCCCCGCCGAGTCCACATCGACGACGGTGTGCGGGCGGTTTCGCAGGGCGCGCTCGACAGTCTCTACGTCACCACCCGCCCGCAGCCTGACGCCCCGCCCTTCGCGCTCGATCTCCTTAACGTCTGGCATGGTCTGGAGATTTCGAATTTCTTCCTCTGGCGGCGTCTCGGCGTAGACGACGCGGAAGACGCGGTGCGACTCGCGCATGGCATCCAACTCGCCGCTGACGAGGAGCTTTCCGCCCTTGATGATGCCGACCGTGTCGGCGACGGCCTCTATGTCGGAGAGGAGGTGGGTGGAGAAGAAGACGGTCCGGCCCTCGGAGGCGACGTCGCCGACGAGGACCTTGAGGAAGGCGCGGCGGGCGACGGGGTCGAGGCCCGAGGTGGGCTCGTCGAGGATGAGGAGCTCTGGGTTGCCGCCGAGCGCGAGGCAGAGCTGGAGCTGGGCCTTCTGGCCTTTGGAGAGCTTGCGGATCTTCGCGTCCGCGGGCAGCCCGAAGACGGCTATGTAGCGTTCCAAGAGGTCCTGGTCCCAACTCCGGCTGAGGTCGCGGCAGAGGCGGCAGATCCTGGGTACCGTCATCCCCTCGTACAAACTGTTGACCTCGCTGGCGAACCCGACCCGCGCCCGCACCTCCAAACTCTCCTCCACGACGTCGTACCCGAGCACCCGGGCGCCCCCGCCGTTGGGTCTCCTGAAACCCATGAGCGTCTTTATGGTGCTGGTCTTGCCCGCGCCGTTGGGCCCGAGGAAGCCGTAGACCGTGCCGCGCGGGACGGTCATGCTCAGGCCGTCCACCGCCCGCTTGCGGCCGTAGCTGACCACGAGGTCGTCTATCTCTATCGCGGCGCTCTCCTCCGGCACCGGAGCCTCCTCCCCAACCCGCGTCTCCGCCATCATCCGACCTCCCCTTCTTCCCTCGGTATGCGCTCGAACTCGGAATCGAGGCTCTCCCACAGGTCATCCTCCGTGATGCCCAAGGCCGCCGCGTCGCGCACGAGCGCCCGCAACCGCCCGAAGACGGCCTCACGTCTACGGCCGACCGCCACCTCCGCCACACCCTCGGCCACCACGGTACCGACGCCCGGCCTGCTCTCCACGAACCCCTCCCTCTGAAGCTCGTTGTACGCCTTGACGATGGTGTTCGGCGCTATCGCGAGCTCCTCCGCAAGCCCCCGCACCGTCGGCAACTTATCCCCGGGCCCAAGACCCCCGACCTCGACCGCGTGCCGCACCTGCGCCACGAGTTGCACGTAGATGGGAACCCCGCTCCTAACGTCTATGTCGATCCATACCGCTACCCGTCTCACCTTACCTCTGTGTTAGTGTCGCATATTTATAACACAATAGCACACAGCGGCGCAAGCACGGGGTGCGCTCTGATCGCGCGAAGGGGTTTCTCGGGTTTTACGGGATCCAGACGAGGGTTGGGGGGTCGTTTGGGATGGTGGTGAGGACGACGTTTTTGGTGCCGAGGCGCCAGAGTTCGCGGGAGATGGTGGAGGCGTCAGACATGGTGCGGCCGGGGCCGACGCCGGTGATGAGGGCGGCGGTGCGGGTTCCGTTGGGGGTCGTCGCGAGGGAGCCTTCGACGAGGGCGCGGGCGAAGGCG
>CAXUFZ010000450.1:0-2343 GCA_964250345.1 uncultured Rubrobacteraceae bacterium
GGCGGGGGGTCGTCCGGTACATTATTCCTGTTTCATCGTCTAAACGGCTTGGGAACCTCTGTGGAGCGCCCTTGCGCGAGAGGAGTGGTAGGTATGAAGCGGATCGGACTGTTGGCGGCCACGATGTCGTTTCTCATGGTCGCGTTGGCGGGTGCGGCGCTGGCGGCCAATATCGACGGCAACAGCGAAGACAACAGGTTGGTGGGCACCGACAGGGCCGACACCATCCGGGGCCTCGCCGGGGACGACGAGATCATCGGCCGGGGCGGCACGGATCGCCTGGAGGGCGGCGCGGACAACGATACGCTGAGGGGCGGTCCGGGCGGCAGCCGGGACAACCCCGAGAGGCTCAGGGGCGGCATAGGCGACGACGGCATGTTCGGCGGCGACGGTGTGGACGAGGTCCGGGCCGACGACGCCGGGACTGACACGGTGGACGCGGGCGCCGGCGGCGACGAGATCGAGGCCGACGGCGACGCGGGCGTGGACACCATCACGTGTGGCGGAGGGACGGACTCCGTGCGCTTCGACGAGGGCGTGGACGTGGTCGCGGCCGACTGCGAGGAGCTCGACCCCCGCTAGCAGCCGGGAGCGCCGAATGCGGCGTACTGTCCGCGCGTGGCCCCGGTCGCAAGACGTGGGCGGGCGCGGTTTGTCAGGGGCGAACCCCGGCAAGAGCGAAGTGCGTCTGTACGAAAGGAGAAAGCATGAGCACCACACCATCCAGATACCGGCGCGCGACGCTGGCACTGCTCGCCGCCCTGGCGCTCGCCGGGGTGGTGGCCGGGGCGGCCTCCGCCGCCGCCGGCGACACCACCGTCGTGAGCGTCAACAACACCGAAGAGCAGGCCGATGATGGCAGCGGCGGGGCCTCCGTCAGCGGCAACGGGCGCTTCGTGGCCTTCAGCTCCAACGCCTCGAACCTGGTGCGGCGCGACACCAACGACGCCGAAGACGTCTTCGTGCGCGACCGCGAGTTCGGCATCACGGAGAGGGTCAGCGTGTCGAGCTCCGGCGGGCAGTCCAACGGCTTCAGCTTCACGCCCGAGATCAGCGCCGACGGACGTTACGTTGCTTTCGTCTCCGAGGCGACCAACCTGACGGGGCGCGACGTCGAGGGCAGCCGCGACGTCTTCGTGCACGACCGGCTTGCGGGCACGACCAGGCTCGTGAACGTCTCGAGCTCCGAGGGCCTTCCCGCCCGCGGTGGCGTCGACCCCGCGATCAGCGCCGACGGGCGTTACGTCGCCTTCGAGAGTTCCGCTCCGAACCTGGTGCGGCGCGACACCAACCGCGCCATCGACGTCTTCGTGCGCGACCTGCAGGCGGGAACCACCAGGCTCGTAAGCCGCGACAGTTCCGGCGGACAGGCGAACGGCGCGAGCGGTACCGCGTCCATCAGCGCCGACGGAAACGTCGTGGCCTTCGCCTCCCGCGCCTCGAACCTCGTCGCCGGCGACACCAACGGCTTCGCCGACGTCTTCGTGCGGGACCGGACGACCGGGGTCACCGAGCGGGCGAGCGTCAACGAGCTCGCGGGACCCGGCTCGCAGGCGGACGCCGCCAGCCAGAACCCCTCGATCAGCGCGGACGGGCGCTCCGTGGCCTTCGACTCCGACGCATCCAACCTGGTGCCCAACGACACCAACACGAGCACAACAGGACGTAATGCCACCGACGTGTTCGTGCGCGACCGGCAGGCCGACACCACCGAGCGCGTCAGCCTCTCCGGCGGCGAGGAGCAAGGCGACGACCCGAGCCGGGCCGCCTCGATCAGCGCGGACGGGCGCTTCGTGGCCTTCGAGTCCCTGGCGTCTAACCTGGCGCCGGACGACACCGACCCGAACGGGGGGAACGGCTCCGGCAGCACCATTGATGTCTTCGTGCGCGACCGGCAGGGCGGCACCACCGAGCTCGTCAGCGTGTCCAGCTCTGGCGAAGGGGCGAACGACACGAGCGACGGGGCGTCCCTCAGCGCAAACGGGCGCTACGCGGCTTTCCGGTCGGTCGCCGATAACTTGACGGCAAACGACACCAACGCCAGGTTCGACGTCTTCACGCACCAACTGCTGCCGTAGGCGACGCTCGTTCGCGGGGCCGGGGATCTGTTCCCCGGCCCCCTTTCCCGCCCCGGTCGATCTCTTCGCTCGACGGGAATCTATAAGTTTTCGGGGAGGCGACCCGGGTGGCCTGGTGGCATCATTCCGTTGAGCACGGAAGGCGGTCTCCCGGGCCGGATCGGGAGGGGAAAAGGAGTGCGACGGTGCTGGTAGTCGTGGGGGCAATGCTGGCTTTGTTCGCTGGAGCGGCGTCCGCGGTCGGGGCCCTGCGCCGGGCGCGCCG
>CAXUFZ010000451.1:0-2316 GCA_964250345.1 uncultured Rubrobacteraceae bacterium
AGCTCGGATAGGGACGCCGGCCCGGCGTCCCTATCCGAGCTTCGCCGTGGGCCCGAAAAAGACCTCGACGCGGTGAGAGCGGGCTGACGGAGACCCGATCCAACGGCCCGATGGAAGGGTACCAACCAGCTCAAACTGCCGAAGCGCCAAGGCTACGGCAGGACGGGCTTCGACCTGTTGTGCGCCGGGATCCTGCCCCCTGAAGACGGCTCTCCGAGTGGTCCGTCGGGGGACGCGACGTTTCACCAGGATGCCGGCAGAGCATGCCATTGTTGGCCGCGTATGTTGCCTGGTCGACAAACTACCGTTGAGAGAAGGTGCCCCGCTCCCTGGTGAGCTCGAGGAGCCGCTGCCAGGCGCGTTCGGGCGGGTCCATGGCGGCGATGCGCCCGGCCACGCATCGTGCCGCCGTGCGGACGGTGGTGTCGGCCAGCACGGCCTTCACGGCGGCCCCGACCTCCTCCGGGCTCGTGGCCACGATCGCGGCCCCGGTCGCGGCCGCCCGGTCGGCGTTCCCGGCCTGGTCGAAGACCAAGGGGAGCACGACCATGGGCACCCCGCGAGCGAGCGTCCCAGCGATGGTCCCGGAGCCGCCGGCCACCACGGCGACGTCGACTCCCTCGAGCAGCCGCGCCAGGGGCACGAAGCCGACCTGACGTACGCGCTCGGGATCGACGTCCAGCGGCCACGGCTGGCCGTGGCGGTCGGTTAGGACGAGGTCCACGTCCAGATCGACCAGGGACCCGACGAGGGCGGCGACGGTCTCGACATCGTCGGCGATGGTGCCCGGCGTGACGAGCACGCGCGGACGGCCATCCGGAGGTGCGGCCGGGCGTGTGACGTCTGGGTCGGACCCCGCGTGGGGTTCGGGGCGGACGACCACCCGGCGGGACGCCGGTCGCCAGCCGGGCGGCTGCAGCTCCATCGGCCAGGGATCGAGGACCGCCACGGGCAACGCCACCTCTAGCCCACGCGCGGCGTAGCGCTCCTCTGCGGCGGCGCTGATGGCGCCGGCGGTCTCCGGCGGCAGGTTGGCGCCAAGCAGGAAGCGCGCCCACGGGACACCCAGCGCCGCCGCCACCATCGGGCCGACCGTGTCCTCCCGCTCGGCGACGACCAGGTCCGCTCCCAGCGCCCTCCCGGCGGCCAGGGCCTCGTCGAACGTCAGGTCGATACGGACCGCGCCGAAAAGCTGACCGAAGGCGACCGGGTCCAACTCTGTGACCTCCGGGGATCCGCTGAGCCGGTAGAACTCTGCGGCGATGTCCGGGAACGGTGGACCGGCGGGCAGCAGGGTCAGCGGCGCGACCACCTCCCTCAAAGTTGGCGCGGTCGCCACGGCCACCTCCGCCCCGCTCGCCTGCGCCGCCCGCGCCAATGGCAGTAGAGGAAGGAGGTGCCCGAAAGCCGGGGTCGAGGAGAACAATACGCGCATACGGCCTCCTGGAGGCGGGGGACGGTCGGCGACGACATGCTCGAGCCCGTGCGCCGGCGCACCGGATTCTGGCTCTCGGCTATCCCGCCCGTTGGGCATACGTTCTCCCATCCAACCGTTGGGTCCGTGGTGCATTTTATCAACGCGGCCTGACCGTGGTCTTCCACGCTCTGTAGTCCAAGGCCGAGTGCGGCCGGTCTTCACAGCCCGCAGCGGCGTCGCCTGCTGGGGAGGATTCCTCACGGGCGCGTACTGCGTCGCCTACGCTCTCGCGGGTAACGTCGCCGGGGTCGCACTCCCCAACCTTGGGAACGCGAGCGGCACGCTCGCCTTCGCGAGGAGTGCGCGCGTCCCGGCGAGCTTCAGGCACGCCAGTGGCAGTTAGCCCGTCGTTGATCTCGGCCGTACGCCCCGTGTCGCTAGCCGCGTGCCCCGTGCGCGTGGCGGTCCCGGCAGTAGACCACAAAGGCGACCATGGCCGCGATCATCTCCAGCAGGCGGCGCGCGGGGCGCCAAACCGAGACGAGACGGCCGCGGGCTCTGCCGTTCCGTTCGCCTCCACAAGCCTCCTCATCCTGAAGATGATCGCGTCGAGGGCTTCGCGCTGGTCGATACGGGGCCGTCCGGTGCTTTTAGGCGGGTCGTTCGTGCTCTTGGAGGATCGGTTCGATGGTCTCCCACAGCTCGTCGGGGGTACGCCAGATGGTGGGCAAGGGCTTCTCTTGGGTCACGTTCTTGCTCATCGGCGTCTCCTTTGACAAGGGGTTGCACCGAAGATGGTAGCCGATCACGGAGTTTTGAGATGGTTAGTTACTTGAAACGTGCCATGCCGTCGTAGCCCACGTAGGCTCCGGCGGCGAGCTCGACACGGGGTCCGGGGT
>CAXUFZ010000452.1:0-1514 GCA_964250345.1 uncultured Rubrobacteraceae bacterium
GGACGGGGCCGCTCGGGGCGCGGCGGGCGCGGTAGGCGGCCTGGTCGACGGTGGTGAGGACCGAGGCGGGTTCGACGTCGAGGCTCGGGGCGGGGAGGTCGAAGCGCCAGCGGACAAAGTCGCCGAAGATGTCCGGCTGGTCGATGGTCTGGTTGGCGCCGGTCTGGCGGAGTTCGGGGGGACGGTCGGCGGTCAGGAGGACCATCGGCACGCCGTCGGTGGAGGCCTCGACGACGGCGGGGAGGCCGTTGGCGACCGCGGTGCCCGAGGTCGTGATCCAGGCGGCAGGACGTCCCGTCGCCCGCGCGTAACCGAGCGCCGCGAAGGCGGTCCCGCGCTCGTCGAAGTGGACGAGGGTTTCGGCCCCGTCGTTGTTGGCGAGGGCGGCGATTAGGGGGGTCGAGCGGGAGCCGGGGGCGACGCAGAAGAAGGCCACGCCGCAGCGGACGAGCTCCTCGACGATCAGGTCCGCCCAGAGGCGGTTAGCTCGCGCGGTGTCCAAAGCGTCGCCCGAGGCCGAACGCCCCGGTGAAGTCCTCGATCTTCTGCTCTATCTCCGCCCACTCCTCGGCGGGCACGGAGCCGGCCACGATCCCGGCCCCCGAGAACAGCGCGAGCGTGCGCCCGCTGACGAGCCCGGACCGGATGCCGACGGCGAACTCGGAACCGTCGGCCCCGATCCAGCCTATGGGACCGGCCCACCAGCCCCGGTCGAACGGCTCGGACGTCCGGATCTCCGCCATCGCGTCCTCCCTCGGATGCCCCCCGACGGCCGGCGTGGGATGCATGGCCCGCAACAGATCCGCGTCCGAAACCCCGTCGCGCAAGACGCCCCCCACCCTGGAGACGAGGTGGCGCCGGCTCGCGGTCTTCATCTCCGAGACGCCCTCCTCGACCCGAAGCTCCGCGCACAGCGGCCCGAGCGTCTCCCTGATGCCGGCCTTCACGAACCCGTGCTCGGAACGGTCTTTCTCGCTCCGCAGCAGGTCGTCGCGGAGGTCATCGTCGTCCTCCGACGAATCGCCGCGCGGCCTGGTCCCGGCGACGGCCTCGCTCCGCACCGTCCTGCCCTCCCGCCGGAACAACCTCTCCGGCGTGGCGCCGAGGAAAGCGGCGCCCTCCTCCGGCTCGACGTAGAAGTGGAAGCAGCCCGGCGTCGCGTCCCTGAGCTCCCGCGCGAGCAGGATGCCGTCCAACTCCTCCCCAAAGCCCAACTCCGCCCGCCGCGCGAGCACGACCTTGCCCAACCTTCCCTCCAAGAAGGCCGCAAGCGCACCCTCGACGTTCCTCTCCCAACCCGCGCGATCCGGGGCGTCTTTGCGGTACAGGGGCTCCGGCAAGGCCCCCCCGCGCTCTTTGGGCGTCTTTAGACCCTCGATCTGGTCCATCACCTCTTCCCGCCGGCCCAGATCCCGCGGCAGCACGAGGTTACAAACGAGCGTCGCCGCCGCACCGTCCGCGAGCAGCTCGAAACGGGGCAAGACGAAGCGGTAAGATCCAAAAGGCTCCCACTC
>CAXUFZ010000452.1:1538-2313 GCA_964250345.1 uncultured Rubrobacteraceae bacterium
TGGCATCGAAGCGTCCACCGCCGTAGTAACGGGCTTTCCCGTCGCCGGACGCGGGCAGGAGCTTGCGGAGGGCGTCGATCCCGTCCGGACCGTCGCCCGTCTGGAGGTCCGCCACGCCCGCGGCGGCGACCTCCGCCGTCCCGTCGCGGCCGGACCAGTAAAGCCGGGGGTACAAACGCTGCTCGCGCAGCCACCCAAGGGCGTCGATACCACCAGCATCCACCGAGACGCGGACGATGCGCTCCCCGTCCGAACTCCCGGCGGCCGAGAACGCCCGGCTCGCCTTCTCCGCCAGGGTCCACCGCAGCCGCGCCGCGCCGTCAGGCGCGCCCGCGTCCCGAACGCGGCCGAACCTCTCGCTGCTCAACAAGTCTCTCGCCACCCGTTCATGTCACTTCGAAGTGTAGCAAGGAGTAACGAGCACAGGAGCGGCTTCGGTTACAAACCCCGGGAGTCGGGGTTGCGATAGTAACGGAACCGGAACCACCGATCTTCAGATTCCTTAACACAAGGTCTGGGGTCCGAGTATTGCTCGAACGAAAACACCCGCTAAGGATGCGCGGGGGCGTTTTGTGCCTTGTTATCGGAAGCGGTTTCCGGCCCCTATGGCGCTCCCGTTGCCGCGTTACCGGAAGCGCGGGGTAGCGAGCGCTTCGGATAAGACTGATCATCGGAAGCGACCGAGGACCTCACGCGGGGGCGGGACCCACCGAGGGGCGCCGCTACCGCCTCACGCGGAAGCGCCAGCTCTTCGTTGCCCCGAGACCCCCGGGGT
>CAXUFZ010000453.1:0-2272 GCA_964250345.1 uncultured Rubrobacteraceae bacterium
CTCGGGGAGGGCGTGGGGGAGGTGCTGACGTCGCTGCCGGCGCCGACGGACCACCGGCTCCTGATCGCCAAGCCCTTCAGGGGCGCGGCTACCGGCGCGATCTACCGCGCCCACGATGCCAACCCGACGAAGCCCCCCGCCTGCGTCGAGCCGGTCCTGGCCGCGCTCGACTCCGGGGACCTGGGCGCGCTCGCGAACGCCCTCGGCAACGACCTCGCGCCCGTCACCAAGGACGGCCTGCCAGAGGTCGCGGCCCTGGAAGAGGAGCTGCTGCAAGCCGGCGCCCTGGGCGCCTCGATGACCGGCAGCGGGACCGCCGTCTACGGCGTCTTCGGGGACGCGAAGGCGGCGGCGGCGGCGATGCTAAAGGTCCGGGCGCCGTTCGCCGGCGTGCACGCGCCCGTGGGCTGCGGGTCCCGGGAGATCTAGGACGCAAGGCCCCCTCGACGGCCGCTTCCCCGTCTCCGTGAAGGGCGTGCTCCTCGACCGGGACCGGGCCGTCCTGCTCCGAAACCGCGAAGAATGGGAACTTCCTGGCGGCAGGCTGGAGACCGGCGAGTCCCCGGAAGAGTGCGCGGCGCGCGAGATGCGCGAGGAGTTGAACCTCCGCGTGGACGTCGGCCCGCTCCTGGACGCCTGGGTCTACGAGCCCCTGCCCGAAGCGCGGGTCCTCATCCTGACCTACGGTTGTGTCACGGAGGACCTCACCGGATTGGCGCATTCCGCCGAGCACGAGGCCGTCGGCCTGTTTCGTGAGGACGAGTTGGACGGCATCGAATTGCCCCCGGGGTACGCGCGGTCGGTGCGGGCGTGGATGGAGGGGCGGGCGTCCTCCGGCGCCGGTTGATGGGCGCGGGGTGTGTTCTCCGGCGTTGCCCCGAGCGCGGGCGGGTTTGAAACCCGCCCCTACACAGGTTTGTACGGTCGCGTGGCCCGGGTGGGTTGCGGTGGGGATTCATCGATGACCGACGGGCGGGTGCGGCGAATTCGCCGCCGGGAGACGTTATAATCTCGGCGTCGCGGGCGTTGGTGTTTTTTGGGGCGTGGCCAAGTGGCAAGGCACCGGGTTTTGGTCCCGGGATCGCAGGTTCGAATCCTGCCGCCCCAGCCTCCGACGCGGCCAGTGGCGAGGCTAGAGAACAGGAGAGGCGCGGTTTCATGTCCCAAGACTCGCCCATCTTCGCCGTGGTCCTGGCGGCGGGCAAGGGCACCCGGATGAAGTCGAACCGGGCGAAGGTGCTGCACACCCTCTGCGGCGTCCCGATGGTGAACTACGTTATAGAGGCGACGAGGCCCCTTCTGCCGGAGGGGCTCTTCGTCGTCGTGGGCCACCAGTCCGAACTTGTCGAGGCGGTCCTGCCGGAGGACGCGAACCCCGTTCTTCAGGCCGAACAGCGCGGCACCGGGGACGCGGTGCGCGTCGCCCTGGACGCCTTGGATGGTCGGCAAGATGGGGTGTTACTCGTCGTGAACGGGGACGGGCCGCTCGTCTCGGATAGGACGCTCGGGGAGCTTTTGGACCGGCACCGTTCGGCTGGTGTGGGGGCGACGGTGCTGGTGGCGGAGATGGATGACCCCAGCGGGCTCGGGCGGGTGGTGGAGGAGGCCGGCGTCGTAAGCATCGTCGAGGAGCGGGACGCGAGCGAGGTCGAGCGTCGGAACCGGCTCGTCAACCTGGGCCTGTACGCGTTCGAGCTCTCGGAGATCCGGGGGGCCATCGCGGGGCTGGAGTCGGACAACGACCAGGGCGAGCTCTACCTGACGGACGTGCTGGAGGTGATCGGGCGTAGGAGCCGGGCGGTGACCTACAAGCTGAAGAACCCCGAGGAGGCCAACCTCGTCAACGACCGGGCGCAGCTCGCGCGGGCCGAGGAGATCCTGCGCCGCCGCATCCTGGACGCGCACATGAGGAACGGGGTCACGGTCCGCGACCCGGACAGCACGCACATCGAGGCGACGGTCGAGATCGGGCGCGACACCGTCGTCCTGCCGGGCAGCTTCCTGCGCGGCGGGACAAAGATCGGGTCGGACTGCGTGATAGGACCCTCCGCGGATCTGATGGACACGACGGTCGCGGACGGGGCCCAGGTCGAACACTCGGTCGGCCGCGGCGCGGTCGTCGGCGTGGGCGTGGGCGTCGGTCCGTACTCTTTCCTGCGTCCCGGGACGGTGCTGGAGGCGGGCTCGAAGGTCGGGGCTTTTTGCGAGGTCAAGAACACGCGGGTTGGGGGCGGGAGCAAGGTGCCGCACCTCTCTTACGTGGGGGACGCGG
>CAXUFZ010000454.1:0-2254 GCA_964250345.1 uncultured Rubrobacteraceae bacterium
GGACCTCAAGGTCGTGGTCGACGTGATGGTGCCCACGCGGCTCACGGCCGAGCAGCGGGAGCTTCTGGAGCGGTTCGACGAGGCAAGCGGGGAGGAGACGTACAACGGCGGCGGCGGGTCCTTCTTCGACCGGCTCCGGGGCGTCTTCAGGTAGGGTGGGCGTCGCGCGAACACCGATCACGCGGGTCTTCCTCTCTACCGTTCCGGGGGTCGGCGGCGGGTTCGCGCTACCCGGGGGCGAGGCCCACCACGTATTCAAGGTCCTGCGGGGCCGCGGGGGCGACGTTATCGAGGCCGCGGACGCTTCGGGGCGGCTCGTGTTGGCCGAGCTGACAGGAGCCACCGGCGCTACCGTGCTGGAGGAGTTGGAGGCGGCGGGGGAAGAAGTCGGGGTCGTGCTGTATCAGGCTGTGCCAAAGGGCGGTAGGATGGACCTCGTGGTGGAGAAGGCTACGGAGGTCGGGGCGACAGGCATCGTGCCGCTGCTCACGGAGCGGGGCGTGGTGAACCCGCGGGAAGGCAAGGTCGGGCGGTGGCGCCGGGTGGCCGAGGCCGCCGCGCGGCAGTCGCTCGGGCTCCGCGTGCCGGAGGTATCCGAGCCGGTGCGTTTCGGGGAGGCGGTCCGAGAAGTCGGGGACGCGGGGGTCGTGTTGCGCATCGGTTCCGGCTTGGATCCCGTAGAAGACTTGGCGACGCCGGGCGTTTGTCTGTTCGTCGGTCCCGAGGGCGGGTGGAGCGAGGGCGAGTTGGCGTTGGCGGGGGAGGCGGGGTTGTCCTTCGCGCGGCTCGGTTCGCGGCGGCTCAGGAGCGAGACGGCGGGCATCGTGGCGGTGGGGCGGGCGCGGGCGGCGCTCGAAGCGCGCGTTGGGGTGTCGGATGCGAGATAAGAGGTTGCGAGCGTGAGTAATGTGGACTGCATATTTTGCAAGATAGCCGCCGGCGAGGTAGAGGCCGAGGTGATCCACGACGGGGAAGACGTGATCGCCTTCCGGGACATCAACGGCCGGGCGCCGGAGCACTGGCTGGTCATCCCGAAACAGCACGTGCCGAACCTGGAGGCGATAGGCGAGCTGCCGGCCGAGACCGTGAAGCGGCTCTACGAGGTGTCCAGTGAGGTTGCCAACAAGGTCGGTATCGCCGACGGCGGGTACGCCGTCAGGGTCAACAACGGGGCCGACGCCGGGCAGGAGGTCTTTCACCTCCACCTGCACGTGCTCGGGGGTAGAAAGCTGGGTATGCCATGAGCATAAACGAGACGATTCAGCAAGACGTAAGAAACGCCATGAAGGAGCGCGACAGGACGCGCGTCGCCGCCCTCAGGATGCTCGGCGCCGCGCTCAAGAACGGCGAGATCGAGGCCGGAAGGCCGCTGGAGGAGCAGGAAGAGCAGACCATCTTGAGGCGCCAGCTAAAGCAGCGCGAGGAGTCCGCCGAGGCCTTCCGCAAGGCCGGCCGCGAGGAGCAGGCGGGCAAGGAGTCGGCGGAGGCCGAGATCGTGCGCCACTACCTGCCGCAGCCGCTCTCCCAGGATCGACTGGAGGAGATCGTGGACAGGGCCATAGCCGAGACCGGCGCGACCGGGATGCGGGACATGGGCGCCGCGATGGGCAAGGCAATGGAGCTCTCCGAGGGCCGGGCCGAAGGCCGGGAACTGTCGGCCCTGGTTCGAAGCCGGCTGCAGTGAGAGACGTGAAAAGAGCAGAAAACGCACACCGGAGAAGGAGAGAAGACGGACACTAGAACCAGCAATCAGGTCGAAGCCAAGCTCGTCATACCGCCGGGGCGGATGCTCGACGTCTTCGGGGACCGCGACTCCGTGTTGCGGCGGGTCGAGGACCTCGTGGAGTGCGAGATCGTGGTGCGCGGGAACGAGATCGTGCTGCGCGGCCCCGAGGCGGCGGTCGAGCGGGCAGAGGCGGTCTTCGACGGCCTCGTCGGCCTCGCCGAGGAGGGCAACCAGCTCACGCCGGAGACCGCCGAGCGGTTGTACAAGATGGCCGACGGCGGGGGCGGCAGGGAGGTTTTGGGCGACGTCATCCTGACACACCGGGGGCGGCGCGTGGCGCCCAAGACCCGGAACCAGAAGGCTTACACGGACGCCATCAGGCAGCATCAGGTGGTGTTCGGGATCGGGCCGGCGGGGACGGGGAAGACTTATCTTGCGGTGGCGCTGGCGGTCGAGGCGTTGAATCGGGGGGAGGTGTCCAGGATCATCCTGACCCGGCCGGCGGTGGAGGCGGGGGAGTCCTTGGGG
>CAXUFZ010000455.1:0-2242 GCA_964250345.1 uncultured Rubrobacteraceae bacterium
GATCCGGCTCCGCGAACCCCGCCCCAAGCCCCAATAAGAGCCGGGAGAGAGACCCGCTCGCGGTATAATCCATACGATGTCTCCAGGCTCCAACAACGGTTATCCCGACAGGTCTCACCTGCCCACCTCTACCGGCGTCTACATCTTCAGGGACGGAAACGAGAAGGTGATCTACGTCGGCAAGGCGAAGAACCTTCGGAGCCGGGTCGCCAACTACTTTACGAAGAGCGGTGATGGGCGCCCGAAGATAGCGGAGCTGCGGGAGCGGGTCGCGCAGATAGACTTTATCTCCACGCGCAGCGAGATCGAGGCGTTGGTGCTGGAGGCCAACCTGATCAAACGCTACAGGCCCCGCTTCAACGCTTCCCTCAAAGACGACAAGAGCTACCCCTACATCGTGGTGACGACCGGCGACGAGTACCCCCGCGTCTACGCCACGCGCGCCACCCACAGCCCGCGCCACCGCTACTTCGGCCCGTTCCCTAGCGCGGGAGCGGTGAGCTCGACGATAGACGTCCTGAACAAGACGTTCCCGTTCCGCAAGTGCCGCGGCCCCGAGCCGGGCCGCAGGAGCGGCGTGCCCTGTCTGAACTACCACATCGGTCGCTCGGCGGCGCCGTGCATCGGGGCGGTCACGAAGGAGGAGTACGACGGGATCGTCGCCGACGTCGTCTCCTTTCTCGAAGGCCGGGTGGACGACCTTATAAAGACCCGCCAGGACGCGATGAAGACGGCGGCCCGCGAGATGGATTTCGAGCGCGCCGCCAAGCTCCGCGACGAGCTCGCCGCCCTGAGCCACGTCCGCGACCGCCAGCAGGCGACCATCGCCTCCGAGGACTCCTTCGACGCCGTCGGCGCCTACGCCGAGAACAACTCGGCGTGCGTGCAGGTCTTCGCCGTTCGCGACGGGCAGGTCGTCAACCGCGACTCCTTCCTGCTCGACAACTACGGCGAGGAGAGCGCCGAGAGCGTCGCCCTCAAGTTCGTGCCCCAGTACTACGACACCGCCGCCGTCCCGCGCGAGGTCCTGATCCAGTCCGAGAGCGACCAGGAGACGCTGGTCCCGCTGCGCGAGCACCTCTCGGGGATGCGCGGGACGCGTGTAAACGTCCACCGTCCCCAGCGGGGCGACAAGCGGCGCGTGCTGGAGAACGCCGTGCGCAACGCGGAGATGGGGCTGGAGCACGAGAAGATGCTCGACGAGGCGCGGCGCAACCAGGTCGCCTCGACGCTGGACACGCTGCGCGAGGAGCTCGCGCTGCCGAAGCTGCCCGTCAGGATCGAGTGCTACGACATCTCGAACACGATGGGGACCAACTCCGTCGCCTCGATGGTCGTGTTCCAGGGCGGCCGGCCGGCCAAGGACCAGTACCGGCGGTTCAAGATCCGCACCGTCGAGGGCGCGGACGACTTCGCCAGCATGTCCGAGGTCATAAAGCGGCGCCTCGAACGCCTCAAGGACAACGACGAGAAGTTCCTGCCGGCGCCCGACCTGATCCTTTTGGACGGAGGTAAGGGCCAGCTCTCGGCCGTCGCCCCCGTCTTCGACGAGCTGAACGTCGGCGACGACCTCCCTGACATCCCCCTCCGCTCCCTAGCCAAGCGCGACGAAGAGGTCTTCCAACCGGGCCGCCCGGAGCCCGTCATCCTGACGCGCAACTCCCCGGAGCTCCACCTGCTCCAGCGCGTCCGCGACGAGGCCCACCGCTTCGCCAACACCTACCACCGCAAGCTGCGCGGCCGGGCGATGACCCAGTCCGTCCTCGACGACCTCCCCGGCGTCGGTCCCGAGCGCAAAAGGCGCATCCTCGACCACTTCGGCACGCCGGACGCCTTCCTCAGCGCCTCGCTGGAAGAGCTCGAAGCCGTGCCGGGCCTCCCCGGCCGCGTCGCCCGCGAGGTCTACGCGAGGGTGCACAGGTAGCGGGCCCCGGAGCGGCGCGCGCCCGCCGCGCCCGTCGGGCGTCCCGGCCGTCACGTTCTCCAGTGCCGCGACCGCGGCGCGCGCGGGCGTGGATCCGCTGCGCGGGAGCTTCGCCGAGTTCGCGCGTCCCTCGGGGCCCGACCTGATGGCCCGCACGTCGGGCATCATCCCGTGGATCATGGCTCGGCGCGAGGCCGAGGTGTGGCCGTACGCGCGGGCGGTGGCCTCGGCGCCGGGCGCGACCACGCTGGCCGAGGACGAGACGGGGCAGGTGCGCGAGGGACTCAACTTCGCCACGCAGGACTACCTGTCGCTCGC
>CAXUFZ010000456.1:0-2227 GCA_964250345.1 uncultured Rubrobacteraceae bacterium
GTACGGCGACGGGTTGACGGTCCGCAGGCCCCGGTAGAGCAGCAGCGGGTCGAGCTCGCCGACCTCGGAGGAGAACCGCTGCGACGGAACCACCTGGAAGGCGTCGCCGGCCCGAATGTACTCCTTGGCCTTCTCGACGGCCTCTTCGTAGTCCTTCTGGGAAAAGTTTGAGGAGATCTCCACCGGGCCGTTACCGAAGCCGGTCGCCCGGCGGGTCAGGGGCGCGGAGAGGCGTTCGGCGACCCTTCTTATGTCGTCGGCGGCGCGGCGGTAGGCGGCGGTGAAGCCCTCGCCCTCGACGTCGCGCAGGCCGGCGGCGTCCACGAGCGAGACGACGAGGACCTTGTGGCGGAGGTGGTCGAAGACGACGAGCGTGTCCGTGACGGCGAAGAGGGCCTCCGGCACGCCGAGGTCGTCGGGGGGACCATCCGGGAGCTTTTCGAGGTAGCGGACGGCGTCGTAGGAGAAGAAGCCGACCGCGCCACCGACGAAGGCGGGCAGGTTCGGGAGCGGGGCGACGCTCTTGGTGCCGACTATCTCCGCGAGGCCCCGGAACGGGTCCTTCGCAGGGATCTCGCGGACGCCGTCCGCGTCGACGACGGTGTAGACGCCGCCCCTGTAGGAGAGCGTGCGTTTCGGGTCGAAGCCGAGGAAGGAGTAGCGGCCGAAGCGTTCGGCGGCCTCGGCGCTTTCGAGGAGGAAGACCGTGTCCTCATCGGCGAAGCGGAGGACGGCGGAGATCGGGGTCTCCAGGTCCCCGATGAACTCGGCGTAGAGCGGCACGACGTCGTACTTTCGGGCCATCTGCCTGGCCTCGTTGACCGACGGCGTGAGGCCCATGTTAGCGGTGCCGATCACGCAAAATCCCCGCCACCTCGTCGATGCCGACGCCCCGCTCTTCGAGCAGCACCAGCAGGTGGTAGACGAGGTCCGCCGTCTCCTCCGCGAGCCGGTCGTCCCGCAACGACGCCACCACCACCTCGACCGCCTCCTCCCCCACCTTCTGGGCGAGCCGGTCCGTGCCGCGCCGGATGAGATCCGCGGTGTAAGACCCCTCGGGCATCTCCCTGTGCCGACGCGCGATGGTCCCCGCCAGCCGCTCGACCGTCGTCCCGAAGTCCGCACCATCGGCTGCCCGCGTGGCAACGCCGACACCCTCGCCCGCGAGCGTGGTGAAGAAGCAGGTCCGCTCGCCCGTGTGGCAGGCCGGCCCACGCGGCTCGACCCTGTAGAGCAGCGCGTCGCCGTCGCAGTCCAGACGCACCTCGACGACGGCCTGCGTGTTGCCGCTCGTGGCGCCCTTGCGCCAAAGCTCCTTCCGGGAGCGCGAGTAGTAGTGGGCCTCGCCGGTCGAGAGCGTCTTTTCGACAGCCTCGTCGTTGGCGTAGGCGAGCGTCAGAACCTCGTCGGTCGCGGCGTCCTGGGCGACGACCGGGACGAGGCCGTTCTCGTCGAAGCGCACGTTCCCGGGGACCGTCACGCCGGAACCTTGCCGAAGGAGATCTCTGCGACGGGTACGACCTCCGCGAAGCTGCCGTCCATCACGGCGTTGTGGTGGGCGACGATCTGCTCGGCGGAGAGCCCCCCTTCGCCCCAGGTGCCATGACCGTCCGACGCGAGCGTCACGTCGTAGCCGAGGCCGGAGGCGCGCCGGCACGTCGTGTCCACGCAGTACTCCGTCTGCATCCCGGCCAGGATCAGCCGACCAATGCTACGCGACTCCAGCTCCTCCGCAAGCGTCGTGTCCAGGAACGAGTCCGGCGTCTCCTTCCCCACGACCGGCTCGCCTTCGAGCGGGGCGACGCGCGGGTGTATCCGCCAGCCTTCGGTGCCCTTCTCCAGGGGATGCCCGGGCCCGCCGGCGTGCTGGACGTGGATGACGTCCACGCCGGCCTCGCGGGCGCGGCGTAGGAGTCCCTCGATGTTCTCCAGCAAGCGCTCCCCACCGGGGACCGGCGGCACGCCGGGCGACGCGAACATCCCAATCTGCGTGTCTATGACGACGAGGGCTGTGCCGTTACCCACTCTTTACCTCCGCCTCCGAGAGCCGGACGGGGATGCCCTCCCGCTCCAACGCCTCTTTGACCTCGCGGATGCTGTACTCGCCGAAGTGGAAGATGCTCGCGGCGAGCACCGCGCCCGCGCCGGCCCTGACCGCCGAGATCATGTGCTCCGGCCCCCCCGCCCCGCCCGAGGCGACGATCGGGACACTTGTCCTCTCTGCTAC
>CAXUFZ010000457.1:0-2225 GCA_964250345.1 uncultured Rubrobacteraceae bacterium
TCGTCACCCCGACCACGTACTCCAGGTGTCGCGCCGGGATGCCCGAGCCGGTGACGGCGCCCCCGACCGTTGGGTTGGACGACGTCACGAACGGATACGTTCCATGGTCGTTGTCCAGGAGGGTAGCCTGGCCGCCTTCGAGCAGGACCTTCTCGCGGTTCTCCAGGCCCTCCCGGAGCATGGAGCCGGTGTCGGCGATCATGGGCCGCATGAACTCGTCGAAGCCGCGCAGCCAGGAGGCGAGCTCGGAGACGTCGTAGGGCTTCTCGCCGTAGACGTTCTCGAAGATGGAGTTCTTCTCGCGCAGGGCGGCCTTCAGCTTGGTCTTCAGGATGCCTTCGTCGGAGACGTCCTGGGCGCGGATGCCGTAGCGGGCGACCTTGTCCTCGTAGGCGGGGCCTATGCCGCGGTTCGTGGTGCCTATGCGGGCGTCGCCGAGCGCGATCTCGCGGTGCGAATCCAAGGCTATGTGGTACGGCATGATGAGGTGCGCCCGGCCGTCGATCTTGAGCCGGTCCCGGACGCTCAAGCCCCGCTCTTCGAGCGCCGTGACCTCCTCGACCAGCACCTCGGGGTCCACGACGACCCCGTTGCCGATGGTGCAGACGACGTCCTCCCGGACGATCCCGGACGGCACGAGGTGCAGCTTGAACTCTTCCTCGCCGACGCGGACGGTATGCCCGGCGTTGTTGCCGCCGGAGTAGCGCGAGACGTAGTGGGCGTCGGAGGCGAGGGCGTCGCAGACGCGGCCCTTTCCCTCGTCCCCCCAGGCCAACCCGAGCACGACCGTGGCCGTCAAAGCTCTACCTCCGCGGTGGTGTGCAAGACTTCAAGAAAAACGCGGCAGCGCCGGAAAAGAGGTATGACCGACCGGGAGCCGACACGCTCTGCCCTCCGGCCGCCGCTCTCTGCCACGCCCGCAGCGTAGCACATGAATTTACGGTTTTGAAACGGAGGCGTTGAGGTTCTGAGGTTTTTGGGCTTTTAGGCATGCGCGGCGCAGCGGGGTCCCGATTTCTTACCCCTCAGAACCCAAGAACCTGGAAGCCTGCTTACGTCGCCTGATCCGCTATGTTCTGCAACTCGCCCTGCAAATCCGAGAGCGCCCGGCCCACCGGGACGTCGCCCTTCACGGCGGCGTTGAACTGCTCGGCCATCTCCAGCGACATGTCCGAGTAGTAGGGCGAGATCGGCCGGGGACGGGCGTTCTGGACGGCCTCCCGTCCGAGCCTGGCGACGGGGACTTTCTCGACGACGTCCTGGTCTCCGTAGAGCTCCGTGCGGGTGGGCAGGAAGGAGCCGGTGGTCGACCAGAGCTTCTGCTGCTCCGTGGCGGACATGTACTCGATGAAGGTCCAGATGGCGTCTATCTTGTCCTCGCTCTGGGCGTTGACCATGAAGTTCCAGCCGCCGAGGCCGCTGAAGCTCCTGTTGCCCTCCCCGTTCACCGGGATGGCCGCGACGCCGACCTGCTCGGGTCCCACAGCCGACTCCTCAGGGTCCGAGAGGAGGGCGTAGGTGAAGGGCCAGTTGCGCATGAAGACCGCGTCACCGTTGGTGAAGATGGCCTGGGACTCCTGGGTGGTGTAGTCGCCGCTCGCCCGGGGGGCGATGTTCTCAGAGATCATGGACCGCCGCACCTCGAGCCCCGCCGCGGATTCCGGGCTGTCTATGACGACCTCGTTGCCGTCGAGCACGTCGCCGCCAGCGTTCCAGACGTGCTCCAGGGCGTCCACGACCCCGCCCTCGTCCTCGCTGCCCTGGAAGACGTAGCCGAACTTTATGTTCTGGTCGCGCGTGATCTTGCCCGCCTGCTCCTTCAACTCGTCCCAGGTCTTCGGCGGCCCGGCGTAGCCGGCCTTCTCCAACAGATCCTGGCGGTAGAAGAACATGCCCGCGTCGGTGAACCACGGGACGCCCCAGGTGCTGCCCTCGTACTCCAGGGAGCTTATGGGGCCTTCGAGGTACGCGGTCTTCATCTGGTCGGTGAAGCGGTCGGAGAGGTCGAGGATCCAGCCGTTCGCCGCGAACTGCGCCGGCCAGATGACGTCGCCGGCGATCACGTCGACGTTCGACTGCCCGGCCTGGAACTCGGCCGTTATCTGCTCCAGGTACTCGGTGCTCGTCTCAGGCATCCGGCGCCAACTGACCGATATCTCACCCTTGTGTTGCTTGTTGAAGTCGGAGAGCAAATGCTTGAGCCCCTCCTCCCCACTACTATTGAA
>CAXUFZ010000458.1:0-2216 GCA_964250345.1 uncultured Rubrobacteraceae bacterium
CCCGTGCCAGATGCCGGCCTGGAACCCGTTGCCCTCCGCGAACTGCTTGAGGGCGCCCCTGATGAAGTTCTTGCGATCCTCGACCGTGCGGTTGGCGTCCAACCAGGGCATCCAGGCTTGTAAGTGCTCCCGATCTCGGTCCGTGAGGTCGGTCAACTCCTCGGCGTGCCGCACCTCCAACAACCGCAGCTCCGTGCTCTCGCCCAGCTTGTGCGCGAACAAACCATCCTCCCTGCCGCCATCCCGCCCGTCGTCAAGACGCCCCAGAACCTTAAAGCCTAAGAGCCTATTCGCCCTCTTTCCGCAGCAGGTTCTGGGCCTGTTGGGGCAGCCGGGCTCGCAGGTCCTCGAAGGTGATGCCTTTGAGCGAGGGCAGCTCGAAGTCGCGGAGCATCCGGGTCAGGACGCCGCCGCCGCCCAGCTCGACCCACTCCTCGACGCGCATCCTGGCGAGGGTTTCGACGACCTTGACCCAGCGGACGGGGGCGACCATCTGCTCCTTGAGGGCCTCTTTGACCGAGTCGGCGGTCGTGAGGACGGCGCCGTCCATCGCGCTGACGATGGGGACGCGGGGGACGCGGAACTCGGCGGCTTCGAGGACGTCGCGCATCTTCTCGCCGGCGGCGGCGACGTAGGGGGAGTGGGCGGCGAAGGAGACGTTGAGGGGGACCTTGCGGCCCCGGATCTTGGCTACCGCGTCCCCGAGCGCGCCCCGCAGGCCCGAGACGACCATCTGGCGCGGCGAGTTGTAGTTGGCGACGACGGGACCGCCGGCCCCGCCCATCGCCTCCTCGACCTCGGCCGGATCCGCTTTCAGGATGGCGACCATGCCGCCGGGGCAGTCGCGGGCGGCCTCGGCCAGGAAGCGGTCGCGCTGGGCCACGAGCCAGAGGCCCGTCTCGAAGTCGAAGCAGCCGGCGGCGTAGGCCGCGCCGTACTCCCCGAGCGAGTGCCCGGCCACGACGTCCGGCTCCACTTCCAGGTCGCGGCTCTCGTCGGCGTCCCACGCCGCGCGGGCGAACATCTTGACCTGATCCGGAACAGTCTCCCCGACGACCCGCCGGATGGCCGGCAGCAACTCCGCCGCCGGCTCGACGACCCCGCCACCCTGCCCCGGAAACACGAACGCTCTCATCCTATTCTCCGAACCTCTAAAATTCTTCGTCTCCGCGGACGCCGCCCGCCCCGAAAAGTGCAATGAGGCGTTTTACCACAGCCACGCCGCGTTTAATCGGGCTTCAACGTTGTACGGGATGGCGGCTAGGAGGTTTCGAGATCTCGCCGCACCCGCTCGTACTCCTCGCGGGAGACCTCACCCCCGGCGTAGCGCATGTCCAGGATCTCCCGCGCGCCGCCGGTACTGATCGTGGCTCCCCTCTTACCCGCGTCCGAGACGCCGGCCGCCACGGCCCACCTCACGGCGAGGTACAGTGCGGCGAGCGCCGGCACGAGGTACAGCAGGTACAGCACCACCAAACCGGCGTCGTCCCCGACAAAAGACACAGCGACCACGGCCGCTGCGAAGGCGAAGGCGCCTACCACGACCTTTCTGGATGCGAACCTCGGCACGAACCTCTCCCTTCGCTCTGAACCGTCGTATTGTAGTGCTACGGGGCTATGACCCGCAGCGCGCCCGGCAACACCCGCGCCTCGAACCGCCTCGTGGGGTCGAGCATCTCGCCGTCCACGTGCGCGGGGACGGGTTCGGCCACCTCTATCCGCACCTCGCGCGCCCGGGCCGTGTGGACCTTTCGGCGATCCGCGAGCGTGCCCCGGAGGGCGGAGGGTATTAGCCGGATCACCTCCGTCCGACTCACCTCCTCGCTCCACACGACGTCGAAGAGCCCGTCGTCGAGCACCGCCCCCGGCGCGAGCCGGAACATCGAGCCGTAGGTCGTGCCGAGCGCCACCGCGACGAGGATGGTCGTCGCCTCCACCACCTTCTCCCCGTCGAGCCTGAGCGTCGCCCCGTGGCACCGAAAACCCCACAGGAGACGCCCGACCGACCACACGTACCGCCCGGCGCCCCCGAGGTAGGCCGGCGCCTCCGCCACGCCCTCCGCCACCTCGGCGTCGAAGCCGATGCCGAGCCCGTTGTTGAAGGGGACCCCGTTGACCTCCCCGGCGTCCACCGCGCGCGCTTTTCCCTCTAGTAGCACCCCGAGCGCCCGGTCGAGGTCCCCGCCGATACCTAGAGCCTTCACGTAATCGTTGCC
>CAXUFZ010000459.1:0-2204 GCA_964250345.1 uncultured Rubrobacteraceae bacterium
TCTATGACGACGACGGTGACGTTGTCGTTGCCGCCGGCGTCGAGCGCGGCGGAGAGCAGGTCCCGAGCGGCCTTCTCGGGATCTTCCGGGGTCCCGGTCAGGATCCCCGCGACCGCCTCCTCGCGCACCATGTCCGTCAGGCCGTCGGAGCAGAGTACGAAGCGGTCCCCGGCCTCGACCGGCAGGATGGACGTGTCCACCTCGACCGCCTCGTCGGCGCCGAGGGCGCGGGTTATGAGGTTCTTCTGCGGGTGCTCTGCGGCCTGCGCCCGCGTCAAATCGCCGCTGCGGACCAGCTCCGCGACCAACGAGTGGTCCTCCGTTACCGGCCTGAGCTCGCCGCCGCGGACCAGGTAGGCCCGCGAGTCCCCGACGTGGGCTACCTCGGCCACCGGCTCGGACTGCGAGCCGCCGAAGCGCACGGCCACGACGGTCGTGCCCATGCCGGAGAGCCGGTCGTCGCCGCGGCCGGCGGCGAGGATGCGGCGGTTGGCCTCCTCTATAGCCCGCTCGAAAGAGTCGTCTGGGCCGAGCGCACGCAGCACGTCCACGGCGATGGAGCTCGCGACCTCGCCGGCCTCGAAGCCGCCGACGCCGTCGGCGACGGTGAAGAGCGTCTCGTCGTCGCCGTCGCCGACGATCAGGGCGTCCTCGTTGTTCTGGCGCACCTTGCCCGGGTCGGTCACGCCGAACGGCTGGAGCTCCAGGAGGGGCAAACCTACTCCTCGTACCTGAAGGTGGTCGAGCCGATCCTGACGTTGTCCCCGTTCCTCACCGGCGTCGCCCCTACCGTCTTGCGGCCGTTGACGAACGTCCCGTTGGTCGAACCCGCGTCCTCGACGTAGAGCAGGCCGCCGTGGCGCGTGAGCTGGGCGTGGCGGCCGGAGGCGTAATCGTCGCTCTTCAAGACCACGTCGCTGCCGGAGGAGCGGCCGACGCTGGTGCCGCCGTCCTTGATCTCGAACCGCGTCTCGGGCGCGAGGATCTCCGACTCCTCGACGACGAGCTCGGGGACCCCGGTCGGGCGCGGGGCGTAGGCCCGGCGGCCGTTGCGCCGGGCGCCGGAGCTCGGCCGCTGCTCGCGGCCCGGGACGTAGGCTTCGTCGTTCGGGATCCTGCGCAGGTCGCCGATGCCGCGGCGCATCACGGCGTAGATGAAGGCGAAGAGGAGGAGCAGCATAAGCGCCTTGGCCGCGAGCAGCGGCACCTGGAGCTCCAGCATAGGCCTAGCGGCCCCTGCTCGGCGAGGGCCTCCCGCCCCGCGGGGTCCCGCCCGGGGTCCCGCCCGGGGCGTCTATGCGGCGGACGAAGCGGGCGCGCGTGTGGCCGAAGGTGAGCTCGTCGCCGCCGTCTATCCGCTCGCGGTCTATCGGGGCGCCGTCGAGGAGGGTTCCGTTGGTCGAGCCCAGGTCCTCGACGACGAAGCCGCTGTCGGCGCGCGAGATCCTGGCGTGCCGCCGCGAGACGTTCGGGTCGTTGACCGTGATGTCGTTGTCCTGCGAACGCCCGACGGTCCACGGTCCCTGGCCTTCGAGCGGATGGTTCCCGTCCTCCGTCACGACCTCAACGATCTCGCGTGCCAGACCGTGGCGCTGGGCCTCATCCGCGGAGATCGCCGCCGTGCCCTGCGCCTCCCCGCCCGTCGTCTCCTCGGTGCGGAAGATGCGGGTCTGGCCGGAGGTGTCCTGCGGGGCGCCCTTCTCGCGCGGGCCATCCCCGCCCGTCAGCTTCGCCGTGACGCCGAACTCGCCGAAGCGGAGCGTCTCCTCGGTCTCGAAGCGGATGCGGGGCGGGGTCATCAGGTGGTAGTTCTTGGTCTCGGCGTGGGTGGAGGCGTACTGGATCAGCTCGTCCTTAAGAGAGTCTTGATACGCCTGAATAGACTCCGCGTCTTCTTTGGAAAGATGAACCGTGAAGTTGTTTGGGGCGTAGGTACGGGAGATGGAGACCATGCGGCCCTCGTCCATCTGCTTGGTGAGTCCCTTGGCGATCTCTACGGGGTGGATCTGGCGCCGGAAGGCCCGTCCGAAGACGCCTTCCACCAGAGATTCCATCCTCTTCTCGATGCCCTTGAGGAAACCCAAAACTACCTACCCTCTCGCCCACGCCACGAGGTACCGAAGCACCCCGTATATTATAGCCGCGAGCCCCAGCGAAGTCACAGCCTCCGGCAACGCGTCCGCCGACCTCTCCGAGACCAGCAG
>CAXUFZ010000460.1:0-2204 GCA_964250345.1 uncultured Rubrobacteraceae bacterium
GTACTGGAACGTCCCTACGCGCAGGTGGCTCGCCGCCACGCGGGCGACCACGGCCGCGTGGTGGCCGGTGCCCATCACGTCCGAGAGCGTCAAGAGCGACGGCATGAGCGCGTCGTCCTCGCCGACGGGCAGCTTGAAGAGCGTGCCGTCGGCCAGCGGGACGCGCACCGCCTCGGCCTGCGCCCCGCCTTCGCCCCCGTTGCCGAAGAAGCCCACGTGGACGCACGCCGTGTTCAGCCCCTGCTGGCAGAAGGCGCAGGTGCCGTCGGAGTAGGCGAACGGCATGACGACGAGGTCGCCGGCCCTCAGGGTGCTGACGCCGGCTCCGACCGCCTCGACGACGCCTATCGCCTCGTGGCCCATGGGGTTGCCGGTCTCGCTGCGCTCCATCTGGTGGTACGGGTGGAGGTCGCTGCCGCAGATGCAGGCGCGGGTGACGCGGATCAGGGCGTCGGTCGGCTCGGAGATCGTGGCGTCGGGGACGTTCTCGACGCGGACGTCGCCGGCCTCGTACATAACGGTTGCGCGCATGTTTATCTACCTCCTGTTTTCGGTGAACTGCGTGACGTAGGGGGCGGGGGACCGCTCATCCGTCGATGGGCGGCGCGGCGCCGTACTCTTCGTCGGTGACGTGCTCGCCCCAGGATACCGGGCTGCCCGAATCGTCGGCTTCCTGCATCGCCAGGTGGGTCATAAAACGGGCAGGGGCGGCGCCGTGCCAGTGGTCCTCGCCGGGCTCGAAGAACACGCGGTCGCCCGGACGAATTACCTCGATAGACCCGCCGCGGCGCTGGCAAAGGCCCACGCCTTCGGTGACATAGATGGTCTGCCCGAGGGGATGGGTGTGCCAGGCGGTCCGGGCGCCGGGCGTGAAGTGGACGCTTGCGGCAGCGAGGCGGGATGGCTCCGAGGGAGCCGCGACGCTGTCGATGTAGACAGTACCGGTAAACCACTCGCCCGGTCCGGGCGCGGTCTCGGTGCTGCTGCTTCGGGTGATCTGCATTGGCTATCCTCCTGTTGGTCTTCGTTTACCATGCGCCTTTCTCCTCATTGCGCGAGTCGTGATCCAAGATCAGAGGAGGCGGGCGCGTCACTCTACGCCGTTCCGGTCCTGATAGATCTGGGTCGTGCCGCCGCGGCAGATGCCTACGGGCAGCGTGACACGAGTTGCACCTCCTCCGCAGCCCCAATCCGGTCCAGCTTGTCGCCCGTCCACGCGCTCATCGATCGCCTCCCTTCGCGCGCATGGTGCTTACCCTTGGTCTCCGGTAGGCCGCGCGTCGTCGTGGGCAAGGCTGCTGGAGAGGTCGCGGTGGGCGTCGACCTGGGCGAGCATGTCCCTGGCCTTCTGCTCGACGCCGCCGACGGCGTCGGCGCCGGCGACCCAGCGCACCGGCGGCTCCTCCCGGCCGGCGAGCTGGACCAGAGCCCTCGCGAGCTTGGCCGGATCGCCGCCCTGCAAGCCGTCCATGCCGGTCCAGGCGGCGACGGTCTGGCGGGTGCGCTCGGCGTAGTCCTCGATCGAGGGCTCGGCGTAGCTCGTCGACTCCGGGGTGAGCAGGTCGGTGCGGAAGAAGCCGGGCTCGACGACCATCGTGCGGATGCCGAACGGCGCGACCTCAGGCGAGAGCGATTCCATCCAGCCTTCGACGGCGAACTTGCTGGCGGCGTAGGCGGAGGTGAACTCCTGCTCGATCAGGCCGGCGGAGGAGCTCATGGTCACCACGACCCCGGAGCGCTGGGCGCGCATGACCGGCAGGACGGCGCGGGTGACGTTCAGCGGCCCGAACAGGTTGGTCTCCACCTGTGCCCGGAAGTCGTCGGCGCTGATCTCCTCGAAGAAGCCGGCGTAGAAGTTGCCGGCGTTGTTGACCAGCACGTCGACCCGGCCGAACCGGTCGAGCGCGGCGTCCACCGCCGCCCGGGCGCTGGTCGGGTCGGTGACGTCCAGGGCCACGGCTAGCAGGTCGCCCTGCGTGCCGAGCGCTGCGGTGACCCGCTCGGGGTCGCGGCCCGTGGCAACCACCGCGTTCCCGGCGGACATCGCCGCCTTGGCGATGTCCGCGCCCATGCCGCGTCCGGCGCCGGTCACGAGCCAGACCTTCTTGTCTGTATCGGGCATCGTTTTCCTCCTCTTCTTGTCGTCGGGGGGGGGGCGCCCGCCCCCCCCGCCCAGAATCCCGGGGGGCAAAAAAACACACTTA
>CAXUFZ010000461.1:0-2203 GCA_964250345.1 uncultured Rubrobacteraceae bacterium
ATAATGCTCCGCGTCTATGACTACACCTTTGGATGTAATGATGGCCATGAACCGGGGCGACGGGTGAGGGGGCTCGCCGCCCTCGCCCTGCTCCTGACGGCCGCGCTCGGGACCGGATGCTCCGCCGCCGAGCCGGCGGGCCCGGCGAGGGCGAACGCGGGCGGCGAGCCCCGCCTGGAGGCTGCGGTCTCCGCGCCGGTGGCCGACGTACCGGAGACGACCGTGGGCGCGACCTCCCCGGACGCCGGGAACGTCGTCTCTACGGCGGACCGTCCTTCCCTTCCGCCTTTCGTCGCGGACCCGCGGGCGGCCGGGGGCGAGGGCTTCGACGCGGACACCCTACTCGCGGTCCGGCACGGCGAGCACGATGGCTATCAGAGGCTGGTCCTGGACCTGGGCGTCGGCGAGGAGCCGGCCGGGTCGGCGCCCCGGTGGACATTGGTCAGCCCGAAGGGCGACGGCCTCCTGCGGATTGACCTGCCCTCCGCCAACGTCACCCGGGTCTCGGACGGACGCCTCGGCGACGGCCTGCTGAAGAGCTTCCACGTCGCGCGCACCCCCGAAGGCGGCATGTTCGTGGACGCCTTCGCCCGAGAAGCGTTCCTCTACCGCGTGCTGGAGCTGAGAGACCCGGCCCGGATCGCCGTGGACTTTAAACCCGCCGACGCGCCCCTGAAACGCCCGCTGCCCGCCGTCGGCGGCGACACGGTCCTCGTCGAGCCCCGCCCCGGCGCCCGCGTCTCCGATCCCCTGACCGTCAGCGGCTACTCCCGCAACTTCGAGGCTGTCAACGCTGTCACCCTCACCGACGCCCGGGGCAAGGTCCTCGTCCGCGAGTCCGTGGCCGGCAACGATTGGAGCTCCATCTGGGGGTACTTCGAGGCCACGCTGGACCTTCCAGATTTCTCCGGCAAGGGGACGCTGCGCGTCGGGGCCGCCAGTGCCCGCGACGGCTCCTTCCGCGGAGTGGAGATCCCAGTTCGGGCCGGCTGAGGTCAGGCGCCGTCTTCCCCGACGGCGCGCAGGGCCGCGGCGGGGGGCGTCAGGGAGGCGCCTATAGCGGACGGAAGGGCGACGAGCAGGGAGGCGACGAGGACGCCGGCGACCAGCAGGACGAGGCCCACCCAGGGGACGGAGAAGGCGGTCCCGATGTCCCCGAAGGCGTCCGAGTTCGTCACGAGGCCGTAGCCCGTCGCCAGCGCGAGGACCGTCCCGATGAGCGCCCCCACCAGGGCGACGAGACCCGACTCGGCGAGCAGGGCGAACCGGACCATGGGGGCCGGGAGGCCGAGGGCGCGCAGCACGCCGACCGTGCGGCGGCGCTCGCGTACGGCTCGGATCGCCGAGACGCCGAGGCCCGAGATCCCGATGAGCAACCCCAGCGCCAGATACCCCTCGATGAGGTCGAAGAAGGCCTCCTGCCCGCGCAAAGCCTCACCGACCACCTCCCCAAACGAACGCACCTCCAGCCCGTTCTCCAGAAAGCGGTTCTGGACCTTCGAGGCGACGGCGCCGGGGTCCGAGCCGTCCGAGACGGCGACGTAGTGGCGGTCGCTCGCGGAACCGTCGAAGAGGTCGTCGAACGAGACCTCCGACACCATCACGCCGGAGAAGGCCGCGCCGCCGGCGGAGATCGCCACGACCCGCCGGTCCGCGGCCTCCCCTGTCTCAGGGGCCTTCACCCGGATACGGTCGCCCACCGCGACGTTGTCCTCCGGGGGGCCGCCGCCGCTCTCCAGGAACCCGGCGTCGGCTATCGCGAGGCCGGGGTCTTCGAGCACCGCCCTCCAGACCGCGGCCTCGTCCGGGTACCGCGTGCGGTCGAACGTATCCAGTTTCGGGGGTCCGCCCTCGACGAAGGCCCGGTCGAAGCCGGAGATCGCCCAGTCCTCGAACGCGTCCGAGCCCCCGACGCGGAAGCCGGCCACGGTCCACGCGAGGGGCGAGGCCCTCTCGACGCCCGCGACGCCCTCCAGCTCGCCCGCGCCCACCGGGTCGCCCGAGCCGGCGGTGGCGAACAGGTCGTAGCCGCCGCCCTCGTCGGCCGCCAGGCGCTCCTTCCCCTCCGAGAAGGTCTCCGAAAGCACCGAGGAGAACACCAGGGTGAAGACGATGAGGGCGCAGGCCAGGAGCGTGGTCCCCGTCCGGAGGCGCCGGTCGGCGGGGTAGGCGAACGCCAGCCGCAACGCGAGCCCGTACCCCC
>CAXUFZ010000462.1:0-2202 GCA_964250345.1 uncultured Rubrobacteraceae bacterium
TCCGAAAGACCGCGCATCCCCTGCACCTGCAGGAGCTGGCTCGGCGCGGGCAGGGGGGAGCTCGACGCCGGCCGGCTGCGTCGCCTGCCGCCGGCGGAGGCGGGGGAATCCTTGCGGCGGCTGCCGGGCATCGGACCCTTCTACAGCTCCTTGATCGTCGAGCGGGCCTGCGGCCTCGCCGACGTGCCCCCGGCCCTCGAAGAGCACACCCGTCGCGCCGTCGAGCAAGCCTACGGCATCGACTCGCTCGATGAGGAAGAGTTCGACCGGCTCGTGGAGAGTTGGCGACCGTTCCGGACGTGGGTGCTGGTAATGCTCCGCTCCCTGGCCGACAGGGCGGAGGCGTCGGCGGAGCAGCAAGTATCGAACGGAAAGGTTGCGTGAGGTGCGATGATGACCCGAGCACAAGAAATCCGCGAGGCGTTCGCGCATCTCCACGCGGCCGACCCGGTCCTAGCAGGTCTCATCGAGGAGCGCCCGGACTACGATCCCGACGCCTGGCTCGAGGAGCTACCCGACATGGACCTGTTCGGCACCCTCGTCTTCCAGATCTCCGGCCAGCAGATCTCGATAAAGGCTTCGCGGGCCATCCTTGGTCGATTGGCCGACAAGTTCGACGGGGAACGCATCCCCCGCGCCGAGGAGGTCGCCGGGCTCGACGAGCAGACCCTCTACGACATCGGCTTCTCGTGGAGAAAGGCGAAGACCGTGCTCGACCTCGCGGGGCGCTTCGCCGACGGGCGGCTCTCCGAAGACCGGCTGCGCGCGTTGCCGGACGAGGGCATCCTCGAGGATCTGACCCGGATCCCCGGCATCGGTCCCTGGACCGTGCACGGCGCGCTGCTCATGACGCTACGCCGGCCCGACGTGGTGCCGGCGGGCGACCTCATACTGCGCAACGCCGTCCAGGGGCACTACGACCTCGACCACCTCCCCACCGAGAAAGAAGTCCTGGAGATCGCCGCGGCCTGGCGTCCTCATGGAAGCCTCGGAGCGAACCTGCTCTTCGCGAGCGAAGAGCGGCGCCGAAGCCGACCTCTCGTCCAGCGAGACGGCAAGACGGTCGACGACCAACCCACGAAAGAGAGGAGCCGGGGCGCCGGATCCGGCGGGTAGTCGTGGCGGGCGCCGAAGCGCGCCCGATTACCGTTGAGCCGTTGTCGATAGACCCTTGATAGGAACACATGGCTCCAACAGGGCTTCCGCGTTTGTGGGCGATGCTGGGTTCGAACCAGCGACCCCCTCCTTGTAAGGGAGGTGCTCTACCCCTGAGCTAATCGCCCGGCGGTCGCCCCAAGGACGTGCCCCCAACGGGATTCGAACCCGTGCCGTCGCCTTGAAAGGGCGATGTCCTGGGCCTCTAGACGATGGGGGCGCGTGAGCCAGGAAGGGATCGAACCTTCGACACGAGGATTAAAAGTCCCCTGCTCTGCCACTGAGCTACTGGCCCGGACCGCCCGAAGTTTACCAAACGCTCCCGGTTTTTGGTCGTGGCGGGCGTCACTTTTCGGGTTCGCTCTGGCGCTCGGTGCGGCGGGCGAAGAAGAGGGCTCCGGCTAGGGCTACGACGAGGACGGTGAGGACGGCCAGCTCCAGGATCAGGTCGTCGAAGCGCGGGGTGCCGAGGTTCTGCTCGATGGAGACGGTGACGCCCAGGATGCGCCGGACGACGGCTATGAGGCCTATGAGCAGGAAAGGCTCGGCCGTCACCTCCCGCTCCCGGATGATGGTGCTGATGGTTCCCAGAAGCTCGGCGAAGATGAAGATCAGGAGCAGCTTGTCGAGCACCTGCACCGACACCTCGAGCGGCCCGAGACGGAGAACGTCCGCGAAGCTGAGGGCGGTCGAGACGAAGACCATGACGATGATCGCGAGCAGGAAGAGCGCCACCCCGTAGTACGCGCCCCTCTCGGCGAGGTCTATGTACCGCATCGTCCGCGGCCTGCCGGTTTTTCTGTCCTGATCGTCCGCCATAAATTCTAGTGGTTGAAGTGCCGATAGCCCGTAAAGACCATCGCCACGCCGTGCCGGTTGGCGGCTTCGATCACCTCTTCGTCCCGCACCGACCCGCCGGGCTGGATGACCGCCCCTACCCCCGCCTCCGCCAACGCCTCGACCCCGTCAGCGAACGGGAAGAAAGCGTCGCTCGCGGCGGCGGCGCCCCGGACGCTGTCGCCGGCCTTCTGGACCGCGATCCCCGAC
>CAXUFZ010000463.1:0-2187 GCA_964250345.1 uncultured Rubrobacteraceae bacterium
GACGGGTGCGAAGGCTCAGGCCGGGCTCGGTGGAGACCGCCGCGCAGGTCCGGGCCGTCGGGGTTTACGCGCGGGGGGAATGTCGGTGAGGGGCGTGCTGGATCGTGTCCGCAAGGCGGAGATCTGGCAGCCTTTGGGCGAGGGGCCTTTCAGGCGGCTCTTCCTGGGCGAGGGGTTCTCGCTGCTCGCGGACCAGGCCTTCTTCGTGGCGCTCACGCTGCTCGTGGTGCGGTCGGCGGGACCCGGCGTAGAGCTCGGGTCGGTGCTGGCGGGGGCGGCGATCCCCGGCGCGGTCCTGATGCCGGTCGGCGGCGCGCTCGCCGACCGTTTCCCGCCCGCCTCCATGATGCTCGTCTCCAGCGTCGGGCGGGTCTTTCTCATGGCCCTCGTCGCCGTGTTCGTGATGCTCGGCCCCGTCAGCCTGTGGCACCTCTACCTCTTCGGGGGGCTCCTGAGCGTCCTCGACGCGCTCTACTATCCGGCCTCGCTCTCGATCGTGCCGACCGTCGTGGGCCGGGAGAGGCTCGCGGCGGCCAACGCGCTGGTGCAGGGGGCGGAGCAGGCGAGCCAGACGGCGGGACCGGCCCTCGCCGCCTTCGCCGTGGCGACCGTCGGCCTCGGCGTCACCTTCGGCGCCAACGCCCTCCTCTTCCTCGCCTCTGCCCTGGCCTTGGGCGGGGTCTTGCGGGGCCTGCGGCGGGGGGGAGAGACCGCCGCCGAACCGGCCTCGCCCGTCGGCTTCGGCGGGATGCTGGAGGGCGTGCGGTACGCGTGGCGGGATCCGGTGCTGCGAGGTTTGATCTTCGTCCTCGCGGCCCTGAACGTCGCCGCCGTCGGCCCGATAGTCGTCGGCGGCGCGGCGCTCGCCGAGGAGCGCCTCGGGGGCGCGGGCTCCTTCGGCGTCATGCTCTCGGGTTTCGGGGCGGGCTCGCTGGCGGGCCTGCTCGTCGCGGGCTCGCTCACGAACCCCCGCCGCCGCGGCCCCACGCTGCTCGTGATAGTCGCGGCCTTCGGCGTCGGCCTCGGCGCCCTGGGCTTCGTGCCGAACCTGGCCTGGGCCCTGGCGGCCGCGGCCTTCATGGGCGTCGGCGCGGGCTATCTCGGCGTCGTGCTCGTCGCGTGGCTGCAGGAGCGCGTCGAAAGAAGGGTGCTCGGCAGGGTCATGGGCGTCGTCACGTTCTCGTCCATCGTCCTGGACCCCGTCTCCTACGCCCTTACGGGGGCGCTCATGGAGTTCGGGCTCGCGGCGACGTTCGTGGCGGCGGGATCGGTAATGGCGCTGACGGCCCTGCTCGGGACGGCCAGCCGCGCCCTGAGGGACTTCGATTGAACTGCCGGTCCTAAAGGCGGGAACGTTTACGGCCGTAGATAGTATATTGAGGGTGCTTTCCGCGAGGAAAGGCGGGGCGGGAGGATGGAGACGAAGAAGAGGATCCCGCCCAGGAGGCGGGCCGCGGCTCCGGCGGGGCGTCCGACCCCGATCTGGGTTCCAGACAGGGTACGGACCGCGCTCGTTCTCCTCTCCGTCGTTCTGCTGGCGGCCGTCGCCTACGCGGCGCCCGCCGTGCCGCTGGTGGCTGCCGGGGGGTTCGCGCTGGCGCTCGCGCTGTCGTTTCCGGTGCGTCTGCTCTCGAACATTGTTCCGCGGCCGGTGGCGATCGTGGCCTCCTTCGTCGTACTGGCGCTTCTGGCCGTGCTGGTCTTCTCCGTCCTGATCCCGCTGGTGATGGACCAGCTCATGGCCTTTCTGGACGCCGCCCCGCGCATCGCGGACAGGGTCGAGCGGACCCTGCGCGCCGTCATGGAGCCGCTGGCCGAGCGGGGCCTCCTGCCCGGGACCCCGGACGAGCTCTTGGCCGGCCTGGCCGCCGACCTGTTCCAGCGCGCGGAGAGCGTCGGTCAGGGGATGCTCGGGGGCGCCTTCCGGTTCGCGGGGAGGGCCTTCTACTTCGCCGTCGGGGTCTTCGGGGCGCTCGTCGTCGCCTCGTACATGCTCGCCGACGCGCGCAAGATCAAGGCCGCCTACCTGCGCCTCTCCCCGAAGACCTACCGGCACGACGCCCGCGAACTCTGGGACGCCTTCGGCCTCTCGCTCTCGCGCTACCTCTCGGGGCTGGCCCTCGTCATGGTCGTGCAGGGGGTTCTCTCGGCGTTGGCACTCTGGCTCCTCGGCGTGCCCTACGCGGC
>CAXUFZ010000464.1:0-2180 GCA_964250345.1 uncultured Rubrobacteraceae bacterium
CGGCTACAGCGACGCCTACCTCGCCCTCGCCATCCCCCTCATCCTCGCCCTGCTGACCGCCGCAAGACTGCGAGGAGCGGGAGAGAAACGCCCGCGGATTTCCCACGAGACGCCCGTAGACTAGGCACACGGCTGCGGAGCGGGAAGGGGCGGCATGATACGCGAGGCGATGTGGCGGGCGTGGGAAGGCCCGGGTCTCGGACACCTGCGCCTGGCCGTGCGCGAGAGCGGCGTCGTCGCCGACGGCCTGGTCCTCGGCGTGGAGGAGGGACGACCGTTCCGCCTCGCCTACGAGGTGCGCTGCGACGCCGGCTGGCGGGTGCGGGCCGCCCGCGTGGGTGTCCCCGGAGAGCCCCCGAAGGTCGATCTGTTCTCCGACGGGGAGGGCAACTGGACGGGACCGGACGGGGTCGGGCTTCCGCACCTACGGGGTTGCGAGTACGTAGACATCTCCGTCACCCCGTTCACGAACACCCTCCCCATCCGTCGCCTCGGCCTCGCGCCCGGGGAGTCGGCAGACGTCTCCGTCGTCTACTTCGACGGCGTCGAGATGCAGCCCTGGCCCGAGCCGCAACGCTACACCCGCCTCGAAAGCGCCGACGGGGGCGGTCTGTACCGCTACCTGAGCCTGGACGGTGGATTCGCGGCGGATCTGCCGGTGGACAGGGATGGCCTGGTGTTGGACTACCCGGGATCTTTCAGGAGGGCTTGCCCGGACGGTCCCGCGTCCTGACCATGGTTGCGACGAAAACATTCTGGGAAACTATCTAGAATGTTTGTGAGGTCCGCTACGGAGGAGAGCCAGAGATGACCGAGGTAGAGCAGAGTTCGTCGGGGAGCCCGCTGCGGACCGACCGCGGGGTTACCAACATCAGCGACTCGGTCGTCTCGACGATCGCGGGCCGTTCGGCGCAGGAGGTCGAGGGCGTCCACATGGGCGGGGGCGCTTCCCGGTCGGCCGGCGGCATCCTGGGTAATATCACGGGCTCGGACGGCGGCGACACCCGCGGCGTCAGCGTCGAGGTCGGCACCACGGAGACGGCCATCGACCTCAAGATGGGGATCGAGTACGGCAAGAACATCCTCGGAACCGTCGGCGAGGTGCGGCAGAAGATCACGGAGCGCATCCAGAACATGACGGGCCTGAAGGTGACCGAGCTGAACGTCACCATCTCCGACATCGTCTTCCCCGAGAACGGCGAGAAGACCTCCTCCCGCACCCAGTCGCGCAGCGGCCCGGACTTCGACACCCGCTCGTCGTCGCGGAGGGGGTTGGAGGCCGGCGACGGCGAGACGGAGGCCCCGCAGCAGGAGAGGCCCAGCCAGATCCGCGAGCGCGAAGCGACGCCCGTCGAGCCCCAGAGCCGGACGCACACCGAGGGCGAGAGCGGCCCGGTCCCCGAGGAGGAGGTCCGCGCCGAGGGCTCGCCCGTCGACGAGGACGAGACCCGCCGGCTGAGGTTCGAGGACGACAGGGTCGAGGAGACCAGCAGCTCCACGACGGGCGAAGAGGGCGCCGAGACAGAGGCCGAAAGCACCGGGTCAGAGAGCGAAAGCGCCGAGGAAGATCGGACGCAGGAGATCGACCGCCAGCGCGTTGCCGAGGCGGAGGAGCGCATGGCGCGCCGCCGGCGCCGCGAGCGGCGCGAGGACGGCTAGCCGGCGCCGGGGCCCGTGGCGACCGACCTGCTGCGCCCGGGCCTGAAGCTCGTCTTCTGCGGGTACAACCCGTCGCTCAGGTCCGGGGACACCGGCCACCACTACGCCCACCCCGGCAACCGCTTCTGGCGCGTGCTCTTGGCCGCCGGGATCACGGCCCGACTCTATAAACCGGAGGAAGACCGGGCCCTGCTCGAAGAGGGCATCGGCTTCACCAACCTCTGCCCGCGCCCAACGCGCCGCGCGGACGAACTCACGAAGCCGGAGATCCGGGCCGGCGCGGAGGCGCTTCGGACCACGCTCGAACGCCTCCAACCCCGCGCCGTCGCCTACACGGGCATCGGGGTCTACCGTTGGTTTCTCGGCACGTCGAAGGTCGGGTGGGGCGTCCAGGAGACGCCAGCCGTGCCCGGCGTGACGGACGCGGTCGTCCCCTCGCCCTCCGGGCTGAACCGGATGGTCTTCGACGAGCTGGTCGAACACTACGAGGTTCTGGTGCCCTTCGTCCGGTAGCTTCGGTC
>CAXUFZ010000465.1:0-2176 GCA_964250345.1 uncultured Rubrobacteraceae bacterium
GTTCCGCCCCCGGGCGGTCGGCCCTTCGGGCGCGGCTTCTCCCGCCGCCCGCGCGTACTCGAACGCCTCTTCGGGCGTGAGGGTTTTGCCTGCGGCCCAAGTCTTGGAGAAGGCGGGGTCCCCCAGCCGGTCGCGGACGACGCCGAGGCGTTCCTCATAGCGGACCGCGGCGCGGGCCAGGGGAGATAGGTAGATGCCGGCGTCCTCGCGGATGGCCTCCGACGCGGCCCAGAGCCTCGCGGCCCGAACGGGCTCTTCTCGGGCGGCGGCCACGCCCCCCAGGCCGAACAAGCAATGCTGGATGGCGAGCTTGTCGTCGGAGTTGCGGGCCAGGCGCAGGCCCTCGCGCAGCAGCCCTTCCGCCCGGTCCCCGTCACCGCCCGCCAGCGCCACGAGGCCGAGGTTGGTGATGCAGATGGTCTCGCCGTGGCGGCTCCCGATCCCGCGGTACGACGCCAGCGCCTCCTCGTGCAGCGTCGCGGACCGCTTCCAGTCGCCCTCGGAGGCGGCGGCCAGCGCCGCGAAGACGAGCAGGGTTGCGACGGGATGGGGGGAGCGTATGGCGTCCCGCAACCCCATCGCCTCTGCGAGCAGCGCGGGCACCGCCCCCAGGTCCCGCTGGCCGAGCAGCGCGACCAGGCCGAGATAGATGAGGCAGGAGGCCACGCCCGCGTCGTCCCCGACCTTCCGGAACAGGCCGAGCCCTTCCTCGAGGAGGGTCCCGGCGCGGTCGTGGTCCCCCGCGAAGAGGCAGAGGTAGCCGGCCCCGTTGAGCGCCCACGCTCGCACGACGGGCGGTCCCCCCTCCAGTTCCAGGGCCCTCCTCGCCCAATCCTGACCCTCGTCGAAGTGCCCGCGGGTGTGCCAGAACAGCCACAGCGCTGCGACGAGCCCGAGGGCCGTCACCGGCTCTCGCGCGTCGAGCGACCAGACGAGCGCGGCCCTGAGGTTGTCGTGCTCGTCCTCCAGCCGCGCCAGCCACACGGGCTGTTCCGGCCCCGTCAGCTCCCGCTCGGCCCTCCCGGCGACGGAGAGGAAGAACGCGGCGTGCCGGCGCGAGACTTTGCCCGCCTCCCCAGCCTCCTCCAGCTTCTCCCGCGCGTACTGCCTGACCGGCTCCAGCATCCGGTAGCGCGAGGACCCCTCCGCCGGCACCGCGGCCACCACCAGCGACTTCTCCACCAGCCGCGACAGGAGGTCCAGGACGGCCCCCGGCTCCGCCCCGACCGCCTCTGCGGCCTCCAGCGTCCAGCCGCCGGCGAAAGCGGAGAGGCGCCGGATCAGGGCCCGCTCCGGCCCGTCGAGGAGGTCGTAGCTCCAGTCCAGGGCGCCCCGCAGGGTCCGCTGCCTCGGGGCCCCGGTCCGGGTCCCGCCCGTCAGGAGCCCTAAAGAGTCGCCGAGCCTGGCCGAGATCTGCTCCACGGTCAGCGTACCGACCCTCGCCGCCGCCAGCTCTATGGCGAGCGGGATGCCGTCGAGCCTGCGGCAGATCTCCGCCACGAACCGCGCGTTCTCCCGCGTCGGCGCGAAGACGGGGGACTGGTAGCGGGCGCGCTCGACGAAGAGCCGCGAGGACCCGTAGCCGGCCAGCTCTTCGGCGCCTGGCGCCCGGCCCGCCCCCGGCATGGAGAGGGACGGCACGGGCCGATTGAGCTCCCCCGCGACGCCCAGGGGCTCCCGGCTGGTGCACAAGATCCTCACCTTCGGGCAGGAGTCGAGGAGGGCCTCGGCGAGGTGGCCGGAGGCGTCCAGGAGATGCTCGCAGTTGTCGAGCACGAGGAGCAGGGCCTTGTCGCCCAGGGCTTCGACGAGCGTCCCGGTCATGGGCCGTCCGGGACGCTCGCTCACCTCCAGGGCCGCGGCGACGGCCCGGGGCACCAGTTGCCCCTCCGAGAGCGGCGCGAGCTCCACGAGCCAGGCCCCGTCCGGGTAGGCGTCCGCCAGGTCGCGCGCGGCCTCGACGGCGAGGCGGGTCTTGCCGGAGCCCCCGGGGCCGATGAGCGTGACCAGGCGCGCCACGGCGAGCCCGCGCTTGAGCGACAGCAACTCCTCCTCCCGCCCGACGAAGCTGTCCCTCGGGATCGGCAGGTTGGGGCGCGCCGCAAGAGCGCCGGTCTTCCCTCCGGGGGCGCCCGCGGCGGGCGTCCGCGGCGCGGCCGGCCGGCCGGTCGAGATC
>CAXUFZ010000466.1:0-794 GCA_964250345.1 uncultured Rubrobacteraceae bacterium
TTGCCCTTCGGCACGAGCGTCGGGTGCACCCGCACCCGCGCCGCCGTCTCGCCGACCGCGGACCCGGCCGGCACCGTAGCCACCCGCACCGCCGGCCTCGTCGAGATAAGGGCGACCCTCTCGTGGGACGGACGCGGGGACGCGCCGACCGGCTCGATCCTACCCGCGACGCCGGACGACGCCCGCCTCGAGGTCGCAGAGACCGCGCTTGCGGACGGAACGACGCGCGAGATCTCCGGCACCCTGCGGGCGCTAACGGAGCGGGACCTCGGGTCCGCGCTGGAGCGCGTCATGCGAGACATCTCTGTCGCCGCGGCCCTCACGGACGCCGTGCTGGAGATCCGGGCGACGCGCGTCACCCCTCCCCGGCCGACGCCGCCGGATGCCGTGCAGGCGCTGGCCCTCGACCTCTGGACCGCCGGCTTCCCGGTCCGCTTCGCGCCGTCGTGGACGCCGGTGCCTACCGGGGCCGTGGGGCTCGGTCTGGACGGGGCGGAGGACGGGCTGCGGGAGTTCCTGGTGGACCATCCGACGTGGAAGATGGCCTGAACCGGCCGTGAGCCGCACGACCCCCGCCGCGACTGGTACCGGAGCGCCCGCCCCTTCGGCGCTGCCCTCTCCGCGTGGGGCCCGGCGCGGCTCTTCGATACACACGGTTCGGCGGTCCGCCGGGCGGGTTGGCCGGTGAGGGTCGGGGTTCCGCGCGAGCGGACGCCGGGGGAGAGCCGCGTCGCCCTGGCGCCGCCCGCCGTCCACGAGCGCGGCCGCGCCGGCCCCCCGGGCCGGGGGGCGGG
>CAXUFZ010000466.1:804-2172 GCA_964250345.1 uncultured Rubrobacteraceae bacterium
TCGCGGACGCGGCCTACCAGGAGGCCGGTGCCATCGTCGCCGAGGACGCCGCGAGGGTCTGGGAAGAGTCGGAGCTCGTGGTGAAGGTCTACGGGCCGGTCGAGGAGGAGTACCCGCGGCTGCGGGAGGGGCTGACGCTGCTCGCCTTCCTGTCGCTGCCGGTGAACCGGGGGCTGATGGGGGCGTTGCTCGACGCGCGGTGCGTGGCGTTTGCGATGGAGACCGTCCGGGACGGGCGCGGGCGGCTGCCGCTCTTGACGCCGATGAGCGAGATCGCGGGCCGTTTGACGCCCCAGATCGGGGCCCACTACCTCCTCTCCCAGTCCGGCGGCCGCGGCATCCTCCTCGGCGGCGCCACCGGCGTCAGGCCGGGGCGGGTCGTGATCTTGGGCTGCGGCATCGTGGGCTCGGGCGCCGCCCTCATGGCGAGCGGCCTCGGGGCCGAGGTCGTCGTGGTGGACCGGGACGTCGACCGCCTGCGCGAGCTGGAGCGAGACCGCATCCCGGGTGTGACGACGCTGTCGGCGAGCGTCATGGGCATCAGGGAGGCCGTCTTGCGGGCGGACCTCCTGATCGGGGCCGTCCACGTCGTCGGGACCCGCACGCCGGCCCTCGTGGACCGGCAGACCGTCTCGGAGATGAAGCAGGGGGCCGTGATCGTGGACGTCGACGTCGACTACGGCGGCTGCGTCGAGACCTCCCGCCCCACGACGCTCGCGGACCCGACCTTCGTCGAGGAGGGCGTCATCCACTACTGCGTCAAGAACGTCCCAGCCGCCGTCCCCGTGACGGCCACGAGGGCCCTGAGCAACGCCCTCCTGCCCTACGTCCGCCGGCTCGCCGGCGTCGGCCTCGCGGACGCGCTCAAGGCCGACGAGGGTTTGGGGCGCGGCGTGGCCGTCGCCGAGGGGCGGATCATCGACCCCGTGCTGGCGCGGGCCACCGGCGGCGATTACAGCGAGCTCTCCTCCGTGCTGCCGCTCCACCCGGAGGCCCGGTGAACCCCGAGGCGTCCGGAAGGGCGCTCGCGGACTTTACCGTCGAGCTCGACGTCTACTCCGGACCCTACGAGTGGCTGCTCGCCCTGATCCTGAAGGACGAACTGGAGATCTTCGAGGTCCCCCTGCGCGAGCTCGTGGACCTCTACCTCTCCTCCCGCGACCCCGAGTCCCCGAACGCCCTCGACCGCGACACGGATTTCGCCGGCTCGGCCGCCGCCCGCGCGACGACCCTGCCGCCACGCGAGCAGGAGATCGTCCCACCGCGGTGCTCCGAAGACCTCAGCCAGACCGAGATCGCCGGGCGCGTCCGGACCCCCCACATGCACGCGTCGCGCCTGCTGCGGCGCCGCTTCGAGGAGATGCGGCG
>CAXUFZ010000467.1:0-2166 GCA_964250345.1 uncultured Rubrobacteraceae bacterium
GGGCCCCCCAACCCCTCTCCCGCGCGGGCGGCCCGGGCGGCCACCCCGATCTCCCCCCCCGCCACGACCCCGTCCTTCTCCAGATAACGCGGCAAGGATTCGAGCACCCCGTCCCGCACGAGGTCGTCGTTCGCTTCCTTCGGGTTGAGGCCCATCGTGCAGAAGTGCTTGATGCCGAACTGCCCGGCCCTGAACCTCTCGAAGCCGAGCAGGCCATCGAAGTAGTCCAGGAAGGTGCCGACGTGGGTGCGGGGTTGTCCCAGCCAGAACGCCGGCTCGACGAGGGCCTTGACCCCGGCGGCGGCCATCGCCTCGTAGTCGTCGGTGGTGCGCGAGGTCATGTGCGCGTGCGGCTCGAAGATTCGCATGTCTAGGCGTCCTTTCCTACGGGTTCCTCTATGGCCCGGCGGTCGGCCAGCGCCCTCTCCGCCGCCCGCCGGCGGTCCTCGACGGGGTGGACGAGCTCGGCGAAGATTGCGTCGAGCTCCCGGGCGGGCGGATAGAGGTCTATGATCCCCCACACCTCGGCGGGCACGTCGCGCCCGGCGGCGATGCGCTCGTGGACGAAGGCGGCCAGCATCCGCGAGAGGTCCGGCGTGGCCCGCCCTTTGAGCCCCTCAAGGGGCGAGACGGAGATTCCGATAAAGACGCACTTGAGAACGGCTTGGGCGAGCGCCCCGTCGTCGAGGCGCTCAAAGGCGTAGGGGCCCATCGCTGCCGCGACGAGCCTCGCGTCGTTGGTCCTCAAGGCGTCCTCGACGACCCACAACGCCGAGTCCCCGACCGGCAGGAATGGCAGGGCTCGCAGCACGCCGCGCCGCTCGGCCGCGTCCCCGTGGCGGTAAAGGTCTTCGATCTGCTCCCCGACCCGGTCACCCGCGGCCAGCAGGAGCAACGCGCGCCCCGCGTCGTCCAGCGTCCAGGCGTGTACGTCGTCCGGGTCGGAGGCGGGGTCCAACGGTCCGCGCCCCACCTTCCTGCCGACCGCCGGGAACGCGGTGGTCACGACGCCAGGGTCCTTGGCCGCATCCTGGGTCTTCTCCTCCAGCCACGCCAGGCCATCGGTGGGCGCCCGTTCGCGGAGGGCGGTCCAGAGGTCAGCGCGGTCCGCCGGCGTCATACGGGCGCCTCCTTGCGTTCAGCCTCCCGAAGAAACCTGATGGCCCGCGGCACCACGATGTCGGCGGCGTGGCTGTGGCGGGAGAGCTCGACGCCGACGAGGCCCCGGTAGCCCGTTTCGCGCAGCGCTTCGAGGATGGGGTCGAACTCGATCTCGCCTTCCCCGAAATCGAGGTGCTCGTGGACGCCCCGGCGCATGTCCTCGACGTGCACGTTCGCCAGGCGCCCGCCGACCGCGCGGATGGCGTCCGGGATCGGTTCGTCCCCGACGCACAGGCAATGCCCGACGTCGAGGGTGAGCTTGAACCAGTCCGGGTCCCCGAGCTCCCGGGCGAGATCCCCGTAAAGCTCGAGACGGTCTACCAGATGCCCGGGCTCGGGCTCGAAGGCCAGTACCACGTCGCGCTCTCCGGCCGCCTCGGTCACCCTCGCGCACCCCTCCACGAGGCGTCGCCAAGCCTCCTCGGTCCCGACGCCGGCCGGTCTAGTGCCCGACCAGAAGGAGACGGCTTCGGCGTCCAGCGCGGCGGCGATGTCGACGGCGCGGAGCAGGAAGTCCACGCGGCGTTCGCTACCGGTCTCGGAGAGCAGGGTCGGCTCGTGTTTGCGCCGGGGATCGAGGATAAAGCGGGCGCCGGTCTCGACGACGACCGAGAGGTTCAGACGGTCGAGCGCGCGGCGGAGGTCGTCGAGGCGGCGGGGCAGGTCCCTGTCGAAAGGATCCAGATGGTGGTGATCCAGGGTAAGGGACACCCCGTCGTAGCCGCTGTCGGCGAGGAAGGCGAGCGCCTCCTCCAGCCGGTGGTCGGCGAGCCCGTTAGTGTTGTACGCGAAGCGCAGCCCGCTCACGTGACGGACCTCTTCCGCGCGAGGTGGCGGGCGAGGGGCCAGGCGGCGGCGAGCGCGGCGGCCCGTCCCGTCGCCCCCGAAGCGGCGAGCATCCCGCCTTCGAGCGGCATGAGGCCCAGTATGCCGGCGCCGACGATTTTTTGGAGGTTCTTCGCGTTGGGGCTCCGGATCGCGGCCAGCTCCGCCCCGATCATGCTG
>CAXUFZ010000468.1:0-2161 GCA_964250345.1 uncultured Rubrobacteraceae bacterium
GCGTGCGACACGGTGGAGCGGGTCAGGCGGGGGGAGCCCGGCAGGCCCTCCACCGGCGACGCGATGAACGTCGTCCTGATCGTGGTGGACACGCTGCGAAAGGACCACGTCGGGGCGTACGGGAACGGGTGGATCGAGACGCCGAACCTGGACGCGCTGGCGGGGGAGAGCCTGCGGTTCACGCGGGCCTATCCCGAGTCGGCACCCACGATCTGCGCGCGGCGGGCGATCCATACGGGGACGCGGACGTGGCCTTTCAGGGACTGGAACCAGGCCGAGGGGGACAACATCGCGCTGCAGGGGTGGCAGCCGATCCCGCTGGATCAGGTAACCCTCGCGGAGGTGATGCGGGCGAACGGCTACCAGACGATGTTCGCGACGGACAACCTCCAGCAGTACAAGCCGGCCTACAACATGCACCGGGGCTTCGACGTCTGGGACTTTATCCGCGGGCAGACGACGGACAAGTACCGCCCTCTCTGGACCTGCCCGCCGGGGAGCCTGGAGCGCGCGTTCATCGAGGACCCGAGCTCCGCCACGGGCGGCCGGGCCTACTTCGCCCAGTACTTCGCGAACACGGCCGACAGAAAAAGCGAGGAGGACTGGTTCGCCCCGAAGGTCTTCAACCGGGCCTCGGAGTTCCTGGAGGCGGCGAACGGCGCGGATAGCCCCTTCTTCCTGACGGTGGACGTCTACGACCCGCACGCGCCCTGGGACCCACCCGAGAAGTACGCGAACATGTATTCCGACGGGGCGGACGGGCCTGAGCCCTACGCGCCGGTCTACGGGCCGAGCGACTACCTGACGGAGCGGCAGGTCGAGCGGATGGGGGCGCTGTACGCCGGGGAGTTGACGATGATGGATCGGTGGCTGGGGACGTTCATGGACAAGTTAGAGGAGCTGGGGCTCTTCGAGAGCACGCTGGTGCTCTTGATCTCGGACCACGGCATGATCCTGGGCGAGCACGGCCTCGTGGGCAAGCCCCACTCCGCGCTCTACCCCGAGATCACGGACGTCCCGTTCGTGATCCGCCACCCCGAAGGCAACAACGCCGGCACAACGAGCGACTTCTTCGCCTCCACCCACGACATCGCCCCCACGATCCTCGGCTTCCTCGGCCTCGACGCCCCGGACCAGATGAACGGCGAAGACCTCTCGACCTTCTTCGACGGCGGCGAACCGGAGCCGCGCGAACACTTCACCCTCGGCTACCACGACCACTCCTGGGCCCGCGACGACCGCTACGCCATGTTCGCCAAAAACGACGGCTCCGACGCCAAACTCTTCGATCTGACGCAAGACCCCGGCATGGAGAAGGACATCGCCGCCGGAAACCAGGACGTCGTGAAGCGCATGTTCGACGGGTACGTGCTCAGGGACGCCGGCGGCCCGTTGCCGACGTACTGAGTCGGGGCTCGGGTGGCGTGTCCCGACGGGAGCTTCGTGGACGCGAGCGTTCGGGAGTCGGGAGGCGCTCGCCTCCGGCTCGCTTCGGGAGTCGGAAAGCCTCTAGGGGGTTCTTAGTTTCGCGGCGAGGAGGCCTCTGGCTTGCTCCCATTCGCGGGTTAGACGGGCGAGCAGGGATTGTGCGTCGTGGAGGTCGCCGGTCCCGGGGAGGTCTTCGAGCTCTGAGCAGGTGGCGGCCATGTGGCGGGCGCCGACGCCGCGGGAGATGCCGTTGAGGGCATGCGCCGCTTGTTTGAAGGCTGGGGCGTCGTTGGTGGCCGCGGTTTCGCGGAGGGTTTCTAGGAGCGGAGGGGTTTCTTTGTCGAAGGCGTCGAGGAGGTCGGCGACCTCGATCTTTTCCTCCAGCGTCATGGTGGTGCCGGGGCATTGCTCGCCGTCGCGCAAGGTGGTGTCGAAGATCAGGACGCGGTCCTTGGCGGACGCGGCGGCTACGGGGGTCGTCATGGAAACTGTCCTCAAAGGGCGGCGCCTCTCGGGGGGCGCTCAGGGTCGGGTGCGTTCGTCGCGAACCCCTGAGAGCCCAGGCGTCCTCGCCCGGCCGGCCCTCAGGGGCGGCTAAGGAGGATGAGGGCAAGCGACGGGGCGGCGCTGGTCGGCGCTCTCGTCCGGTCGCTCGTGGAGCCGGCGCGGGCCACGGCTCAAACCCTTCCAAGCGCGGCGCTCCGCGCGATCCGTCGCTTGTAGCCGAGCGATC
>CAXUFZ010000469.1:0-2145 GCA_964250345.1 uncultured Rubrobacteraceae bacterium
GGGGTCACGCCTACCCGGGCGACCTCGCGCGTTTCGTACGCAAGCGCTGGGGAGAGCGTCCCGAAGGTTCGGGGAGATCGGACGACGGGGGGCAGGCGTTGCCCGGGGCGGTGATCCTGGAGACGCTGTTGTCCACCTGCTACCAGGCAAGTCTGCTGCGGGAAGAGGAGCGGCCGGTGATCTTCCGGGTCATCTTCGCCGGGCCGGAGGAGTTCCCGGAGAGGTCGGGGCCGCCCGAGGGCCTGCACCGGCTGGTCTTCGAGGAGCCGCGGCCGTTCGACGAGCACGAGCTCAGGCGGCTCTCGCCCGCCGCGGACTTCGACCGCTCGCTCATCGGCGTCTGCCGCGACGAGGAAGACGGGATGAGGATCTGGGGCATCGTCCACTCGGGGCCGCGCTGGCTGAGGAACGTGCAGGGCGGGCGCGAGCCGTCGTCGCCCCTGCCGCCGGTGCCGGTCGTCGAGGTCGAGGGGCCCGGCCGTCTCCAGGTCAGGAAAGGCTCCACCTCGGTCGCGGAGCTGGAAGCGGGCCGTCTGGAGGCGTCCTACGCCGACGTCTTCGCCAGCCGGTGGCTGCCGGGCCTGTTCGCGCCCGTGCGGGCGGAGCTGGTCGAGCTGCACGAGGAGGCGCGGGCCGAGGCCGCGGCGGTGGGCGAGTCGTGGGCCCCGCTCGACCCGGATCTCTCGCGCAAGGTCGCCCAGCAGATGGTCAAGCGGCTCGTCTCCACCGTCCGCGACGCCCGCCACGGCGGCACCATCATCATCGTGCCACCCGAGCGGGCCGAGGAGGTGCTAAACGGGGAGCACGTCTCGCTCAAGCACGCCTTCGTCGACGGCGAGCCCAGGAGGCGCTTTCGGACCCTGATCGTGCGGATCATGAACCGCCTGGCCCAGTCCCACGGCCGCGGTGAAGAGACGGCCTACCCGAGAGCCGTAGGCTGGGAGGAGTACGTCTGGAGTGAAGACAGAGAACTGGCCGAGCTCGACGAGGCCATCTTCGAGTTCGCCCACATGGTCGCCGGCCTCGCCGCCGTGGACGGCGCCGTAGTCATGACCCGCCGCTTCGAGCTGCTCGGCTTCGGCGGCGAGATCTCCGGCGAGCTCGAATCCGTCCCCTCCGTCCGCAAGGCCCTCGACCTCGAAGGCGAGAGCTCCGTCGCCGAAGGCACCGAGGGCGTCGGCACCCGCCACCGCTCCGCCTACCGCCTCGCCGCCGACCAACCCGACGTCCTCCTCGTCGTCATCTCCCAGGACGGCGACGCCCGCTTCGTCCGCGACAAAGATGGCGCCGTCACCTGCTGGGACCAGGCGTAGCGCCGATCCTCCCCCGAACGGGCCTACAGCCGACGGGCGACACCCGCGGGGCCCGGGTCAACGCCGTTGCCGGACACGGTAGCAGCGAAGAACCTCGCCAGGATCTCCGCGACCTCCTCCGGCGCGTCCTCCATCACAAAATGCCCGGCCCCGGGTACAAGCTCCGTCCCGGCGCCGGGGATGCTCCGCGCTAGCGTCTGTGCCTGCGAGGGCGGCAACCACGCGTCCTCCCCGCCCCACACGACCCGCACTGGCACCCGCACCGAACCCAGCAACGGCACGATCTCCGCGGTGTCCCGCTCGACGAGCGCCGCGTCTTTTCTCAGGTACGCGACCTGTCCGTCGGCACCCCGCCACTGCGACAGGTAAGCCTCGAACACCTCCTCGTCCATCGGCCGGCTCGTGGTCTCCCGCAGCCGTGCCGCGACGTACGCCTCGAAGACGCCGACGGGCATCGTCCGGTAAGCGCCCAGGTACTCTTTCACGTGCCTCAACCCCGGCGTCCCCCAGGGCGTCAGCACGACCGCGTCCAGCAGAGCGATGCCCCCGAAACGGGCCCCCTCCAACAGATGCGCCCGCAGCACGATGCCGCCGCCGATGTCGTGACCCGCGACCGCCGGCTCCTCCAGCCCCCAAGCTTCTAGAAGCTCCGCCAACGCCCGCGCCTGGGCCGCGATTGAGACGGCCTGTCCCTCATACTTTTCCGATGCCCCAAAACCCGGAAGATCATAGACGTAGACGGTGTAGTCCTCGGCAAGCCCCGCCACGACGCCCCGCCACAGATACGAGAAGCTCGGCGTCCCATGGACCAGCACCACCGGCGGCCCCTCCC
>CAXUFZ010000470.1:0-2138 GCA_964250345.1 uncultured Rubrobacteraceae bacterium
AGATAGAGCAGCAGCCCCCCGTCGTCCCTGAGGCGGCCCCCTACGCCGCCACCTACTCGACCAACTGGCTCTCGGCGGCCGGCACCATCATCCTCATCGCCGACATCATCTCCCTCGCCGTGCTCCGGGTGGGCCCTGGGCAGGCGCTCAGGATCTACGGCCAGTCCCTGAACCAGCTCAAGTGGGCCATCCTCACGATAGCCTCGATCCTCGGCCTCGCCTACCTCCTGAACTACTCGGGCATGACCTTCACGCTCGGCCTCGCGTTCGCCTCGACGGGCTTCCTCTACGTCTTCTTCGCCTCCTTCATCGGGTGGCTCGGGGTCGCCTTGACGGGCTCGGACACGTCCTCGAACGCGCTGTTCGCGAACCTGCAGAAGGTGACGGCGCAGCAGATAGGCGTGAGCCCGAACCTGACCGTGGGCGCGAACTCTTCGGGCGGCGTTCTGGGGAAGATGATCTCACCCCAGAACCTCGCCGTCGGCACGAGCGCCACGGGCCTCCAGGGCAAGGAGGGCGACCTCCTGCGCCTCGTCTTGAAGTGGTCGATAGGGCTGACGGTGGTCATGTCGATCCTGGTCGTCTTGCAGGCCACGGTGCTGAACTTTATGGTCCCGTAGGGCGCCGGTCCAGGTCCCACAACACATCCTGTAGGGGCGCTTCGCGAAGCGCCCCTGCGCCCGGGACGCTCGCACACGCTTGGCGCGGGTACCGCGGTTACGCTCCGGGGCCGGTCAGGCTTCGGAGTGTCCGTCCGGCGAGTGCCCGTTCGCGAAGGGACCTTCGGGCGGTCGCGGGTCGCGGATGTTGGCGACGACGAAGCCCGCGTCGCCCGCGGCTTCGAGGACGTTCTGGATGGTAATGTCCATGAGCGTCCAGTCGCCGTTCGCGTCGCGGAAGCGCAGGGCGGCGTCCAGGGAGCTGCCGGGGTGGCGCTTGACCGTGGCGAGTAGCGTTCGCGCGTGGGGCAGGTCTTCCTCGTGGATAAGCCCGAGCGCGTCCAGCCAGAACATCTCCCTGGCCGAGTAGCCGAGGAACCCCTGGCCACGGCCGCGGAGTCGGCGCAGGCCCCCGGCGGCCAGCACGAAGGCCGAGTCCTCGCCGAACAGGTAGGGGGACCTCTCCAGCAGCCTCCCGCCGGAACTTTCGGGGGCCGTCATCAGCCGTACGCCTTGTGGACGGGGCGGTCCCCGTGGGCGAGGAGGAAGGCCGAGATCTCTTTCTGGTAAGCGCCCAGGGAGTCGGCTAGGAACTCGATGTAGGCCTCGCCGGGCTCGGTCAGGCCGTACCGACGGCGGGAGAGCAGGTACCCGAGCTCCTCGCGCTCGGAGGAGATCAGGCCCTCCTCCTCGGCCCGTCTGAGGGACCTGTAGACCTCGCCGGGCCGCGCGGCGCCGAAGCCAAGGTCGGCCATCTTGCCCACGAGATCGTAGCCCCTGAGGTCCCCCCCGCGCAGGCATAGCAGCAGGAAGGGTATGAGCCAGTCGCGTACCCTGGCGTCGTGGGCCGTCTCCGTCATCGCTCCCCCCCATCTTCGCGCGCCGCGCAGGCCTCTCCGAAGACGATCCTCGGACGGTTCATGCCTGATCTCCTCCTCTTCGAATCTTTGCCGGCACGATAGTCGAGTCGTGGTCCCGGGGGTCCGCGAAATCCCCCTCCGCTGCGGACCTCCGCCGATCGACCCCTCGCACATCTTTATAGCGCTTTGCGCCCCCACCCGGAAGACGCGGATGCGCAAAATGGTCCGAAAGGTGTACGGCGCCGACGCCCGCTACCGCAGCGTGATGTAGCGGCCCTCGCGGTCCACCGCGACGTCGAGGATGCGGCGGATCGTCTCCGCGCGGCGACGGGCTTCGCGGGAAGGGGCGATCCCGCCCATCCCGACGGACCAACGCGTGAGCCAGGCGAACGCCGCCCTGTTGGCCGAGATAGCCGACGATCTCGCGCGTTTGTCGTCGGCCGACGAGATCCGGCAGACCGTCGGCGCGAAGGTCGGCGCGCACCTGGAGGTCGCCACCTGCGACTTCACCGACATCGACGAATCCCGGGGCGAAGCGACGGTCAGCCACAGTTGGAGAGGCCGGGCGCGTCGGGCCCGCACGGAACGCATCGCATCGAGGATCCCTTTGCCGAGGGAG
>CAXUFZ010000471.1:0-2125 GCA_964250345.1 uncultured Rubrobacteraceae bacterium
CGCCAGGGGGCGGGGCGTGATCGAGGCGCGCTTCAGGTTCTAGCGTAGAGGGCCGACCCGACGCGGCATAAACCGCGAAACACGACGAGAGGGGGACGGGGCAACTTCCCGTCCCCCTCTCTCGTGCGAAAAACCGGGCCCTCGGTAGGCTCTATCAGCCCAACTGGGCCTTGACCCTGTTCAGGACCTCGTCGGCCTTGTCCAACAGGCCTTGCTCCCTGGCCGCGTTCGCCATGGAAGGGTAGACCCAGTTGTTCTCCTGAGCCCTGTCTACCGCCCTGGCTATCAGTCCTTTCTCCCCCTGTGAGGTCTCCCCCGCCTGGGAGGCCGTCTGCGACTCCCCAGCCCCGCTGGCCTCTTGGCCTTCGGACTCTACGCCCACAGGTCCCATCAGCCGCTGCTCGTTGACCGCCCTGAACAGGGGTCTCTCGTCCTCGGGTCGTCTGTCCCGTACCGGCACTTGTGCCCTCCTTCCCCGGTGGCGCTATTACACCCTGCTTTATACTCCTACTCGTACCCTCGCGCAGAAGCGCCTGACACGGCGGTGAGGCCCGGGAGCCTTCTCGAACCCGCCCCTCGACCACTAGTGGTCGTGGTGCTTATGTACGACGGCGTGGCCCTTGCCGCGGGCTATGAGGTAGCGGTTAACCGGGAAGGCGGCGACGAACGCTATCGCGAGCGCGAAGGCCAGGCTGGCCCAGAAGAGGACGGAGGCGAGGCCCGCCTCCATCGCGCCGGGGACGACGAGCAGGACGAGGTTGTCCACGATCTCCATGACCGTGATAGAGAGCGTGTCGGAGGCGAGGGCGAGCGGCAACACCGCCGCGAGCGCCATCCCCGACCGCAGGAGCGGCAGCATCGTGAGCGAGTAGCCGAAGAAGAAGGCCAATACCACGGCGAGGGCTATGGTGGCGGCGTTGCCCCACCCGAGCGCCGTGCCGACGATCATGCCAAGAACCTCCCCGATGGCGCACCCGGTCAGGCAGTGCGCGGTCGCGCTGAAGGCCGTCCTGTTGAGCGAAGCGTCCTGTCCGTGCACGTTATTGGGTTCCTCTCTATCTTACGAACACCATCCCGCTCGACGGGAGGCGGGGGCCCCACCTCCCGGACAGTCTCCCCTAGAGTACCAGCGCGTAACCGGCCCTCTCGATGGCGGCCTGGATGTCTTCGACGGCCGTCCGGTCCTCGTCGTAGCGCACCTCGACGGTCCCCCGCCCGACGTCCGCGTTCGAGCGCTCGACGCCGGGGAGCTTGCCGAGCTCCCCTTCGACGGCGGCTTTGCAGTGGGCGCAGCTCATGCCCTCGACCCTGTACGTCTTCCCGGTCATTGCTTCCCTCCTAAACCCTCAAGAACCGCTCGACGGCGGTCGTCAACTCTTCTATCTTCTCGTCCGCGCCCTCGCCCTTCTCTATGGAATCGCGCACGCAGTGCTCGACGTGGTCCTTCAGGAGGATGGAACCGACCTTCTCCGAGGCGGAGACGACGCTCCCGATCTGGGTGAGGATGTCCACGCAGTACGCCTCCTCGTCCACCATCCGCCGTATCCCGCGCACCTGCCCCTCTATGCGCTTGAGCCGGTTCTGCAGCTTCTCCTTGTCCCTGGCCTTGATGTACCCGTGGGCCGTACCGACCACCGCCGCGTTCTCTTCGCCCATGTTCTCTCCTAATCTATCCTCGCCCGGCGCAGCCGCAGGGCGTTGGTTACCACCGTCACCGACGAGAGCGCCATCGCCGCCGCCGCGAGCACCGGGTTGAGGAACCCGTACTCGCCCAGGAACGGTTGTAGCGCCCCCGGAACCCCGTCCCGAAAGAGCGGGTAGAGCGCGCCCGCCGCCACCGGGATGAGAACCACGTTGTAGGCGAAGGCCCAGAACAGGTTCTGCTTTATGTTTCGGACGGTCGCCCGGCTGAGGCCGACGGCCCTCGCCACGCCCCCGACGTCCCCGCCGACGAGCGTGACGTCCGAGGCCTCCATCGCCACGTCCGTGCCGGCCCCGATGGCGACCCCGACGTCGGCCCGCGCCAGCGCCGGCGCGTCATTGATGCCGTCCCCGACCATCGCCACCTTCTTGCCCTCGGCCTGCAGGCGCCCGATCTCCCCTGCCGTCCCCTCCGGCCGCACGC
>CAXUFZ010000472.1:0-2120 GCA_964250345.1 uncultured Rubrobacteraceae bacterium
GCAGCCCCGAAACCCCGATCCCGACCCCGACGCCCACGAGCCCGCCGAGCGCGGACAGGATCACCGCCTCGAAGAGGAACTGCCACAGCACGTCGGAGTCGGTCGCGCCGAGCGCCTTGCGGATGCCGATCTCGCGGGTGCGTTCGGCCACCGAGACGAGCATGATGTTCATCCGGGAGAGAGCTATCCGCGCTACACCGGCCCGCCCACCAGCGCCTCCACCGTCCGCCGGTCCAGGCGCTTCCACGTCGGCTCCCCGATCTTCGGCGCCCCCTCACCCATGTAGGAGGGTGAGTAGCATCGGAGCGAAAACGTACGGTAAGCCAGGACTTCTATGTGGTTTGTAACACGATGGTACGGGAGCCCGGCCGCCAGCGTCTTCGGACGTTGTTTTAGGCCTGGGTGGGCAGCTCGAGCTCGTCGATCTGGGCGGGATCCCTGAGTGGCCTCCTCCGCGCCCGTGACGGCGGGGAGCGGCTCGTACTCGACCCGGATCGCCTCCAGCGCGTCGCGCGGCGTAGTGCCCCTCGGCGACCACGACTGCCACGCCGTCGCCGACGAAGCGTGCCCTCCCGTGGGCGAGCGCTGGGTGCTCGGGCACGCTCATGCCGGGCAGGACCCAGTTGGGCGGGAGCGGAGCCAGGCGGCCTTTGAGGTCCGCGCCGGCGAACACCGCGACCGCCCCGGGCATCGTGCGCGCCGCTTCGGCGTCCACGCTCCGGATGCGCGCGTGGGCGTGCGTGAACGGAGGATCGCCGCGTGCAACGTGCCGATGGGGGGCTCCCGGGCGGCGTATCGCACCGCCTCGACGATGTTCTGGTAGCCCGTGCAGCGGCAGAAGTTGCCCTTGAGGTGGCGCCGGACGTCCTCCTCGGTGGGATCGGGGTTTCGCCGCAGGAGGTCGCGGGCGCTCAGGACCATGCCGGGGGTGCAGTAGCCGCACTGCAGCCCGTGCCTCTCCCGAAAGCCCTCTTGCAGGGGGTGCAGCGTTCCGCCCCCTCCGGCGAGGCCGTCGACGGTAACGACATCGGCGCCGTCGGCCTGCGCGGCGAAGACGGTGCAGGATTTGACGGCCTCCCCGTCCATCAGCACGGTGCAGGCGCCGCACTGGCTCGTGTCGCAGCCGGCGTGGGGGCTGGTCAGGCGCGGGTCGTCGCGCAGGTGGTGCACGAGGAGCAGGCGCGGCTCGACCTCGTTCCTGCGGGGCCGCCCATTGGCCGTCAGATACATCTCGCGCCTCCCCCGGCCGGTGCTTTTCGGGTCGTGGCTTTTCACGGTGCCTCCGTTCTCTCGATGGCTACGCCGCCGGGTGCCGGCCTCCTTCGGGTTCTCCTCGGGGCTTGGCCGTCGCGTCTCCCCGGCGCTCGGAGATCAGGCTCGTCAGGATGCCGAGGACGCAGATCGCGGCCCCCGCGTAGAAGGCGTCGTGGATCGCCAGCACGAACGCGTCCCGCTCGACGACCGCGCCCGCCAGCGCCACCCCGAACGCCTGCCCGAGGTTTCGCACCTGCGCGAGCATCCCCGAGGTCAGCCCCCGCCTGCTCGGCGGCACCGCGCCTAGCACCAGGCTCTGGTTCGCCCCGATGAACAGCCCGAGGCCGACCCCCGGCACGGCCAGCCGCCATACGAGCCCGAAGGCGCCCGTCGAAGCGTCCACGCCGGTGAGGAGGAGTAGGCCGCCGCCGATGGACGCCGTGCCCGCGGCGGTGAGGACGCGGGGACCGATGCGGTCGGAGAGCGCCCCGCCGAACGGGGAGACAACGAGGGTGGCGAGCGGCAGCGGGGTGAGGAACAGGCCGGTCTGGAGCACGGAGAGGCCGCGCACGTCCGTGAGGTAGAAGGGGACGAGGAAGGTCGCGGTGAAGAGCGCGGCGAAGGCGACGATCCCGCTCGCGTTCCCCGCCCAGACCTCCCGGACGCGGAGCAACCCCATGTCGAGGGTGGGCTGGCGCGCCCGCCTCTCGGCGGCGACGAACGCCGCCCCGAGTACGAGGGAGGCGACGAGCAACGCGAGCTCGGTCGGGCTCGTCCACCCCCAGCGCCCGCCCCCGAGCAACGCCACGAGCAACGCGGAGGTCGCCCCGAAGAGAAGCGTGGCTCCGAACGGATCGAACCTGGCA
>CAXUFZ010000473.1:0-2116 GCA_964250345.1 uncultured Rubrobacteraceae bacterium
GCCCGGTGTTGATCTCGCCGGTGTGGCCCTCCCCCCCGGGGTGGGGGCGGCGGGGGGGGCGAGCGGGGCGGGCGGCACTTGCCGCGCGGCGTCTGGTAGGCCCCCGCGGGGCCGACGCCGACCGAGTCGAGCAGGCGGTCGAGCAGCATCCCGGAGGCGCCGCGGAAAGGCTTGCCCTCCGCGTCCTCGTTGAAACCCGGCGCCTCGCCGACGACGAACAGGCCGGCGTTCAGGGGCCCGTCGCCGAAGACGACCTGGGTCCTGGAGTGGCACAGGCCGCACCGCGTGCAGCCTAAAGCCTCCTTCTGGGCCTCCGCGAACTCCAAGACCGCCTAGTACGCGTCGCTCTCCGGCAGGATGGCGCCGAGGATGATGTAGGCGGCGAGCACGACGATGTTGGGCCCCGGGATAAAGATCCCCAAAACAACCGTCACCAGCCGGACCAGCGCCGGGTTCCAGCCCTGGCTGTGGGCCAGCCCGCCGCAGACCCCGAGCAACCACCGATCCCTACGCGCCCTCCGAAACTGCAAAACGTCGCCTCCCATAACCCGCGTACCGCCCGTTGAGCACGCAAGTTTACAGCAACCCAAGACACCGGGCTTGTCAGCACGCTTAGCCCTTGCGGGCTGCGCTCTCAGCACGTTCCGGCCTTCGGCCTCCACTTTCAGCACGGCGCTTCGCGCCTTTCAGCTAAATACCCCGTCGGACCGAAACCCCGGGCGTCGACGCATCCTCTCAGGGCGACTCGCGAACCGCCTGCACCAGGCGTACCGTTGCCAGAGCGGTTTCGACGCTCCGCAAGGCCACGACAAACGGGTTCTGGCTGAAAGCGGAGGCGAAAGCCGTAGCGTGCTGAAAGCGAGGGCCGTCAGGCCCGAAACGTTGCCGAGAGCGGGGCCCTTAGGACGGAACGTGCTGACAAGCGGAGGCGACAGCCGGAGCGTGCCGCCTGCGGCTACAGCAGGGACGAGGCTCGGGTTAGCGCCGCCTCTTTCGCGGCTTGCGGTTCCAAGCCTCGGGCAGCCAGCAGGCGCGCGTGCGTCGCGGCGAGGCCGGTGTCGGCGCCGGAAGCGTCGGGCAGGGCCGCCGACAGCGCTTCGTAGTCGGGGTCCGGGTAGGGAGCGTTCTGGCGGTAGAAATGGAGGAATTCGGCGCAGAGGTCGACGTGGCGTTCTATGTGCTCGGGCTTGAGGCTCGGGCCCTGGGCGGCGAGGCGGTCGGCGAGGCTGAGGACGGCGAGCTCCTCGCCGAAGGGGCCGGCGGCCCGGGAGAGCCTCTCGGGCGGGTAGTCGGTGCGGGGGTTTCCCATGAACCCGATCTTGAGGTGCAACGCCGTCAGGGTCGCGGTCAGGTCCGTGGGGGCGGCGGGGACCCCCAGGCGGCGGCAGACGCGGCGGACGAGGGCGGCGCCGAGGGTGTCGTGGGCGACGAAGAGGACGCGGCCGTCGAGCTCGCCGCGGGTGACGGGCTTGGCGACGTCGTGGAGGAGGGCGGCGAGGCGGAGGCCGGATACGCGGTCTTCGGGGACGCGGGCGCCGAGGCGGTTCTCGTCGAGCTCGCGTTCGACGTTCCGGATCACCTCCATCACGTGGTCGAGGGTGTCGAGGTGGTGGTACGGGCTGCCCTCGAGCCCCCGGGCCAGGGAGAGCTCGGGGACCATCTGGACAAGCTCCGCGGGATCCACCGGGGGTTCGAGCGCCAGAAAGAGCGCCTTCGCGGAGGCCAACCTACCGCTTGCGGCGGGACTTTTTGCGGCTGGTGTTTGGGTTCGGGCGGCCCTTGAGCGCGGACGGCGTCTCGGGGTCGCCCTCGGGCGGGGGCTCCTTTTCCGGTTTCTTGTTCGTCTGCTCCATACGGCGGGCCCGGCTGCGTTCGACGAAGGCGTAGACGAAGGTGAAGACGAGGAAGAACATGACGGCGTTTATGAGGAGCGCCGGGCTCAACGGGAAGGTCTCCGGCGCCGCAACGCTCAGAACGTAGAACAGCACGATGTAGACTGCGATAACGATGGCCGACCGGCGGGCGGCGGCCCTCCAATTAAGACCTTGAAACATCCTCATAACTCCTCTCGACGCGCCGGGGGTCTATCCCGGTGGTGATCGCATAGTTTATCGTG
>CAXUFZ010000474.1:0-2116 GCA_964250345.1 uncultured Rubrobacteraceae bacterium
GGCCAACGTAGCGGGGCCCCTGCTCCTGGGCGGCGTACCGCCGAAGCGCGCGCGGCCGGAGGCCCTGGCCGCGCTTGAGCGGGTGGGCCTCTCCGACCGCGCGGACCACCGCCCCGGCGAGCTCTCCGGCGGCGAGCAGCAGCGGGTCGCCATAGCCCGCGCCTTCGCGTCCGGGCCGGAGATCGTGTGGGCCGACGAGCCGACCGGCAGCCTCGACACCGCCGCCGCGGAGACCGTCGTGGACCTCCTCTCCGAACTGCGCGACGGGGGCGCGACGCTCGTGCTCGTTACCCACGACGAGGTCGTGGCCGGCAGGTCGGAGCGCCGCGTCGTCATGCGCGACGGCGCGGTCGTCGAGGACTCGGCCCCCCGCCACGTGCCTTCGATCGAGGGGGAGAGGACCTCCGGTTGACGACGCTTGGCCTGCTCGTCGGCGGCCTGGTGGTCGGCCTCGTCGCGCTCGCCGCCGTCTCCCCCGCCGCGCGTCGGCTGGCGGCGCGCAACGTCCGGCGGCGCGGGGGCGACGCGCTGCTCGTGGTCCTCGGGTGCGCCGTGGGGACCGCCGTCGTGACGAGCGCGCTCTGCGTGGCGGACTCGCTGGACGCTTCGGCGCGCGCCCGGGTCCCGGCGACGCTCGGCCCCGTCGACATCGTCGTCCGCAACTACTCGGAGGTCGTCGTCGAGACGGCCGAGTCCTTCCTCAAGTCGTCCCCGCCCGAAGACGCCGACGGGATGCTCCGCGTGGTCACCGCCGGCGCGACCCTCACCGCGCCGGGGGAGAACGGGCGGAAGGTGCTGCCCTCCGCGCGCCTCATGGAGGCGTACTTCGACGAGGCCCGCACCTTCGGCGGCGACCCCGACGCGACCGGCATCTCCGGGCCGACCCCACAATACGGCGAGGTCGCTCTCGGACGCGACGCCGCTGACGAGCTCGGGGTCCGCGCCGGGGCGTCGGTCGAGGTGCACGCCTACGGAGAGTCCAGGAAACTGCGGGTCGTCCGGGTCCTGCCGCGGCGCGGGATCGCCGGCTACGCCACGGAGTTCGACGACGGCTCCCTGAACGCCTTCGTCGCCCCGGGCACCACGACGGAGCTCGCGTTCACGGGCCTCTACGAGGAGGCCGTCCCGCCCGAGAACCTCCTGTTCGTCTCGGCGGAGGGCGGCGTGTTCCCCGACGCGGGGCGGAGCGGGGCGCTGCTGGATCAGGTGCAGAGGAGCCTCCAAGACATCGAGGGCACCGAGGCCGACCCCGTCAAGGCGGAACTGCTGCGGGAAGCGCGGGAGCAGGGCGACGAGTTCGCCGAGCTGTTCCTGTCGCTCGGCGCGTTCGCGGTGCTCGCGGGGGCCGCGCTCCTGGTGAACACGCTGGTCATGCTCGGTGAGGAGCGCCGGCGCGAGCTCGGCGTCCTGCGCTCGATGGGGATGAAGCGCCGGGCCCTCGTCGCGGCCTCCGTCCTCGAAGGGGGCGCCTACGCGGTCGCGGCGACGCTCCTCGGGACCCTGGTCGGCGTCGGAGCGGCCTTTCTCGCCGTGCGCCTGGCGGGCGGCGTCTTCTCCTCGGCCACGCGGGGGAGCGTGGAGACCATGAGGTTCGGCATCGAGGCCGGGACGCCTCTAGTCGGGGCCCTCGCCGGGCTGGCGGTCTCCCTCCTGGTCGTCGCCGCGACGAGCCTCCGGACGGCGACGATGCCGGTTATGCAGGCGATCCGGGACCTCCCCGCCCAGCGCTCCGACCGACCACCGCGAACGTGGACCATCGCCGCCGGCGACCTCGGCACCGTCGTCTCCATCGTCGTCTCGGCGCTCGCCATCGCCGCGGGCAACGACCTCGGCAGCCTCGCCCTGCCCTGCCTGGCGCTGGCCTTCGCCGCCGCCACCCTCGCCGGCGCGGCCCGGCGGCGATCTTCGGAGGAACAGACAAACGATGCGGGGCGTAGGTTCGTCGTGGACGGGGCCGCCGTCGCCGCGATGCTCTGGGTCGTTCTCGCGTTCCCGCTGCTCGGCCTCGACGGCGACGATGCCTCCCTTTTCGTGGTGCAGGGGCTCGTGCTCGCGCTGGCGGCCGTCGTGCTCGCCGTGCGGCACCGGCGGGCGCTCGGTTCGGTCTTTGGGAGGG
>CAXUFZ010000475.1:0-2113 GCA_964250345.1 uncultured Rubrobacteraceae bacterium
CCTCTGTCCGCTTCGCCGCTCGGACGAGCCTTCGGGGCATTCCTGGGAACGCGGCCCAGTGCGCGTGCAGGTAGCTCGCGTGCACGTTGCCCGTCGCGTAGCCTTCCGCGCCGCGGCCTTCGATCTCCCACGCCGGCTGCTCCCCGGCACCGGGCTCCACGGCCGAGTAGTGGAACTCGTGGCCGCGAACGGACGCGCCCTCCTCGGCGAGCGGCGAGTCCGCGGCGGCCCGTGCCTTGCGGTAGCCGAGGGAGAGGCGACCCGTCATGCGGGCGGTAGCATCCAGGACGCCACACATCGGGTAACCGTCCAGCTCGCGGGAGAGGTAGAGCAGGCCGCCGCACTCGGCGACGACCGGACGTCCCCCGGAGGCGAAGCGCCGGACGCTGCTCTTCATGGGTTCGTTGGCGGAGAGGGCGTCGGCGTGGGTCTCCGGGAAACCGCCGCCGAGGTAGAGGACATCCGTGCCGTCCGGTAGATCTTCGTCGGAGGTGGGATCGAAGGCGACCACCTCGGCGCCCGCCCCTGCGAGCAGCTCCACGTTTTCCTGGTAGAGGAAGCTGAACGACGGCCCGGAGGCGACGGCGACCCGGACGCCGGGCGCGCGCTCCTCCTCCGGGGCCTCGGGACTCCAGGGCCGCGCATGCAGCGGTCCGGCGGTGGAGGCCAGGCGCATCACGGCGTCGAGGTCCAGGGAGCGGGCGACGGCGGCGCTCAGGGCGTCGAGGGAGTCTTGCGCCTCGCGACGGCGTTCGGCGGCCGGGACGAGGCCGAGGTGGCGGTCCGGCGTCCGGAGGGTGGCGTCGCGGCGCAGGGCGCCGAGGACGGGGATGCCGAGCGGGGCCAGGGCGTCGCGGAGCATCTTCTCGTGGCGGTCGGAGCCGACGCGGTTGAGGACCACGCCGGCGACGTTTACTTCGGGGTCGAAGGTCGCGTAGCCGTGGACCATCGCGGCGGCCGAGCGGGCCATCGCGGATCCGTCCACTACCAGGACCACCGGCGCGTCCAGCAGCTTGGCGACGTGGGCGGTCGAGGCCAGCTCTCCCCCGCCGCCCTTCCCGTCGAAGAGGCCCATGACGCCCTCAACCACGGCCACGTCGGCATCCCGGGCGCCGTGGACAAACAGTGGCCCGATCATCCCCGGTCCAGAGAGAAAAGCGTCCAGGTTGCGTCCCGGCCGGCCGGCCGCAAGCGCGTGGTACGATGGGTCGATAAAGTCCGGCCCCACCTTGAACGGCGCCACCCGAAGCCCCTTCGCGGACAGCGCGGCCATAAGCCCAGAGGCAACGGTCGTCTTCCCAACCCCCGAGTGCGTACCCGCGACGACGACGCGTCTCACCCCACCAGCCTCCGAACGGCAAAACCCGACTCCCGGGAGGAGCGAAGCGACGACCTCACCACTCGATCCCCTTCTGGCCGCGGTAGCCCTCGTCCATGGGGTGCTTGACCTTCCGCACCTCGCTGACGAGGTCCGCGACCTCGACGAGCTCCAGCGGGGCATCGCGGCCCGTGATGATGACGTGCTGGAAGCCCGGACGGTTCTCCAGGGTCTCGACGACCTCGTCCGTGTCCACCCAGCCGAACTTCATCGGGTAGGTGAACTCGTCGAGGAGGAGGACGTCGTAGGTCTCGTCGGCGAGGCGCCGCTTGACCTCCTCCCAGCCCTCGCGGGCGAGGTCGGCGGAGTGTTCGAGGTCTTTCACCGTCCAGGTCCAGCCGTCGCCCTGCTTGAACCAGTCGATGTTGCCGAGCTTCTCGGCGGCCTGCTGTTCGCCGACGTTCCACTTGCCGCTCTTGACGAACTGGTAGACGCCGACCTTGTAGCCGCGGGCCCAGGACCGGAGCATGATGCCGAAGGAGGCCGTGCTCTTGCCCTTGCCGTGGCCGGTGTTCACGACCAGCAGCGGGCGCTCCCTGTTCGACCGGCGCCGGAGACGCGTCTCGCGCGGCTCCCTCGCCTCCCCGACCTCTTCTCCGACCCCGCTCATGCCACACGCCTCCTCTCGACCAATCCCACCAGCGACTCGGCCCGCAGGTCTTCCAACCTCAGGCACCGCGCCCCCATCGCCTCCGCCACCCCGGCCGCCATCCCGAGCCGGACGTGCCCCTCCTC
>CAXUFZ010000476.1:0-2112 GCA_964250345.1 uncultured Rubrobacteraceae bacterium
CATTCAGGGACCTGCCTCTTCTATCCCCCGGCCGGCGAAAAGGTTTGGTTTGAGGCTTTGAGGTCCTTAGGTTTTGAGGTTCTGAGGGCCTCTTGCCGAGACGGGGCCCGCGTTCCGGTCTCTTAAAGCCTCCGTGCCTTGGAACCTAAAAGCCTTACCCACTCAACTCCAGGTCCGCCAGCACCGGGTAGTGGTCGCTGGGATAGAGGCCGGTCTCTTCGTCGGCATCGCGCAGGATCTGGTGGGCGTGGATGGCGACGTTGCCGGCGGGGTCCTTGACGAGGATCCAGTCGATGCGGCCGAAGGGCTTGTCGGTGTCGCGCGGCTTGAAGCGCGTGCCCTTGAAGGCGTGGAAGGTGAAGGCGTCGGCGGCGTCCTCGTTGCCGGCGGCGAGGAAGGTGTCGGCGAAGCCCTCGTCGGCGAAGACGCGGTAGGGGGCGGAGTCGGGCTTGCAGTTGAAGTCGCCCGTGACGACGACGGGCGGGTCGCCCCGATCGGACATGGTCTGCCGCGTCTGGCGGACGATGAGGCGGTTGCCCTCGACGCGGGCGCGCTCGCTGAGGTGGTCGAGGTGGGTGTTGGCGTGCAGGAAGGCTACGCCGGTCTCCCGACACCGGAGGAGGGCCCAGTTGGCGGAGCGTACGACCTCGTTTCCCCAGCTCGCCGAGGACTCCTCCGGCGTGTCGCTGAGCCAGAAGCCGCCGGAGTCTAGCTCCTCGAAGCGTTCGGGGTCGTAGAAGATGGCGGCGAACTCTTCGAGCCAGTCCGGGCCGTAGGCGGGACCGGCTATGCGGGCGTAGCCGGGCAGATCTCTCTCGTAGACGTCGAGGTTCGGGGCCTGCATCTCCTGGAAGCCGATCAGGGCGGGCTCGTACCGCTTTATGGTCTCGACGTTGAGCCCGGCCCGCCCCTCCCAGGCGTTCTCCCCGTCCTTGTGGGACGCCCCCCTGACGTTGAAGCTCATCACCCTGACGGGACAGCTCTCCAAGACATCTCCTCTCCGAAGTTCGCAGGGATTCTACCCAAACGGGAGGGCCTGGACCCCGGTGCGAGTAAATCGCCGCGACGGGGTACAAAGGCCGGCGGCGAACCGAACGGGAGGAGATGTTCTTGAAGATCGCGGTGTTGACGAGCGGGGGCGTGGCCCCCGGCATGAACGCGGCCGTGCGGGCGGCGGCGCAGGCGGCCTTCGCCCGCGGCTGGGAGGTCGCGACGGTGAGGGACGGCTTTCTCGGGCTGCTCGAAGGGCGGATAAGCCCCGTCGAGACCGGCGAGATCTGGGGCTTCGTCCAGCAGGGCGGGACCGCCCTCGGCACGGGCCGCTCCCGGAAGTTCGAGGAAGAGGAGGCGGGCAAGGAGCGGGCGCTGGAGGTGTTGCGCGACGCCGGCGTCGGAGGCGTCGTGGTGATCGGGGGCGGCGGGAGCCTCACCGGGGCCCTGGAGCTCGACAAACGCGGGATGCCCACCACCGGCGTCCCCTGCACGATAGACAACGACATCCCCGGCACCGAGCTCTCCGTCGGCGTCGACACCGCCCTGAACACGGCCGTCGCCGTCATCGACCGGATCAAGGACACGGCGACCTCCCAGCGGCGGGCGATGGTCGTCGAGGTGCTCGGGCGCGACACGGGCTACCTGGCCGTCATGAGCGCCATTGCCGGCGGGGCGGACGCGACCCTGGTCCCCGAGTTCGCGTCGCAGCCCGAAGAGCTTTTGGACTTTATGAACGAGTCCTACGACAAGGGCAGGCCGCGCTTCACGGTCGTCGCGGCGGAGGGCGCCTCGCCGACCGCCGCGGAGTTCTGCGAGTTCGTCAACGGGGCGGGATCTAGCTACCAGGCCGACCTGACGGTGCTCGGCCACATCCAGTCCGGCGGCGGCCCGACGGCCTACGACCGCATCCTCGCCGCCCGCCTCGGCGCGGGCGCGGTGGACGCCATCGCCGACGGGGAGTCCGGCGTCATGGTCGGCATCTCGGGGGAGTACGTGGACCGCGTGCCGCTGCACAAGGTCGTGGACGGGAAGCGCCCGCTCGACCCGCGGATCTACGAGCTGGCCGGCGTCCTCTCGTCCCTTCCGGGGTAGTTGGAGGGACCCCGGTTACTCCGGGGG
>CAXUFZ010000477.1:0-2106 GCA_964250345.1 uncultured Rubrobacteraceae bacterium
GGTTTCAAACCCGCCCCTACATGGGGGTTGGGGGCCACGTGACCCGCGGGGTGGCGGAGGAGCCCGCGGGTTTTGCGACTCCCAACTCCTGATTCCCGGGGGTTACGTCACTCCCCGCGGGCCGCCTTCGCGAGCTGTTCTTCGGCGGCGAGGATCTCCTCGTCCTCGATCCTCTTGAAGAGAGGCTTCGCGCCCGTGACGCGGTAGGTCTCGGGGAGCTCGCCGAGGTCGGAGACGCGGGACACCGGCCCCTCGAAGAAACCCTGTAGCCGCTCGATGGCTTCGGGGACGTAGGGGGCGGCGTGGTAGGCGATGGAGCCGAGCAGGACGGAGCAGACGTAGAGGGTTAAGCGGGTGCGCTCCGGGTCCTCTTTGCGGGTCTTCCAGGGGGCCGAGGCGTCGAAGAAGCGGTTGGCGCGGCGGCCCATGGCGAGCAGCTCGCCGAGCGCCTCGCGCGGCTTCGGGGCGAGCATCCGCTCCTCGAAGCGCCGCTCGAGCTCCCTGAAGTCTTCGAGCACGGCCTCGGCGTCTTCGGGGAGTTCATCCGGTCGCTTCATCTCGCCGCCGGCGTATTTTTCGGCGAAGGAGAGGACGCGGTTGATGTAGTTGCCGAGGTTGCCGATGAGGTCGGAGTTCACGCGGCTGCCGAAATCGCGCCAGGAGAAGACGACGTCGCCGGTCTCGGGCAGGTTGGAGGCGAGGTAGAAGCGCAAAGGATCGGCCGGGAAGCGGTCGAGGGCCTCGTGCAGCCACACGGCCAGGTTGCGGCTGGTGGACATCTGCATCGGGCGACGCTCGCCTTCGACGACGACCTCCAGGTTCATGAACTCGTTGGCCGGGACGTCGTAAGGGAGCACGAACGGCTCCTCGCCGTCGGCCCGGACGCCCATCAGCTCGGCGGGCCAGATGACCGTGTGGAAGACCGTGTTGTCTTTGCCGATAAAGTGGATCAGGCGCGTCCCCGCCTCCTGCCAGTACTCGCGCCAGCGGTCGGGCTCTCCGACTTTCTCGGCCCACTCCATCGTCGAGGAGAGGTAGCCGATGCAGGCGTCAAACCAGACGTAGAAGCGCTTGTGCTCGAAGCCGGGCTCGGGCACGGGCACCCCCCACTCGATGTCGCGCGTGATGGGGCGCTTCTCCAAACCCCCGTCGATGACGCCCAGGATGAAGTTCTTGACCGAGGCCCGCCAATGGTCCTGGCTGGCGACGTACTTCCTGAGCCTGTCGGAGAACTCGGGCAGGTCGAGGTAGAGGTGCGTGGTCTCCCTGACCTCGGCGGGGCCTCCGGTGACCTTCGAATGTGGCTCTATGAGCTCGTAGGCCTCGTACCACGAGCCGCAGTTGTCGCACTGGTCGCCCCTGGCCTCCTTGTAGCCGCAGACCGGGCACGTGCCCTCGACGTAGCGGTCGGGGAGGAAGCGGCCCTCGGTCGGGCTGTACATCTGCTTGCTCTCGGCCTCGGAGATGTAGCCGCCCTCTTTGAGCTTGCGGTAGAAGAGCTGGGTGTTCTTCGCGTGCAGGAGGGTCGAGGTCTGGGAGAAGTTGTCGAAGGAGATGCCGAAGCGGCCGAAGGTCTCCCTCATGTGCGTCCACCAGTAGTCGACGACCTCTTTGGGCTCCTTGCCCTCGCGCTCGGCGCGCAGCGTGATCGGGACGCCGTGGTCGTCGGTGCCGCAGACGTAGACCACGTCCTCCCCGCGCGCCCTCAAATAGCGCACGAACGCGTCCGCCGGCAGGTAGGCGCCCACGATCTGCCCGACGTGCAGAGGCCCGTTGGCGTAAGGCAACGCGGAGGTGACGAGGTAACGGTTTTTCGTCTCTTCCATAGACTAAGAATAGCACCTGGGTAAAGGTTTTAGGTCCTGAGCGAGCGGCATCAGGTCGCCCGGCTTCTGGCCGTCGGAGCCTCGATGTCGCGCCCTGGACGGTCCGGGGTTTTGCCTGTGAACCGAAGCCTGAAACCTGACGCGTTTTGGTAAGATCACGCCGCTCATGAACCCCGAACCTTCTCTTTCCATCCCTTTCCGCCGCCTCGTGCCGGGGGCGCGGGCGCCGGAGCGGGCCCACGCCGGGGACGCGGGCTACGACCTGCGCTCGGTGGAGGAG
>CAXUFZ010000478.1:0-2106 GCA_964250345.1 uncultured Rubrobacteraceae bacterium
GACCTAGCGGGTAGCGCCCGGCGCGGGGCAGGTGCTCCGGCGGGCCGTAGACGACGAAGCCCTGCACCTCCTCGCCCCGCCGCAGGACGAAGCCGGCCGTGCCCCAGCAGCCATCTATCCTTCGGAACCATTCTTCCGCGGAGCACTCGCCGGCGGTCCAGAAAGAGATCGCGGCCTCAAGGCCCGGCACGTCGGCGGCGCTCTCCGGCGAGATCGCCGCGACGACCGGCACGAAGGAGACGGACTTCACTGCTCCGGCCCCCGCCCGACGTCGCGCCTCCCCCGGAGCTTCTCCCGCGTCTCCCTGACCTTCCTTCGAAGCTCTTCGGACCGCTGCATCTCCAGGTCCGCCTCCCTGACGGCGGCGTCCTCGACGTCGCTGGAGACGTCCCTGAGGCGCGGCGGGACGGACGTGATGTGCGATTCCGGGGGGACGTCTTCGGCCGTCGTCTCGGGGGGCCGGCGGCGGTTCTCGCGCGAGGCGGCCATGCGCTCGCGTAGCTGTTCCTGGGCGTCGAAGTACGACTCGCGGCTTCGCTCGCGGGCCTCTCCCGCGCGGTCCGCGAGGTTGCCCCTCAATTCCCTGCCGCTGCGGGGGGCCAGCAGCACGCCCGCCAGGAGCCCGGCGGCCCCGCCGAGCAGGAAGGTTCTCAGACGGCTCTTGTCCACGACCTCTGCCTCCTAGAGAGCACCTTTGGGCCTTCCGGGTATTCTAACCCCTTTCGGTGCCGGCGAGAGGAACGCCGGAGCGCGGCGTGTCCACGCCCATGAGGAGGGGCGATGGGCGCCGCCCGGCACGCTCGGCGATGCCGGAGACGCGGTTCGCCACGATCTCGACCACCGCGTCCGAGGTGTTCTCGATGGAAAGGTTCTCCACCGTCTGGACGCCGGCCCGGTGGGCGCTCTCGACGATGTAGTCGTGGATCTGGCGTATCTGCTGAAAGTGGCTAATGTACTCCTCCGCCGGTCGGCGCATCGCCGTCCCGAGCGCCCGGATGTAGAACCGCGAGCGGTGCATGTAGGGGTCGTCCAGGTGGACCACCAGTGGGCAGACGTTCGGGTGGTCCCGGTAGCGCTCAGGGATGATCTCGGGCACCAAGTGGACGCCCTCTATGACCAGGTTCGTCCCTTCCTTCAATCCCCGGTCCACGATGGCCTCGACCCCGACGGAGACCCGTGCTGCCTGCTCCCTGAAGCCGAAGAGCACGGCCTCTTCCTCCTCGACGGGGACGCGCACGTCCTGGCGCTTTATCTCGTAGGAGCTCTTGTGGAGTATGGGCAGGAGGTCCGGGCTGATGGCGTGCCGCAAGACCTCCCTGATGGAGTCCGTGCTGATAACGCTCTGGATGTTCAGACGCCGGGCGACGTCGGCGGCCAGCGTGCTGGTGCCCACGCCGGTCGCGCCCCCGATCAGGACGACCACGGGCTCGCTGGACTCGCGGAGTATCCGCCATTTGTCCAGCCGGCCGACGGCGATGGCGTCCTTGCGGATCAGCTTGTCGCGGACGCGGGCGAGGACCTCTTCCTCCTCGACCGTGTAGCGTTGCTCGGCCATCAGCTCGGCGCGGACCTCGCTCGCTATCTGGTGGGCAAGCTCCGGTCCCGCGCCGGCCTGGGCGAGCGTCTGGGCCAGTATCCCCCTGGAGAAAGGCGTCTGCCGCTGGTCCTTGACGATGGTGATCTCACGTTGCTCCATGGCACCCTCCCGAGAGAGCCGACGGGCGCGCCGGCGAAACCGGCGCTAGTCGCCGAGGATGCGGAGCCCCCCGAACTTCCTGCCCCGGCGCCTCCTGATGCGAGCGTAGAAGAATAGCAGAAACGCCACGAGCCCAACGGGCAAGAACGGCACGAAGAGGGCGATCAAACCGCCGACCAACGCCACCGCGTCCTCGATCAAGCTGAGAAAAGAAGCGGACACCCCGGAGGAGGCTGCCCGCGCCGGCGGCCGGAACAAAACCTTGAGCACCGCCACGGCGCCCGCCACGACCGCCCCCAAAACCAAAAACAGCACGAAACCCGCCGCCGGCGCGGCCGCCGCGGCCCAAAACGCCCCCGCGCCCGCCCGCCCCGGGATCATGGCGCGGTTGGAACCGCGGTACGGTCCCG
>CAXUFZ010000479.1:0-2096 GCA_964250345.1 uncultured Rubrobacteraceae bacterium
GGGTTCGGGAGTACCTTGGGGGGAGGAGGTTGGCTTCGGCGGAGCCGTTCTTCGGGGGCGAGGTGGGGCTGTCGCGGGCCAGGATCAACGGCTGGCTCGTCGAGCAGGCCGCCCTCTCCAGGGTCTCGGGCGTGGACCTCGTGGACCTGGTCTTCTCCTACCTGAACCCGCTCCTGGTGGTCGTGGCGCTTTTGGCCTTCTACGCGCTGGCGCGCGGGCTCCTGAAGAGCGAGCGGGCGGCGCTGTTCTGCGGGTGCCTCTACGCGCTCTTCTTTCTCGTTCACCTCGGGCAGAGCCGGTTCACCTTCGGGGGAGAGTTCCTGCAGCGGCTGCCGGAGGACAAGCTGGCGACCAAGTTCCTCTTCCTGCCGCTGGCGCTGGCCTTCGCGGCGGCCTTTCTGGAGGGTGGGAGGTGGCGCTACTTCACCCTTTTCGCGCTCGCGTGTTGCGCCGTGATCGCGGTCCACCCTATAGGCTTCGCCACCATCGGGCTCTCGATGGCCGGGTTCGGCATCCTGCACCTGGCGTCGAACCCACGCGGGAGGGCGGCGTGGACGAGGATCTCGGCGATGGGGCTCGCGGGCCTCCTCATCGTGGCCGTCCCCGCCGCGCTCGTGCCGGCGATCACGGGCCGGCCCCTCACCGACGTGCTCGCGGACTCGGACATCAACTCCGGCGACCCGGACGTCCTCCGAAACATGATCTTCGTGAGCCCCGAACGGGCGCGCATCTTCGAGTTCACCGACGGCTCGTACATGATGCACCCGTCGCTGCTGCTCGATCCCATCATAGCCGTCGCCTTCCTGGCGAGCGTCCCGTTCCTGCTCTGGCGCGTCCAACGCAGCGTCGCCGCGCAGTTGCTGCTCGGCACGATGCTCCTCACCACGGCGGCGGTCTACGTGCCCCCGGTGGCGACTTTCCTTGGGGACAACGTGGTCCTGCCCGGCCAGATCTGGCGCCTCGCCTGGCCCATACCCCTCGCGACCCTCATGGCCTTCGGCTGGCTCCTCTGGGAAGCGCTAACCTGGGTGATGGCCCGCCTGGAGGGTTCGCGGCCCCTGTCGTACCTCTCCCCGGTCCTGCCGGCTCTGTTGGTGGTCGTCCTGGCGGTTATCGCGACGCCCTGGGTCTCCGACGGTTTGGAGCCCATCCAGGAGCACAGGGAGTCGTCTCGGGAGAAAGGGTTCTATCCTGTGGACCCGTTGTACCCGTGGTTTCGGGACGAGATCGACTCTCCCACCGTCGTCCTGGCGTCGGACCTCCTGGGCGCCCGCATCCCGGGCTATTCCTCCGAGGCCAACGTCGTCAGCCGCCGGGGCGGCCTGGTCCTGAACGCCCTCCCCGAGCTCGAGAAACGGGTGCCGGGCCAGATAGAGGTCCCGCAAGGGGCGGTGGACGTCCAGAGGTTCTACAGCGGGACGACCATCGAGACCGGCGCCGGGATCCTCCGCCGCAACGAGGTGGATTACGTGATGGTCGAAACCGGCTCTTCGCTCGACGCGGCGCTGGACCGGCTCACGGGCTTTCGACCTACCAAAGAACCCAGCGAACGGTACGACTTGTACGAGGTAGATCCGCAGAGAGTCGGGAGTCCGTAAAGCCCCGATCAACAGCTACAATGACCCCGAGGGAAGAGAAGACGACCGACCGAAGGCCGCAGAGCGGCGCGGCAAAGGAGAGAGAAATGCAGTACGTCCACACTTGCTACAGGGTCCTGGATCTCGACAAGAGCGTAGACTTCTACGCGAACAAGCTGGGCCTGGAACTCGCCCGTAAGACCCCAATAGGCGACGACGCGACCAACGCCTTCTTCGCCGTCCCCGGCGACCCCGAGCCGCGGCTGGAGCTCACCCTCAACCACGACCAGGCCGAGCCCTACGAGCTCGGCACCGGCTACAGCCACGTGGCCTTCGCCGTCGAAGACCTCGACGCCCTGGCCGCGAAGCTCGAAGAGGCCGGCGGCGTGGAGTTTGAGAGCCGGCCGCACGCCATGGGCAGCGGAACCCGCATCTTCTTCGTCCGCGACCCCGACGGCTACCGCATAGAGTTCATCGAGCGCCGCTAGCTAAAGTCCCACACGTCCCCCGCCCCAGAAA
>CAXUFZ010000480.1:0-2095 GCA_964250345.1 uncultured Rubrobacteraceae bacterium
GCGCGCAGGCGCCGGCGCTGCCGCTATGGAACCCGGCCGGGGCGGCCGGGAGGAGCACGATGCTTCAGCGGTCGGGCCGTTGGTCGACGACGCCGCTATGGAGCCCGGCCGGGGCGGCCGGGAAGAGGACCCCCGACGCCCTCACCTGGAAGGTGCGGAGCCCGCCGCTCTGGAGCCCGGCCGGGGCGGCCGGGAAGAGGCGGGGGACGACGAGTCGCTCAAGGCGATGATGAAGGAGCCGCTATGGAGCCCGGCCGGGGCGGCCGGGAAGAGAACCAGACCTCCATCGTCGCGCCGCGGGTGTCGATCGTGCCGCTATGGAGCCCGGCCGGGGCGGCCGGGAAGAGCCACCTGCCGCCGCGGTGCCCAGCCCGACGCAGGTCGTGCCGCTATGGAGCCCGGCCGGGGCGGCCGGGAAGAGTCGGCGTCGGGGGGGCCCTCCCCGGCCGCCACCCCGCCGCTACGGAGCCCGGCCGGGGCGGCCGGGAAGAGACGACGCCCTGCCCGTCGTGGCCCTCCCGGCGGCAGCAGCCGCTATGGAGCCCGGCCGGGGTGGCCGGGAAGAGGACGACGTCGACGCCCCGAGCCACGACGGGTCGAGCCCGCCGCTACGGAGCCCGGCCGGGACGGCCGGGAAGAGTCTCGGGCCACCAGCACGCCCACGAGGCCGTCGACCAGCCGCTACGGAGCCCGGCCGAGGCTGCCGGGAAGAGGTGCTCGGCAACAAGGGCGAGCGCACCATGCAGGCCGGGCCGCTACGGAGCCCGGCCGGGGCGGCCGGGAAGAGAACCCGTCGGGCGGCGGCGTAGCCGGGTCGGTGTCCTCGCCGCTACGGAGCCCGGCCGGGGCGGCCGGGAAGAGCGGTGGGGTTGACCTGAACAATGCCCTTGTTTCGGGACGCCGCTACGGAGCCCGGCCGGGACGGCCGGGAAGAGGTCCGCAGCCCGGGCCAGTGCGTGGCCCACCAGTCCTGGCCGCTACGGAGCCCGGCCGGGACGGCCGGGAAGAGATCGGGCCGTGGATCTCAGCCCACTGGGCCCGGTGCAGGCCGCTACGGAGCCCGGCCGGGACGGCCGGGAAGAGCGCGGATGCTGGTCGGCGACCTGCAGAACTGCATCGAGCCGCTACGGAGCCCGGCCGGGGCGGCCGCGAAGAGCCGGCGACACGCTGTACCGGATCGCGAGGAGCCTGCCGCTACGGAGCCCGGCCGGGGCGGCCGGGAAGAGGGTCGTGCTGGCGCTGCCGCACGACCTCGGTCGTGCCGCCGCTACGGAGCCCGGCCGGGGCGGCCGGGAAGAGCGATACGGACCGAGCCTGCCGCCACCAGCTCAGCGATGCCGCTACGGAGCCCGGCCGGGGCGGCCGGGAAGAGGTCCCGAGGGTGATCGCGCTGTCTTTGGTGAGCAGCGCGCCGCTGCGGAGCCCGGCCGGGGCGGCCGGGAAGAGGGCTGCGACTGCTGGATGAGTGCGGTGATCTGCTCGACGCCGCTATGGAGCCCGACCGAGGCGGCCGGGAAGAGTAGTCGTGGTAGTCCACGTGCGCGCTCCAGCGGTCGAGGCCGCTATGGAGCCCGGCCGGGGCGGCCGGGAAGAGGACCCGCTGGTGCTCGCCGAGGCGTGCCGGCTCGTCGGGCCGCTATGCAGCCCGGCCGGGGCGGCCGGGAAGAGGGCGCCCCGACCTGGAAGACGGTGCTGCCCCGGCTGCGGCCGCTATGGAGCCCGGCCGGGGCGGCCGGGAAGAGTCAACACGTTCGCCGACGCGCTGTCGAAGCTGTCGCCGCCGCTATGGAGCCCGGCCGGGGCGGCCGGGAAGAGCCGCCGGTGTAGGTCGCGCCGGCCGCACCCCGGAACACGCCGCTACGGAGCCCGGCCGGGACGGCCGGGAAGAGGCGTGAGCTCCGGCGCGTCGGTGCACTGCGCGAAGTCGCCGCTACGGAGCCCGGCCGGGACGGCCGGAGGAGGATGCGGTCACGATTACGGCGAGCTTGATCGGCTGGCCGCTACGGAGCCCGGCCGGGACGGCCGGGAAGAGGACCCGTTCGGTGTGATGATCACGGTGGGGTCGAGCTGGCCGCTACGGAGCCCGGCCGGGCTC
>CAXUFZ010000481.1:0-2087 GCA_964250345.1 uncultured Rubrobacteraceae bacterium
CCCCCTTAACCATCCCTTAAGGAAAAATTCACGCGCCCTTGACCACAGAAAGATGTCCCGGTCCTAGAATCTAGCCTCGAAGGGAAGGAGAAGGCATGTACTGGTACAACCCCACGACGCGTAGCGTGGAGAGCAGGCCCGCGCCCGCGACCGACGCGGAGGCCCACGCCCTGCTCGCCGGCAACCTGAACACCGATTTTTTCGTCGCCGAGTACGAGGGGCTTCGGGCCTCCGGGGCGGGCATCGAAGACGCCCTGATCCTCACCGGCCACGAGTTCCAAATCAGGCACCTGGAGTTCCGCGCCGCCAGGTGATGCGGGACCCGGCATAGGTTCGGGGCCTCCGTTCGTCGGGAGGCGTTCGCCGCGGCTTCGCCCCGGCTCGCTTCGAAAGTCGGGAGTCGTGAAAACCTGAACTTCGTCTCGTATCTGGTAGCTACGAGCCACAGTCGGCGGGCGGGTTTGGGACCGGCTTGTGTGCTAAGTTCCGGGGCGTGGATGCGAGAGGGAAAGACCGGCCCGTGCGGCGCCCCGAAAGTTCGTCTTGAAGCTCCTGGTAACGCACGGGTACATGCTCTCCGGGACGGGGAGCAACGTCTACGTACAGAACCTGTGCCGCGCCCTCGCCCGCGAAGGCCACGAGGTGCACCTCCTCTGCCAGGAACCGAGCCCGCTCGACCACGACTTTGTGGACGAGCACGCGACCGTTGACGGGGGGAGCGTAGAGACCCTCGGCGGGCAAGAGACGCCGCACGAGGGACGCTGTGTCGTCTACAACCCGTGGATCGGCGACCTGCTGCCCGTCTACGTCTACGACGACTACCCCGGCTGGCGGGTCAAGACGTTTTTGGACCTCACGGACGCGGAGCTGGAGAACTACCTCGACCGAAACGTCGAAGCCGTGAGCACCGTGCTTTCGAGGTCCGGGGCGGAGGCGGCGATCACGAACCACTCCGTCCCTGGTCCTCTGGTGGCCCGCCGCGCCCTCTCCGGCACGGGGATTCCTTACGCGAGCATCGTCCACGGGAGTTGCCTGCAGTACGTCTCCCGAAAGAGCGAGAAGTACATGGGGCTTACGCGCGAGGGGCTGGAAGGGGCGACGGAGATCCTGGCCCTCTCCTCCCACAGCGCCGGCACGATCGAAGAAGACCTCCCGGAGATGGCCGGCAAGACCCGCGCCCTCCCCGGCGGCGTGGACACCGACCTCTTCCGCCCCGACGCCCTCGACCGGGCCGCCCTCGAAGACCTCGACGGCGGCCCGGGCCGCCGCCCCCCGCCCCGCGCGGCCCTCGTCGCCGCCGGGGACCGGGCGGGAGGGGGGGCCGCCCGGGGCGGGTCGTTGAAGGCCATAGCGGCTTCCTACGACGCCCGCTCCCACGACCGGGACGCCGGCGAGCGGCTGGCGTCTTTTATGGGCGGGGACTCTCCGCTCGTGGTCTATCTTGGCAAGCTCATACACTCAAAGGGCGTCCACAGCCTGCTGGCGGCGTTCGCGCGGGTGCGTCGCGAGTCGGGGGCCAGGCTCCTGATCGTGGGCTTCGGCACCTTCCGCGAGGGCCTCGAAGCCCTGACCTACTGCCTGGGCGCCGGGGAGACGGCGACGGTGGAGGGCCTGGCGGAGACCGGCAAGCTCCTCGAGGGCGGCCCGGCGGGGCCCCTGGAGCACTTCGAGCTCTCGGAGGCATTGCTGGACGCCGCGGTCGGGATGGAGGAGGACGTGGCGTTCGTCGGGCCGCTCAGGCACGCGGAGCTCTCGAAGATACTGCCCGCCGCCGACGTGGCCGTCGTGCCCTCGATCTTCCCTGAGACCTTCGGGCTCGTCGCAGCCGAGTTCGCCGCGGCGGGCGTCGTGCCTTTCGTCGCCGACCACTCTGGGCTGCGGGAGGCCGGGGGGATAGTTGGAAAAGATTTGCCTTTTGATCTCCGGGTCGGCATGGACGGGTTCGAGGAGAATCTCGCGCGGGCCCTGACGGATTTCTTGCCGAGGCCGGAGGAGGAGCGGGCGGGGTATGCGGAGGTCGTGCGGCGGAATAGTGTGGAGCATTTGAGTTGGGGGACGCTCGCGGGGGAGGTCGCGGGGGTCCAGCG
>CAXUFZ010000482.1:0-2083 GCA_964250345.1 uncultured Rubrobacteraceae bacterium
CCCCCGCCGCCTCGACCGCCGCCTCGGGAGAGGAGATGCCGAACCCTAAAGCCACCGGAGCCTCGGTCTTGGACCGCACGCGCCGCAGCAGATCCACCGCTCCCGGCGGCAGCCCGTCGCGCGCCCCGGTGACGCCCGCGACGGAGACGCAGTAGACGAACCCCGTCGCCAGGTCCGCGGCCTCTTGCAGGCGGGTCTCCGTCGAGGTTGGCGCGACGAGCGGGCAGAAGCCGACGCCGCGCGCCAGGGCCGCTTCGGAGAAAGGGGCTGCCTCGTCGACGGGGAGGTCCGGGATCACGACCCCGCACACACCGGCCTCGGCCGCCTCGTCGAGAAAGCGTTCCGCCCCGCGGGCGAAGATGGTGTTGTAGTAGAGCAGGAAGACGACCGGTACCCGGTCCGAGAAGCGGGCGGCGAGGCCGAAGCAGTAGCGCAGGTCGGCGCCGTTCTCGATAGCCTTCGTGGTGGTGTCCTGGATCGTCGGCCCGTCGGCCAGCGGGTCGGAGAAGGGGATGCCGATCTCCAATACGTCGGCCCCGGCCGCCAGGAACGCCTCCCCCACCTCGACCGCCCCTTCGAGAGTCGGGTAGCCGCCCGTGAGATACGGGATGAGCGCCGGCCGATCCCCCGGGAAAGCCCCCCTCAGCCTCTCGGCGCCGCTCACGAGGGGTCTTCGCCCGCTTCCCGAGCGTCCATACCGAGGGCGTCCGCGACCGCGCCGATGTCCTTATCCCCGCGGCCGGAGAGGTTGATGACGAGGTTCTTGCCGGGACCGAGCTCGCGGGCGACCTTCTCGGCGTGGTGGATGGCGTGCGCCGTCTCAAGCGCCGGTATGATGCCCTCGGCCCTGGAGGTCGAGACGAACGCGTCGAGGGCCTCATCGTCGGTCACGCTGGCGTACTCGACGAGGCCCTCGTCCTTGAGGTAAGCGTGCTCGGGGCCGACGGAGGGGTAGTCCAGGCCGGCGCTTATGGAGTGGGCCTCACGGATCTGGCCTTCGTCGTCCTGCAACACGTAGCTCAAATTGCCGTGCAACACCCCGGGCCGACCGCCCGTCAGCGAAGCCCCGTGCTCGCCCGACGCGATGCCGCGGCCCGCCGCCTCCACGCCGACGAGGCGCACGTTCTCGCGGCCGACGAAGGGGTGGAAGATGCCGATGGCGTTCGACCCGCCCCCGACGCACGCGACGATGGCGTCCGGGTCGCCCCCGAACCTCTCGCGGGCCTGCGACTCGAGCTCGCGCCCCATAACGGATTGCAGGTCACGGACCAGGCGCGGGTACGGGGCCGGGCCGGCGACGGTGCCGATGATGTAGTGCGTGTCCTCGACGTTGGTAACCCAATCCCGAATAGCTTCGTTGAGCGCCGCTTTGAGCGTGCCGGAGCCGGTCGTGACGGGCCTGACCTCGGTGCCGAGGAGCTTCATGCGGAGGACGTTCGGGGCCTGCCTACGCGTGTCCTCTTCGCCCATGTAGACGACGCATTCGCGGCCGTAGAGGGCGGCGACGGTGGCGGTGGCGACGCCGTGCTGGCCGGCGCCGGTCTCGGCGATGATGCGGGTCTTGCCCATGCGTTCGGCGAGGAGCATCTGGCCGAGGGCGTTGTTGATCTTGTGCGCCCCCGTGTGCGCGAGATCCTCGCGCTTGAACCACACGTTCGCCCCGCCCCACCGGCTCGTCAGGCGCTCGGCGAACATCAGCGGGGTCGGGCGGCCGACGAAGTCGCGGGCGAGGCGGTCGAGCTCCTCGTTGAACTCGGGGTCGTCGCGGTAGCGTTCGTAGGCCTCTTCCAGCTCTTCGAGGGCGTGGATCAGGGTCTCCGGCACGAACCGGCCCCCGAAGGGACCGAAGTAGCCTTCGCGGTCGCGATCGCGACCCTCAGTCTTTTGCTGCAAGGATGAACCTCCGAACCCGCTCTGTGTTTTTCCTGCCCGGCGCGTCTTCGAGGGATGATGAGGCGTCGACCCCGTACGGTTCGAACAGCCCGACGGCCTCCCGCACGTTCTCCGGCCCGAGACCCCCGGAGACGACGATGTTAGCACGCCCCCCCAAGGATTTCGCCACCTCCCAATCGAACGTCTCGCC
>CAXUFZ010000483.1:0-2059 GCA_964250345.1 uncultured Rubrobacteraceae bacterium
CGAGCCCAGTATCGTTCCAGTCCAGCACCGCCGATCCGCTGGAGCGCCGGGTCAGCACCGTCGGCCGCATCCACCCGCACCTGGAAGTCAAGGTGGTGGACGCGGAGGGCCGCGTCGTCCCGCGCGGCACGCCGTCCGCGGACGCGGTCGCCGACGTGCTGGTCCGCCGGGACGGCATCGACCCCGACGACGCCCGCTGGGCCGCCCAGGCCGCGCAGGGCCACGTCGGCCGGGCCCGGGTGCTGGCCCGCGACGAGGGGGCGCGGGAGCGCCGGGCCGAGGTGCTGCGGATTCCGTCGCAGCTGAAGGGCCTGGGTGGCTGCCTGACCGCCGCGGCCCGGCTGATCGAGACCTGCTCGGCCGAGGCGACGGCGGCCACGACCGATCTCGACGCCCGGGAGCGGGCCGCCCTCGAGGAGGCCCTGGGCTTCGGGACGAAGGGGGCCCGGCCCCGCCAGGCCCACGCCGCGATCAAGGACCTGGAGGACGCCCAGAAGGCCCGGACCAAGCGCTTTCAGCGCGACGCGATCGACCGGGCCCTGACCGAACTGACCGGCTACTACCGCGACGTGCTCAGCGTGCAGACCGGGTCGGGGGCGGCACTGGTCAACGCGGACCTCGCGCCGCAGATCTCGGTCCTGGCCAGGAGGTCCACCCCGGAGGCGACGCTGCGCCGGATCGATGCGCTGCTCGGCTGCCGGACCGCCCTGGAGGGCAATGTCGCACCGCTGCTGGCGGTCGAGTCGACCCTGATCGCGCTGCTGGAGGCCTGAGAGGTCAGCAGCGGAACCCCCTCGTGACAATTTTTCGGCGTTGGTTAGTTTTATGGGCCGATCCCGGGTAACGTATCCGCGGGTTGCCGGAGGGGACGAACCCCCGAGCGTTCTCTCCGACAACCTTGCCGGCCTGGTCCTCGTGACCCGCCCGCTTCGTTTTTGCCGGGGCCGCCGACCCCTACGGAAACCGCAGATCGGTCCGCCCGCCGGACTCCCACCGCCGCTGGTCTTGCAACCGGACGAGGTTGCGCTTACGCTCATCCCGCGATCGTTTCCGATCTGTTACCAAACTCGGTCACGATCGCGCTGAGGGGGTAGGAACTTCCCGGTGGCACCCAATGTGCTAGCGGGTTCGCGTGTCCGTTACGCCGAGCTTCGCTGGGCGGGCACCTTGCCGGGACAGTCCCGGGCGCAGCGGAGGTCGAAGGTCAGCGGAGGAACCGTCGGGGACGGGATCTCCTCGAAGGATGCGGGCGGCACCCTCGAACGAGCCGTCGTCGTACTTCCTGCTGGCCTGCGCAGGCGTAGCGTCAGGAAGGATCGGCGTTGACGTCGAAGATCATCAAGACCGCGCTCGGGATCATCGCCGGACTAGCTCTGGCCCTCGGCATCGCGCTCGCCGGTGCCACGCCGGCCGCCGCCGCACCCAAGACCGTGTGGGACAAGGTGGCGAAGTGCGAGAGCGGCAACCGCTGGGGCATCAACACCGGCAACGGCTACTACGGCGGTCTCCAGTTCTCCTCGAGCACCTGGAAGGCGTTCGGTGGGCGGAAGTACGCCCGCCAGGCCAACAAGGCGACGAAGGCCGAGCAGATCGCCATCGCCCGGCGCGTGCTCCACGGTCAGGGTCCCGGAGCGTGGCCGACCTGCAGCCGCAAGGCGGGGCTGACCAAGTCCAACGGCAAGGCCGACAAGAAGGCCGTGCCCTCGACCAACCCGGGCGCGACCAAGGCCAAGGCCACCAAGCCGGCCAAGAAGCCGGCCGTCAAGGGCACCTCGACCGCGGCCAAGAAGATCAAGGTGCGCGGTGGCGACACCCTGGCCAAGATCGCCAACCGCCACGACGTCAAGGGCGGCTGGCGTGGGCTGTGGAGGCTGAACAAGAAGACGCTGAAGAACCCGAACCGCATCTACGTCGGCCAGGTCCTGCGAATCCGGTAGAAAGCTTTCTGTCGCGGATGGGTCCCTGCCCCCCAGTTACCCATCCGTGGGAGCCCCGCCGACCCCCCGCAGGCGGGGGTGCCCGCGCGTTTTGCACGTGTCGCCCCCCGCGGGGGCCGGGG
>CAXUFZ010000484.1:0-2048 GCA_964250345.1 uncultured Rubrobacteraceae bacterium
CTTGGCGGGGGCCGGTCACCACGCTGACGATGTTGACGCCGAGCTCCCCGATCAGGCCCGAGACGCCAGCCAGGGTGCCGGGACGGTCCGGTACGACAACCTCCATGCGGCTGCCGGGCTCGTGGGCTCCGAGCAGGTGGATCAGGGCCCCCGCCACGTCCGTCGAGGTGATGATGCCGACCAGCTCCCCATCCTCCACGACGGGCAGGCAGTTGATGCCCCCCCCGCGCATCACGTTCGCCGCGGCGTCTATTGGGTCGTCGGGCCGGGCGGTCGTCACGTCAGGCGTCATGACGTCCCCAACCCGGATCTCCGCGAGCGCCATCGCCCGGGCCGGGTCCCCGAGCGCCGGCGTCGCCGAGCGGAGGTCCCTGTCGGATACGATCCCGACCAGAGCGCCGTCCACGACGGGAAGGTGTCGTATGCGTCTCTCTCGGCACAGGGCCAACGCCTCCCCCGCCGTCGCGCCCGGCGGGACGGTAACCACCTCGCGCGTCATCGAGTCTTCTACCAGAAGCATCGGAGTCCCCTTTCCTCCGCCAGAGTCTACCCGAGCGCCCCGCGCGCGTCGCTGGTATAAAGGCGCCGTGCCCGAGCAACTCAAAGAGCTCCTCGCCGACCCGGCGACCACCCTCATCCACGCGAGCTTCACCGGCGTCCGCGCGACCTGGTGGTGGGAGCGCCGCATAAACGGCGGCATCGAGGTCTGCCAGGAGCTGGACCCCAACGTCATGGCCCGCGAGATCTCCGAAAAGACCGGCGCCGAGACCCCCGAGGTCCGACGCGTCATCGAAGAGGAACTGGGTCTCGGAGACGACGATCCGGTCGTTCTCACCTTCGAGATGGCCGGCGAGACCTCGACCCACGAGGCCTCCCTGTTGCTCGCCGAACGCTCCTCGGAGCCCGAGGGGTTGGCCGCGGGTCTCTACCGGCAGGTCGAGGAGGCCGTCTCCGGCTCGCCCCGGTAGGCCGGCGCGGTCAGTACCTCGGGACGGAATCGTCCACGTCCGAGTAGGCGTCGAGGCCGCCTTCCAGGTTGATCACCCGGAAGAAACCGGCCCGTCCGAGGGCCTGCGTGACGTGGGCGCTGCGGGCGCCGTGGTGGCAGATCACCACGGTCTCCTCCGAAGGGTCCAAATCTTGAAAGCGTTCTTCCAGCCGGGACATCGGCACGAGCGTCGAACCTTCGATCCTCGCGAGCTCGTACTCCCACGGCTCGCGCACGTCGAGTAGCAGCGGCGCGTCGCCAGCGTCGAGGCGCTCCTTGAGCTCCCTGGCCGTGATGCTGTCGTAGTCCGGCTCGCGCATCATCCTAGAACTCGTAGTCGGCGACGATGCGCCCGCTCGTCGTGGCCTCCAGCTTCTCCACGACGGCCAGGTGCGCCGGATGGCCCATGTACTCTTGCAGGCCCGTCTGGTCTTCGAACCGCGCGTAGAGCGCGTGGGTGTACTCCCCCGAACGACCGCCGAAATCTTCTCCGACCGACAGGTCCCGCGTGCTGGAGATCTCGTCCTTCAGACCCCGGATGGACGACAGCAGGTCGTCGACCTCCTCCGCCGAGGCCCCCTCCCGGACCGCGAAAAACACAAGATGATCCACCATCGTTCGACTCCTCCTCTATCCGTCCTTCCGCAGTCTAGCAACCCGACGCCTAAAAGATCCTTCTCTCCGACTCGTCGATCTCGTAGTCGTTGATCGAGGCGTCGCGCCGTCTCATCAAGCCGTTTTCGGCGAACTCCCACAGCTCGTTGCCGTGGCTGCGCCACCATTGGCCCCGCGCGTCGCGGCTCTCGTACTCGAACCTGACCGCGATGCGGTTCTCGGCGAAGCACCAAAGGTTCTTCTGCAGCCGGTAGTCGAGCTCACGCTCCCACTTGCGCGTGAGGAAGGCGACTATCTCCTCGCGGCCCTCGAAGAACTCGTCGCGGTTGCGCCATTTGGAGTCGGGCGTGTAGGCGAGGGCGACCTTCTCGGGGTCGCGGGTGTTCCAGGCGTCCTGGGCCATCTTGACCTTCTGCCGCGCGGATTCCTCGTCGAAGGGCGGGAC
>CAXUFZ010000485.1:0-2046 GCA_964250345.1 uncultured Rubrobacteraceae bacterium
GGGGGAGACGGCGGGGGCCGGGAGCAGAACAGCGGGAAGCCGGCCGTGACGAACGAGACGCTGCCGCCGCCTCCCAAAGACGCGTCCATCGACGCGCCGGGGATGCCGGAGCTCATCACGCCGGCCAGCAACTTCTACCTGATCGACGCGGCGCTGACCTCGCCCCGGGTGAACGCGAACGACTGGAAGCTTTCCGTCACAGGGGCCGTGGACAACCCGGTCGAGTTCTCGTACAAGGACCTGCTCGGCATGTCCACCCTGGAGTCCGACACGACGCTCTCGTGCGTCTCGAACCCGGTCGGCGGGGGCCTGGTTTCGAACGGGCGTTGGACGGGTGTTTTGCTCTCCGACGTGCTTCGGGAGGCCGGGGTGAGCCGCGAGAATATTACGCGGGCCAGCGAGCAGCTCGTGGGGCGCAGCGTTGACGGCTGGACGGCGGGCTTCAGGACGGAGATCGCGCTGGACGGCCGCCAGGCGCTCGTCGCCTTCGGCCTGAACGACTCGGAGCTGCCGATCAAGCACGGCTACCCCGTCCGCCTGGTCGTCCCCGGCCTGTACGGCTACGTCTCGGCGACGAAGTGGCTCTCGGAGATAGAGCTCACGAACTGGAACTTTGACGCTTACTGGATCCAACGCACCTGGACCAAGGAGGGCCCGGTCAAGACCCAGTCCCGCATCGACACCGTAAGCGGCGGCGGCAACGTCCAGGCCGGAACCGTCCCCGTCGGCGGCGTCGCCTGGGCCCCCCACCGCGGCATCGAAAAAGTCGAGGTCTCCACCGACAACGGCGAGACCTGGAACGAGGCCCGCCTCGCCAGCCAGCTCGACCCCGACTCCTGGCGCCAATACCTCTACGAGTGGGACGCCGAACCCGGCGAATACACCCTCCAGGTCCGCGCCACCGACGGCGAAGGCCAGCTCCAAACCTCCGAAGAGCAGCCCGCCCACGGCGGAGGCGGCCTCGACGGGGCCTCCGGCTACCACACGGTAGACGTCACCGTGGCCTGAAAAACGCCGAAACACTGGCCTTCAGCACGCTAACCCGGAGGTTCAGGTCTACGGTACTCCCGCGGTTTGGGTGAGCTTTTACCATCCGGGCCCCGGCTGTAACCGAAGTGTTGCCGTTGCGTAACGGAACCGTTACACGGCGGCAAACGCATCGTAACCGGTTAAGGGTAAGATTCAGATTAAACCGAGCCCCGGCCGATGGGACCATTCCCCCCTCCAGATTCCATCGGTCGGATCGGTTATTTTTTATGGCTTCTTCGCTGTTTTCCCGGCATCTCGGTGATCTTTCTGTGCCCGATGGGTAACCTGACGGGATGAAGGTAAAAGGATTGCACGATCTCGATCTCTCGCCGGCCGAGGCGCGGCGTTTGCAGGGCGAGCTCGCCCCGAGGGTCGTCGAAAGCCCGCCGTTGGATCTCTCCGCGGTCAACTACGTCGCCGGGGCGGACGTCTCGACCGAGGGGAACAGGGCCTACGCGACGGTGGTGGTGCTCGATTTCCCGGGGCTCTCGCTCGTGGAGGTTCAGGGGTTCGAGGCGGAGCTTACGTTCCCTTACGTGCCGGGGTTGCTCGCCTTCAGGGAGATACCGTCCGTGGTCGGGGCGTTGGAGAAGGTCGAGACGCCGGTGGAGGCTATTATCTTCGACGCGCAGGGACGCGCCCACCCGCGCAGGATGGGCCTCGCCTCTCATATCGGCATCTTCCTCGACGTCCCCTCCGTCGGGTGCGCCAAGAGCCGGCTCACCGGGAGGTACGAAGAGCCGGGGCAGGAGAAGGGCGACTCGACGGACCTCGTGGACCGCGGCGAGGTCGTCGGTAAGGTCCTGCGGACGCGGAAGAACGTCTCGCCCGTCTACGTCTCCGCCGGGGACAAGATAGATCTGGAGAGCGCCGTGGACCTCGTGCTCACGTGTAGCCCGAAGTACCGCCTCCCCGAGACCTCGCGCCAGGCCCACAACGCCGCGAACCGCCTGCGCCGGGGCGAGGACGAAGGCTCCTTGTTCTAGCGGGCCGCCCGCCTTTCGGCCTTCTTTGTGG
>CAXUFZ010000486.1:0-2036 GCA_964250345.1 uncultured Rubrobacteraceae bacterium
GGTGAGTAGAGAGTAGAAAAACTACTCACCACTCCCTACTCACTACTCTCTGGGGTATCAATGGTTGTGTCGTGGGGCCTCGGACGCGGCGCCGCGGTACTTCAGCGCGAGCTCCATGACCCCGCCGCCGTCGAGCTGGCTGACGTTCTCGCGGTAGAGCTCTTGCCAGGGGGTGCGGCTTGGGGGGATCGGGGGGATGCCGTCCTCCCGTTTGCGGCGTTCGATCTCTTCTTCGTCCACGAGCGCGTCGCAGCGGCCGGTGTTGAGGTCTATGCGGATGGGGTCGCCGGTCTTTAGCCAGGAGAGGCCGCCGCCCACGGCGCTCTCGGGGGCGGCGTGCAGGATCGAGGGGCTGTCCGAGGTGCCGGACTGCCGGCCGTCGCCGAGGGTGGGGAGGGTCTCTATGCCCTGTTTTATGAGGCGGTCGGGCGGCTGCATGTTGACGACCTCGGCCGAGCCGGGCCATCCCATGGGGCCGGCGCCCCGGATCACGAGCACGCTCTTCTCGTCCACGTCCAACTCGGGGTCGTTGATGCGGTGGTGGTAGTCGTCGGAGCCGTCGAAGACGACGGCCCGGCCCTCGAAGACGTTCTCGTTGCCCGGGTCGCTCAGGTAGCGGGCGCGGAACTCGTCGGAGATCACGCTGGTCTTGATGATGGCGAAGTCGAAGAGGTTGCCCGAGAGCACCCGGAAGCCGGCCCGCTCCTGCAGCGGATCTTTGTAAGGCCGGATCATCTCCCGGTCCAAGCTCCCGCGCCCGGCAACGTTCTCCGCCAACGTCCGCCCCGTGACGGTGGATGCCCCGCCGTCGATCCGACCCGCCTCGATGAGCTCGTGGACGACGGCGGGCGCGCCGCCCGCGCGGTGGAACCGCTCCCCGAGATAGTCCCCGGCGGGCTGCATGTTGACGAGCAGCGGCGCGTCGTGGCCGCGCTCCCAGTCCTCGGGCGCGAGGTCGACGCCGGCGTGGCGGGCCATGGCGGTGAGGTGCGGCTGGGCGTTGGTCGAGCCCCCGATGGCCGTAACGGCGACGATGGCGTTGAGGAAGGACCGGCGCGTCAGGATCTTCGACGGCCTGAGTTCCTCGTGGGCCATCTCCACGGCGTGGCGGCCGGTCCTGTAGGCGATCTGGCCGCGCTCCCTGTGGGGAGCCGGGATCATGGCGCACCCCGGCAGCGACATCCCGAGCACCTCAGCGACGACGTTCATGGTGGAGGCCGTACCCATCGTGTTGCAGTGCCCGACGGAAGGCGCCGAGGCCAGCGCCGTCTCGTAGAACTCTTCCTCGTCGATAAGACCCGCCGCCAACCGCCGCCGGCTCTTCCAGATCGCCATCCCAGACCCCACCAACTCGCCCTCGAAGTACCCGTCGAGCATCGGCCCGCCGGAGAGCACGATGGCCGGTATATCCACCGTCGAAGCCGCCATGAGGGCAGACGGCGTCGTCTTGTCGCAGCCCGTCGTGAGCACGACGGCGTCTATAGGATACCCGTAGAGCACCTCGACGAGCCCCAAATAGGATAGGTTGCGGTCGAGCGCGGCGGTCGGCCTGCGACAGTTCTCGAACGTCGGGTGCACGGGGAACTCCATAGGTATTCCGCCCGCGTCCCGAATGCCCTCCTTCACGCGGCCCGCGAGGTCCAGATGGTGCCGGTTGCACGGTACCAGATCGCTCCCCGTCTGCGAGATGCCGACGATGGGCCTCCCGGAGCGTAGCTCGTCGGGTGTGACCCCGTAGTTCATGAACCGCTCAAGGTACAACGCGGTCTGATCTATCCTCGAAGAATCGTCGAACCAATCCCGCGACCGCAACCGCCGCCCCGGTCGACCGTTATCCGTCATCCAAACCCTTACCCGAGAACCCTACTGTGTCCGACATCGCACGGACAGCTCTCCGTTTTTGTCCTATACCGAGCATTTTGATGCTCATTCCTCGCTCCGCATTGGGGGTGTTCCGACGCTCGTCTTGCCGAGGGCCTGGATGGCCGTCGGGACCATGGTGAGTTCGGGGACGTACGCGCGGGGCGGGAGGGTGG
>CAXUFZ010000487.1:0-2024 GCA_964250345.1 uncultured Rubrobacteraceae bacterium
GTCGAAGTACGCCGCGGGGTTGCGCCCGGTCGAGAGGCCGGGCGAGGATTGGAACCGTTTGCAGAGCAGCGGCGACACGGACAAACTGTTGCGCCCGGTCGAGAGGCCGGGCGAGGATTGGAACCGGGCAGGGCAGGTAGACGGTCACGACGGCGTCGGGTTGCGCCCGGTCGAGAGGCCGGGCGAGGATTGGAACACTTCGAGCGCGACCTCCTCGACGTATGAATCGTGTTGCGCCCGGTCGAGAGGCCGGGCGAGGATTGGAACCAGAGCCACTGGGGTTCTTGCCCCCACGCGAAAAGCCACAAAAAGGGTTGCGCCCGGTCGAGAGGCCGGGCGAGGATTGGAACTGGCGCGGGGTCGTCTTGACGATCTGCGCCGCGACCGTTGCGCCCGGTCGAGAGGCCGGGCGAGGATTGGAACACGGTCGCCCGCGCCTGGAAGAGGTCCGCCTGCTGTTGCGCCCGGTCGAGAGGCCGGGCGAGGATTGGAACTCATCGCGGATCGCGGCGTCCCACGTGTACGGGGTGTGTTGCGCCCGGTCGAGAGGCCGGGCGAGGATTGGAACAGGACGTTGGTCTGCCCGTCCTGGCGGTAGAGGGGTTGCGCCCGGTCGAGAGGCCGGGCGAGGGTTGGAACTCTTGCCGGGGCTACGTCAGCCAGTCGGAGATATGGGTTGCGCCCGGCCCATGGGTCGGGCGAGGGTTCAAGGGTCTATGTGCTCTTCGCGCGAAAAGGAGGCTCGAAGGTCCGGTCCGAAGCCGGATATTGACGGCCGCGGGTTGTATTCCGTCGGTGGTAGGAGCTACGATTGGTTCTTTGCGCACGCACACGAAAGGATGACTCGATGACCGATACGATGACGGACAAGATCGTCTTTACCCGCGGCGTGCCGCCGCCGGAGGCTTTCCCGACGGAGGAGATCGGGGAGTGTTTCGACGCGGCCGTGCGCGGGGACGCGGCGACCGTCTTGCAGTACGGCCAGCAGCGGGGCTACGCGCCCTTGAGGCGGGAGCTCGCGGAGGAGTACGGGGTCTCCGAGACGGAGATCCTGATCGGCAACGGCTCCTTGCAGTTGCAGGACCTCGTCGCGTCGTACCTGGCGGGCCCGGGGACGGTGGTCTACACGGAGCAGCCGAGCTACGACCGCGCGATCAAGACGTTCCGCAGGCGGGGCGCGGAGACCATCGGCATCCCGCTGGAAGAGGACGGCATCGACGTGGACCGCCTGGAGGCGGCGCTCGAAAGGAACGTCCCGGCCTTCCTCTACCTCGTGCCGGACTTCCAGAACCCGGCCGGGGCGACGCTCTCGCTGGAGAAGCGCCGCAGGGTCGTGGAGCTGGCGAACCGGTACGACTTCTGGGTTATAGAGGACATCCCTTACCGGAAGCTGCGCTACGAGGGCGAGGACCTGCCGCTCTTGCGCGAGATCGACGCCTCGCGGGTCATCACGATGAGCTCGTTTTCGAAGCTGCTCTCGCCGGGGATGCGGGTGGGGTTCATGATCGCGCCCGAAAGCCTCGTCGACGCCGCCACGGCCCTCGGCGAGGACACCTACCTCTCCCCGGCCCTCCCGACCCAGGCCGCCGTCGCCGAGTTCCTGCGCCGCGGCAAGCTGGGCCCGAACATAGAGAACCTCAAGGCGCTCTACACGCCGCGCTGGCGGGCGATGGCCGACGCGGTGCGCCGCGAACTGCCGGGCGCGCAAGCGTTCATCCCGGGCGGCGGCTTCTTCGTCAGCGTCATGCTGCCCGAGGACGCGAACACGGGGAACCTGATCGGCCGGGCCAAGGACGTGGGCCTCGTGCTGACGCCCGGCGCCGCCTTCTTCGCCGACCCCGACGACGGCGAGGCCGTGCCCGGGGACCGCTTCATCCGGCTCCCGTTCTGCGCCGTGAGACCCGAGCAGATCGAGGAGGGCGAGCGGGACCAGCGCGGCACCGGCGACCGGGGCGGCGACGCGCAGCAGCGCCCCGGCGTCGCGCAGGGCCGCGAACAGGACGGCCAGCAGCATGGCACCGCCG
>CAXUFZ010000488.1:0-2007 GCA_964250345.1 uncultured Rubrobacteraceae bacterium
GGGTTGCGGGGGCTGCTTTTGTCCCACAATGGGGGCGAGACGGGTAGGAGTGCCGAAGCCCTGAATGAGTTGGCGGAGGACGCGCTCCTGCGCCTGCGGTTCGATGGGGAAGGTGTGCCCGAGCTTGTGGCTGCTGGTCCGGGGACCGCCGCCGGCGGGGTGGTGGCCCGATTGCTGGCGGCGGTGGCCGGCGCTTCGTTCGGCGAGGATTGGCGGCGGCTCAAGGCGTGTCGCAACGAGGAGTGTGCGTGGGTTTTCTACGACGCATCCAAGAACCGCTCGGGGGGCTGGTGTTCGATGGAGGTGTGCGGTTCGAGGGCCAAGATGCGCGCTTACCGACGGCGCAGATCTTTCTAACGGACACCGGGACCGGCGGTGTCCGGGTCTCAGAGGTGGTTGCGCCACGAATGATCCGGCTCGTAACCGAGCCGGTCTCTGGCTTTGCCTACGGAGAGTAGCGTGTCGAAGTCGCCGGTTCCGTCTTTCAGGGGGACGTCGGGGTAGACCTCGGCCATGAGCTCCGCGTTGGACCGGTTCATGACCGTGTCGGACGCCGCGATAATGAATGCCTCGGCGCCGGCGACGTCGGCCTGCAGGCTCGCGCGGCAACTCTGGGCGGCGTCGCGGGCATCCACGTAGCCCCACAGGTTCCACTTGCGGAGCGCCGGGTCGTCCCAGAAGCCGGGGAACCGCTCGTAGTCGTGGGGCTCCATGATGTTCGAGAACCGTAGGCCGACGAATGGGACGCCGCTCGTGCGGTTGAGCTGCCGGGCCATCTCTTCGGAGAGGACCTTCGAGAGGGCGTAGCTGGACTCCGGATAGAGCGGGTGCCCCTCGTCTACGGGAGCGTAGAGAGGCTTCTCGCGGTCGAAGGGGAGCCCCAGGGTGGTCTCGCTGGAGGCCCAGACCACCCTTTCGAGGCCCAGGGAGACCGCGGCCGAAAAGACGTTGTGGGTGCTTACGGTGTTGTTGCGGAACGTCTCGCCCTCCGGGCGGCGTCCGGGGGCCGGGATCGCGCCGAGGTGAACCACCGCCTCCGCGCCGGAGAGGACCTCGAACGTCTGGCCGAGATCCGTGAGATCCGCCTCCAGGAAAGGACAGAGGTTCTCTTTCGGAGAGAGCAGGTCGACGTTCAGGAGATCGTGGCCGTGCTCCAAGAGATCCCGGATCACCGCCCGCCCCGCCTTACCGCTCCCGCCTGTAACCACGACGTTTCTCATGTCTTGAATGCTCCTTTTTGTGCCGTCCGATAGAGGTTTGAGGTACCTACACGCCCGAGAAGGCGTCGAAGCCGCCGTCCACCGGCACGACCACGCCCGTCACGAACCCGGCGGCCGGGGAGCAGAGGAAGATCAGGGGTCCCACCAGTTCCTCGGGCTCTCCGAAGCGCCCGGCCGGCGTGTGGTCCACGATCTTCTGCCCCCGCGCGGTCAGGCCACCGTCCTCGCCGAGGAGCATCGCGCGGTTCTGCTCGCCGAGGAAGAACCCGGGGGCCAGGGCGTTGACGCGCAGGCCCGCGCCGTACTTTCGCGCCAGCTCGACCGCCATCCAGCGGGTGAAGTTCTCGACCCCCGCCTTGGCCGCCGAGTAGCCGACGACGTTCGTGAGCGGCCTCTGCGCCGCCATCGAGGAGACGTTCACGATAGAGCCCTCCGGGTCGGGGCCCTGCGACATCGCCGCGCCGAAGACCTGCGTGGGCAGCACGGTCCCGAGCAGGTTCAGGTCGAAGACCTCCCTCAGAGCCTCCTCCGGAAGATCGAAGACCTTCGTCCCGTCGGAGACCGTCGCCGCGGGGACGTTGCCGCCGGCGGCGTTTACCAGGACGTCCAACCGGCCCCAGCGTTCGAGGAGCGCGTCGCGGGTCGCCTCCAACTGATCGCGATCCAGCACGTCGGCCGGGAGCGCCATCGCCTCCCCGCCCGCCGCCTCTATCTCCGCGACGGCCCGGGCCGCCCGCTCCTCGCGCCGGCCGAGCACGCCGACCCTCGCACCGGCGCGGGCGAGGCC